>CAZYJK010000095.1:0-7706 GCA_964647865.1 uncultured Veillonellaceae bacterium | reverse complement strand
CATTGGTGCGGTCGAGTGGATTTGAACCACCACGAGGTTGCCCCCGCCAGCCCCTCAAGCTGGTGCGTCTGCCGTTCCGCCACGACCGCATCGATATAAAAAATGTCAGTTTTTAATTGGTGCGGTCGAGTGGATTTGAACCACCACGAGGTTGCCCCCACTAGCTCCTGAGGCTAGCGCGTCTGCCGTTCCGCCACGACCGCACGTTTTTTACTGACAAGAAATATGTTACCACACTGCCATTGGTCCCGTCAAGGCGATTTTTCGCAGATTCCGTCAGTTTTTCATGTTTTTTTAGCGCAGACCCCACTCCCAAACGTTCCAGAAGTTTCCCGAAAACGGATTGGGCTTGAAAAACTCGATGCTACGCTTGGCAGCCGCTACGTCAGCCCGATAATAAAGCGGAATGACCGGCGCTTCCGTCAGCAGCAGTTCCTGGAGTCGACGATAGCCTTCGCGCCGGGATTCCTGAGAATCGCCGCGGCGGAGTGAATCCAGCAATACATCGACTTCCGTTGATTTCCAGCCGGCGTAATTCTTGCCGCTGAAACGGTTGGCCGGCGATGGGATCCGCCGTGAATGCCAGAAGTCGTAGTTGTCCGGTTCCGTACTGTTGACCCAGGCAAAGCTGGCAGCAGCAAACCGACGGTTTGGCAACACATCGGCAAAGAACTGCCTGCGTTCGACGGGTTGCAGGCGCATCTCCACGCCGATTTCCCTCAACTGGCCCGCCAATGCTTCCGCCACCTGCTGACGAAACCGTTCGCCTGCAGGCAGTGTCAGCAAAAATGACATCCGGCGACCTTCTTTCGACAAAATGCCGTCAGCGCCGGCCCGCCAACCGGCGGCAGCCAGCAATTCCCTGGCATGCGGCAGATTTCTGGCCGGAAAGGTCAGATTGGCGCCATAGGCCCAGGACAAGGGATGAATATCAGTATAGGCTGGAAATCCGGCATTTTTCAGGGTTTTTTCTATCAGCGCCGTTCGGTCGATCGCAAAGGATATCGCCTGACGTACCCTGACATCAGTAAACAACGGGTTGTCGGTGTTAAAGTCAAGATGTTCCCACACTACGCCGCGGGTCAGGAACGTGTTGACGCCTGTCACCGAAAGCAGTTGTTCCAGCTGATCAAACGCAATATTGTTGACCAGGTCGACTTCACCGATTTTCAGTTGACTGAGCACGATCTGTCGGTCCGGTACGATTTTGTAGTTGATTTCGTCGAGGTTCGGCTTACCCCGATGATAAAGCGGGTTGGCGACGAACAGCAGCGAATCGCCTTGCCGCCATTCCTTCAGCACATAGGGTCCCGCCCCTACCGGCAGCCGGTTGAAGTTCTGCTGGCGGACATCCGCCAGGTCCGCGCCGCGATGGGCCGGCAGCACGAACGGGAATAGTCGCATTGCATGCGGATATGGCTCGGCAAACCGAACAATTACCGTTGCGCTGTCTACGACATTCACCGACAGTATTTTTTCATAGCCTTCACGCCAGGGGACCAATTGGCGGTTTTTCAGAATGAAATCAAAAGTGAAGCGGATGTCCTGCGCCGTTATCGGTTGGCCATCCTGCCATTTCAAATCCGGTTTCAACCGGTACGTCCAAGTCAGCCCGTCAGCGCTGATCCCTCCGTTGGCCTGCGTCGGCACTTCTTGCGCCAGATCGGCTATCCATTCGCCTTTTTCGTTCTGCAGCAACAGTCCGGCAAACACCAACCGCCCGACATCCTGCACCGCAGCCAATTCACTGATCAGCGGATTCCATGTTTCCGGCTCGATTGCGCTGCCAACGCTGATCTTGCCGCCAGCAGTCAGCGTGCTTGTTCGAGGTTCAGCTTTTTCGGGCTTTTTGCTGCACCCGGAAAAAGCCGCCAGCACCAAAACACTCAGGGCGATCAGCATCAATTTTGCAAACAGTTTCCGCACTGCTATTCGCGCCCCTTATCGTTCTAATATTTATCGGCAGTACTGCCTGACCGCCTGCCAGGCAGTTTCGACCTGTCGCCTGGTTTGGTCCAACGTTCCTGCATTATCAATCACCAGATCAGCCTGTTGCGCCTTTTTGTCAATCGGCCATTGCGCAGCCAACCGGGCCGAAACGGCTGATTCAGAAAAACCGTCACGTAAAGCGAGCCGCTGCCGCTGCACTACCGGTGGCACATAAACGACCCAGACCTGATCGACATTTTTATCCCAGCCGGATTCAAGCAATAGCGGCACATCAAACACCACGACCGCGGTCCCCTGTTCGGAAGCCTGTTGCGCCAGTTCGTCGGCGCGCGCCTTGATCAGCGGGTGCAATAGTTGCTCAAGCCATTCCTTTTCGGCCGGACTAGCAAACACAATCTCGCCGAGTTGCTCGCGACGCAAGGATCCATCGTCATCGAGAATTGATTCGCCATATCGCTCTCGCAAAGACTGCAGCGCTAGCGAACCGGGTTGCACGACTTCGCGGGCGATCTGATCGGTATCGATGACCACTGCGCCGAGTTGCCGCAGCATTTCAGCAACCGTGCTTTTGCCGCTGGCGATGCCGCCAGTCAGGCCTACTCGCAAGGGTCTGCCTGCATTCATTTGCGCTCCGGCTGGCACTGCGGACAAAAATGCGTTCCCCTACCGCCGACCTCGGTACGGACGATCAGTGTGCCGCAGGCCGGGCAGGGCAAGTTTTTGCGGCCGTAGACGCACAAGTCGTTCTGAAACTCACCTTTGTTACCGATGCCGTCCAGATAATCGCGGAACGTCGTGCCATTGCCGCAGATACCTTTGTCAATGACGAAATTGATCGCTTCGTGGAGTCTGGCTACCTCTGGCAAGGTCAACTCATGAGCCCGTTGCTCAGGGTGCAGCCCCGCCCTGGCCAGACTTTCATCCACATAGATATTACCAAGCCCACCGATAAAAGCCTGATCCAGCAGCACACTCTTGATCTTGCCTTTACGCTTGGCCAGCCCGGTTGTCAGGTACTCGGGCGTAAACTCCGCTGTCAGCGGCTCCGGCCCCAAAGAGCTCAGGCCGTAAATCCGGCTCAGTTCGTTTTGCCGCAGCAAGTACAAAGTTCCGAGCGTTCGCGTATCGTAGTACTCCAGCGCATCGCCGCCCGCAAAATGGAACACGACCCGCGGCGAACCGGTTGCGGCAGCATCGGCGGCGCGATAATAGAGCCGGCCGGTCATCCGCAGATGAACCACCAGCACCCAGTCGCCGCTTAACTGAAACAGCAGATATTTGCCACGGCGCTCCAGCGCCTCGATGGTGCGCCCTGTCATGATAGACCGGAAATCTTCCGGTGTAGGCCATTTAATTAAGCGCGATAATTGAATTTCGACCTCCGCCATTGTCCGGCCGACCACATGGTCGCGCAACGAACGGCAGATTGTCTCGACTTCAGGCAATTCGGGCATAACTGCAACTCCCTATTTTGTCTCGGCCCAATTGGGCCCTTGTTTGACATCGACCGACAGAGGTACTGACAATTGCACGGCGGTTTCCATCGCATCCTTCAACAGCGCCTTCACAACCGGCAGTTCAGCCGCGACAACCTCCAGCACCAATTCGTCATGCACCTGCAGCAGCATCCGGCTTTTCAAGCCCTTTTCCGCCAGTTCACGTTGAACGGTGATCATCGCTTTTTTAATGATATCGGCAGCCGTTCCCTGCACCGGCGTGTTCATGGCGGTCCGCTCGGCGAACGAACGCAGGTTGAAATTGTGACTATTGATGTCCGGCAGGTAGCGCCGTCGACCGAACAATGTGCTGACATAACCGGTCATCCGCGCTTCCAGAATCGTAGTATCGATAAAATTCTTCACCGCCGGATATCTGGCAAAATAGCCGGCAATATACTCAGCGGCCTCTTTACGGCTGACGCCGATTCCCTGGGACAGGCCGTAGTCGCTGATACCGTAGACGATGCCAAAATTGACCGCTTTGGCCCGTGAGCGCAACTCCGCACTGACCTGATCGATCGGCAGGTCAAACACTTCCGCCGCTGTTCGTGTATGGATGTCCTCACCGGCCAAAAACGAGCGGATCATGTTCTGGTCGCCGGCCAGATGGGCCAGGATACGCAGCTCAATCTGCGAATAGTCGGCGGCAACCAAGAGATCATAACCCTCTCCCGGCACAAACAGGCTGCGGATTTTACGCCCCAGCTCCGTGCGAATCGGAATGTTTTGCAGATTGGGATCCGAGCTGGAAAGTCGACCCGTCGCAGTGACTGTCTGATTGAAGTGTGTGTGAACCCGACCGGTTTCTGGTCGGATCAGCGGTCGTAGCCCATCCAGATAGGTCGATTTCAGTTTGGTCAGCATCCGGTATTCCAACAGCTGATCAATCACCGGGTGAGCGCCGGCCAGTTTCTCCAGCACCTCCACATCGGTGGAATAGCCTGTTTTCGTCTTTTTTCCCACCGGCAGGCCCAGTTTTTCAAACAGGATCACGCCAAGTTGCTTGGTCGAATTCACATTGAACGACTCACCGGCCAATTCATAGATTTGCGCCAGTAATTCCTGAATCCGGGCGGCGATTTCTTTGTCCATCGCATCGAGCGCTACTCTGTCGAGCTGGATTCCCTGTGTTTCCATCAACGACAATGTTTCGATCAACGGCAGTTCGATCGTCTGCCACAGCTCTGTGGCGCCGATTTCGTCCAGCTTTGCCTGTTGCCGGACATACAGCTCCGGCAGCACTGCGGCTGATAGCTGTTCGAGCGAATAATCGCTGCCGGTTGGATTGATCAGGTAGGCGACAACCATCGTGTCGAACTGCAGGCCGGCAAAGTCAATGCCTTTGGCCTGACAGACATTGAACACCTTCTTGGCGTCGTGGGTGACTTTGGGCAGCGCTGCGTCGGCCAAAAGACCAATAAATCCGACCCATGCCGGCGTATCCACTGCAACATGGCAGGTTTCGCCGCCTGCCACCATCTCTGCACCGCGAAAAGCGTCGACCGGTTTTTCTCCGGCATAGTCTGCCAAAAAAAACAAGGTTCCCAGTTGACGGACCTGCTGCGCCACGGCAGCAAACTCTGCCGCGCCGACAAGCTCGCGGCATAGCGGCAATTCCGGCGCGACTGAGGTTACCGCTGCCGTTTCGGCTATTGCTGCCCCGCTGAAAATCCAGCTGGCAATCTTGCCCTGCAATGCGCGGAACTCATATTTTTCGGCAACCTGACGGACCTTGTCCATGTTCGGATTTACGCTATACTGCGAAATATCGGCCGGAATCGGCACGTTGCATTCGATTGTCGCCAATTGTTTCGACAGATAGGCCATTTCCTTGTTTGCCAGCAGTTTTTCCTTCAGTTTCACCCCGGCGATCTGGTCAATATTCGCATAAACCCCGTCAATCGAGCCAAAATCATCGATCAGTTTCTTTGCGGTTTTCTCGCCCACTCCGGGCACGCCGGGAATATTGTCCGACGCATCGCCCATCAGGCCCTTCATCTCGATCACTTGTTGCGGTGTAAGGCCATAACTGAACGTCAGCGCCGTCGGATCGACTTCCTCAAATTCAGAAATCCCTCGCTTCGTCAGCAACACCCGCACATTCGGACTGACCAGTTGCAATGCATCCCGGTCGCCTGTCACGATCAGGATTTCCTGGTCTGCACCGGCTTTGGCGGCCAGTGTGCCGATGATATCATCCGCTTCAAACCCTGCGATTTCCAGCACGGTGATTCCCAGCGCCTCCAGCACTTCGCGGGCGGCGGGGAACTGCTCGGACAGCTCCGACGGGGTCGGTTTGCGCTGCGCCTTGTATTCGGCGTACTGCTCATTGCGGAAGGTATGTTTGCCTTTGTCGAACGCCACCACGATGCCGGCCGGCTTCAGATCGGCGATCAGCTTGACGATCATATTGGTAAAGCCGAACACCGCATTGGTGAACTGCCCGTTTGAAGTCGTCATTGTCGGCAAAGCGTAGAATGCCCGATGGATCAGGCTGCTGCCATCAACAATGATGTATTTTCCCGCCATAGGCAACCTCCCCGCTTCTTGGCACTCAGCCTATTTCAGCAATGCCAGCGCCCGTTTCACGATATTTTCAGCAGTGAAACCGAATTTCTCCATCACCTGCGGACCCGGCCCCGAAGCACCGAAGTGGTCGATACCGAGCGAGTCGCCCTGTGCACCGGTGTACTTTTGCCAACCCAACGTGATCCCCGCTTCGACAGACAGTACCGGCACGCCGGCAGGCAACACGCGGCGACGGTAATCTTCCGTCTGCTCGTCAAACAATTCCCAGGACGGCATTGATACGACCCGCACCCGGATTCCTTGCTGCGCAAGCACTTCTCCCGCTTTCAGGCTGATTTCCAGTTCCGAACCGCTGGCCAGCAAAATCAGTTGCGGGTTCTTTTGCGGTGCATCCTTGACGATATATGCGCCGTACGCCACGCCTACAGCAGCTTCGTTGGCGAGTTGGTCCAACGTGGTCAGTTTCTGCCGGGTCAGCACCAGTGCCACCGGCTTCTTGCGTTCCACAGCCAGCAGCCAGGCGCCGCGGGTCTCGTTCGCCTCAGCCGGACGGATGACGGTGAGGCCGGGAATCGCCCGCAAAGCTGTCAGATGTTCGATCGGTTGGTGGGTAGGGCCGTCTTCCCCCACGCCAATGCTGTCATGCGTGAACACAAAGATCGAATGGGTCTGCATCAGCGCCGCCATCCGCAGCGCCGGGCGCATATAATCGGAAAATACGAAGAAGGTTGCGCCGTAAGGGATCAGACCCTTGTGCAGCGCCATACCATTGACGATCGATCCCATCGCATGCTCACGGATACCGAAATGCAGATTTCGCCCCTCTGGCTGGGCTGCGCCGAACGCGGCAAATCCGTCCAGCCAGGTCTTGGTGGATGGCGCCAGGTCGGCTGACCCGCCGACGAGCTGCGGCAACACGGCAGCCAGTTTGTTCATCACCTTGCCGGACGATTCACGCGTCGCCATCGCACCGGCACCGAACAGGGGGATCTTTTCCTTCCAATCGCGCGGCAGGATGCCATTCATCGCATTGTGGAACTGCGCGGCTTCTTCAGGATATTGTTTCTGATATTCAGCGAACAGCGCCTGCCATTTTTCTTCGTAGTCGCCGCCGCGTTCCAGTGCTTTGGCAAAATGCGCCGCAGCTTCCTCCGGCACATGGAACCGCGCCTCCGGCGGCCAGCCCAGCGTCTGCCGGGTCGCTTCCGCCGCTTCGCTGCCAAGCGGTTCGCCATGCGCCGCTGCGGTGCCTTGTTTGGGACTGCCGAACCCGATCTGCGTCCGCACCGCGATCAGCGAAGGACGCTCTTTGTCTTCGCGCGCCAACCTGATCGCTTCCTCGATCAGGCCAAGATCATTGCCGTCAGGCACAGTGATTACCTGCCAGCCATATGCCTGAAAACGCAGTCGTACATTTTCGGTAAAGGCAAGCTCTGTGTTGCCCTCGATCGAAATATGGTTATCATCATAAAGATATATCAATTTGCCTAATCCCAGCGTTGCCGCCAATGAAGCGGCTTCGGCACAGACGCCTTCCATCAGGTCGCCGTCGGATACCAGTGCATAAGTGAAATGGTCGACAATCGGCAACCCCGGTTTGTTATACACCGCCGCCAATTGCTTTTCGGCGACCGCCATGCCGACTCCCATCGCAAAGCCCTGTCCGAGCGGACCGGTGGTCGCTTCCACCCCTACTGTCATGCCGTATTCCGGGTGGCCTGGCGTCAA
>CAZYJK010000094.1:0-7730 GCA_964647865.1 uncultured Veillonellaceae bacterium | reverse complement strand
CTCATCGTCGCTACCGCCGCTGACCAGATCAGCGTCCCGTCCTGGCTCAACACAGCCGCACTGATCGGCATCCTCGTGTTCGGCGCGACCATCCTGTCGATCTTCCTGGGCCTCGTGATCATGTCCCAGTCCAAGAAGGGCGACCTCAAGAAGGCCGCGTCCCAGTCCGGCGTCGGCCTCATCGGCCTGTTCTGGGTCGCCCTCGGCATCGGAGGCATCGTCGTCGGCCTCGCCACCGGTATCGTCTCCCTGTTCGTCAAGGGCTGACCCGTGGCCATCGTCGCAACCGACGACGCGGCCCGCCGACAGCAGTTCATCTGGCTCGGCCCCGTCAACTCACCGTGGCCGTTCGAGGCATCCGGCCGCGCCTGGATCATGGGGCTTCTCCTGTGCCCAGCGTTCACTGTGGTCGCGTTCGTCCTCGCCCCGCGGCCCCTCCTCACCGCGGTCATGCCCGGTCCCGGCGGGTGGCTCGTCACCGCTCTGACGGCCGCGCTCATCGGCATCACCGCCGGTGTCATCGTCACCCGCCGCGTCGGCCGCGTCGTATCCGCGACCCGTCCCCTGAAGCACCACGTAAACGTGCTCCTCATGGAGGCATCCGCGCCCCGCGACGAGCAGCCTCGCATCCACATGTCAACGGACCCGGCCGGGCTGTGGCTTGAGACGCGCGACACCCGCGTCCGCCGCATCGACCCGCCCACCTTCATCGAGGAGTGACCCCAGTGCGTCTCCCCATCCCCTGGCGAAACACGAACACCGACACCAGCGAACCCGACACGACCGACCCGGCATCCCCCGCGCAACTGCGGATTCGCGCCGCCTACAAGAACCTCGCCATTACCCCCGACGGGATCTGGGCGTTCTACCTCCTCGACGGCGTCGACTGGCCCTTGCAGACCGCCGAACGCCGCGCAGCGACGATGACCGACCAGACGTATCGGTGGGCCGACCTCGCCGGCCACCGGATCTGGCTCCGCGGCCTGCACGCGCCGTTCCCCCACCAGCAGTACGCGAAGCGACTGTACGAGGACTCCCCGAAGAGGCTCTACCCCGCGCAGGGCCGCTCGTTCGAGGATCTCGTCGACGCGGCGCAGATGCACACGATCGAGCTCGGCGCGCGGCGGTCCGCGTCCGTGCTCGGGGTCCTCGTATCCACGTACAAGCTGCAGCACCCCACGGACCTGGCCATCGTCGCCGGCGACAAGCCGGCGACCGCATCGCAGGGTGAGCTCGACCGGGTGCGGCGGGAGCTGCGGGAGATCACGACGGCGGTAGCCCGGCCCGGGTTCGGCGCCCGCCCACTGTCGGCGTCGGAGTTGCGGTGGGTGATCCACGCGTCGACCGGGATGGGCGCGCCCGTGCCTGCAGCGTTGCTGCACCACGACCGTCACGCGATCAGCCTCGACGACGTGCCCGGGTTCACGAACCCGGTGTACGCGACGGAGGCGCCGTACGCGCCAACGACGGTCCTGCGGACGAACCGGGAGTCGCGGCAGTACACGACGCACGTGGCGGTGCTGCACGTGGACGATTTCGAGGAGAGGGACACGGCCCGTGGGGACCTGGCCCCGTTCCTGGCGTGGGCAGGGTCCCTTGAGTTCCCGGTCGAGTACTGCGTCGTCGCTGACGTGGTCGACGGGCGCGACTTGAAGGGCGCCGCCGAGCTAGACAGGCGCCGCGCGAAGAACATCGCCGAGCACCACGAGGAGCACAACGACGACCCGCCAGCGCGGGTGCTGCGCGGTATCGACCGGGCCCGCGAGGTCGAAGACGAGGTGCAGAACGGGACACGCGAAGTCGCGGCTCGTCTGCGCGGCGTCGTCATGTTCGCGGTGACCGGGGAAACCGAAGAGGAAGCGTTGGAGACGGCGTCTGACCTGACCGTGACTGCCGCCCGCCAGCAGGGGATGAAGCTGGCCCACGACCACGGGCAGTACGGCTATTACCGGGCGTTCATCCCCGGCGAGGAGTGCCCTGTGTCGGGTCACGTGACACAGATGCCGGGGTACTTCTTCGCGTCCGGGGTGCCGAACGCGACATCCAGCGCGGGCGACCCGACGGGTCTGCTTATCGGGAACATCGCCGGCAGCCACGACGTATTCGTGTTCGACCCGCTGGGCGGCACGAAGCGGAACCGGTCCAACCTGGTCGCTATCGGGTCCGATCCGGGCGGGGGGAAGTCGACCCTTGGTGGCGCGCTGGCGGACTTCATCGCCTCCCGCGGAATCCGCACCGTCGGGTACGACCCGTCCGGCCCGTGGTCCCGCCTCTGCGAACTGCCGCACCTGCGCGACAACGCCCGTCACCTGTCCCTGACCGGCGCGCACCGGGGTGTCCTCGTGCCACACCTGATGGTCGTTGACCCGCGCCCAGGAGACTACGACACCGACGCCGAATACCTGCTGGCGGTGGAGGAGGCCCGCGCGGAGCGGATGGAGCTGGCCATCGACTCATTCCGTGACCTGCTCCCGTACGCGATGGTCTCCGGTGACCGGACCGGCGCCATCCAGGGGACCATCGAGTCGGCGGTGACCGACGTCGGCGGTGATTACGGCACGGACCCGTGGCAGATCGTCGCGCGGCTCGAAGCGATGGGCGACGTCGGCCGGGCGATCGCGGAGCGTCTGCGCGCTCGGGCCCAGCTCAAGGACGGCGCGCTGGTCTTCCCCGACCCGCGCAAGGACGTGGACGACGAGCCCGGCAAGCGCCTCATGGAGCAGGCGGCGCTCACGGTCATCACGATGGAGGGCCTCGCCCTGCCGCCGAAGGACCAGCCGGACCGATCCCTGTGGTCCCGGCAGGCGCTCGCGTCGGTGCCGATCCTGAACCTGGGGGCCCGGTTCGCGACACGGACCATCTACGCCGACCGCAAGCCCAAGGCTGTCCTCCTCGACGAGCTCGGGATCTCCACCGGTGGGGCGGGCTCGTTCTCCTCCTTCGCGGTCCGCTCCTCCTTCGACTCGCGCAAGTGGCACGCCCTCGTCGCGTTGATCTTCCAGAACCCGAACACGCTCACCAAGCTGGATGCACAGATCGGGAACCTGATCGGGTCCGCGTTCATCGGCCGCATGGACGACGCCGCAGCCCGCGACGCGTTGCCCCTCCTCGGCCTGCGCGGAGACTCCGGCTACCACGAGGTAATCACCGGCCTCGAACGTGGCGAGTTCGTCGTCCGCGACTGGCGCGACCGGGTCCGCAAGGTGTACGTCGACCGCGACTGGTGGGACCCCGCGCTGCTCGCCGCCCTCGACACCAACCCCGAAGGCGAGGGCACGTACGACGAGGCCGACGGCATCTTCTCCGGAGTCGCGTGATGCGCGCCCTCGCCCGAATCCTGGTGATCCTCGCGGTCCTGACCCTGCCGCTACTCGCCAGCACGTCGACCGCGGTCGCATCAGTGGCGGCCCTCCCGACCGGGCAAGACTGCCTGCGGCCACCGACCCCGGCATCGCCTACGTCGGGCCTGTCCGCGTGGATCGACCCCGGACCTGCCGAGCCGAAGACCGGAGACCCATTCGAGGAAGGATCCGGCACGTCCCTGTACGACGTATACGGGTACGCCGGGTACAAGGCCGTCATCTTCGACCCCGGGTGCATCGACACCGCCCGCGTGTGGGACGCCCCGAATGACCTCGCCAACGCGGCCGTAGGCGCCTCCACCGTGCTCATCGCGACCGCCGTCCGGTTCACCCGTGTTCTCATGGAGGGGTCCATCGGGTCCCTGTGGGACCCCCTGCAGCAGCAGGCGTTGCGGATCCTCGGCGACGGCCTGTTCCTTCCCCTCCTCGGCGTCGCCCTCGCCATGACTGGCGTGATCATCTTGTCCCGCCACAAGCACGGCGACGTGTCCGGCGCGATGAAACAGTCTGCGTTCACTGCGGCAGTCGTCCTCGCCGGGTTCCTCGCCATCGGGTACACGCTGACGGTCGCCGGCGCCGTCGATAGGGGGATCGCGACCGCGTTCTCTGCCGCGAACGACGTCGGGTCGACAGCGACCGGTGACGTGAAGCGTCCCCCAGCGGATGCTGTCGCGGCGAACTTGACGTCGCAGGTGCTCTACTCGACGTGGGCCGCAGAGACATTCGGGCACGCGCAGGCTGCCGAGGAGTTCGGGCCCCGCCTGTTCGCCGCCGGTGCCCTCACCCGCGAGGAACAGGCCCGGATCGACGCCGACCCGTCCCAGGCGTCACGAATCATGGACGAGAAGCGGGGCCAGTACAAGGCCGTCGCGCGGGAGGTCGAGTCGAAGTACCCGCAGGCGTACGTCCACCTCGCGGGGAACTCCACGGACGAGCGGCTCGGGCACGCCGGGGCGGGTCTTCTCGCTGCCGTGGCAGCGGTCGGGTACCTGCTGTACTGCCTGGCGCGGATGGCGTGGGCGATGGTCGTCGCCCGGATCGGTATCGGCGCGGCCCCGGCGGTCGCGTTGGTGGCGCAGGTCCCGCGGTGGCAGGGCTTCGCGATGGAGGTCGTGACATGGGTCGCGGGCGCGATCGCGAAGGCTGTCGCGTTCGGGTTCGCGTACGTGGTGTTCCTCGCTGGTGGGGTCGGGGGGATCATGTCGCCGTCGAACGAGTGGCACCCGATGGTGAAGGTCGCCGCGCTGATCATGCTGGCAATCGGTCTGCACGCGCTGATGGCCCGTCTGGGGATGGTGCGGACGGAGGCGCGTAAGAAGGAGAAGGCGAAGCGGCCGTGGGATGGGCGCACAGGCCCGAAGTACCCGCCGGTGGGTGAGCGTCAACGGCCTGGGTGGGGGCGTCCGCGGTATGCCAGGTTCGGTGGCCCGCAGGCCGCGCCGCTACCGGAGGAGCAGACGGCGCTGCCAGCTAGTGCGGCAGCGGCTGGCGAGTCGGCGCAGCGTACGCGCCGCGCGAGCGTCCCGTCAGCGCCGGGAAGCTCGTCGAACCCGTTGCACGCCGGCCCGTTGCGGTCTGCTGGCCGCGCCGCGACGGTCCCACCGCGGCATCAGCCCGCGGCGCGCCCGTTGGCCGCAGTGCGTGCCAGCAGCATGCGCGCGGAGCTCACCCGCGACCCGGCCCGTGTCGCCCCAGCACCCAAGGGATCAGAGCTGGCCACGCGACGCGTCGTCCGCGGCGAGGTAGTCCGCAGCAGCGCGCAGAAGGCAGGCCAGGCGGCCCAGTTGTACAAGGTCGCGCGTGCGCTCCCGGCCGGCCCGGCTGCTACCGCCGCTGCCGTGGTCGTCGCCGCGCGGCCCGGTAGCGGCGGGGGCGCGGCGAAGTTGTTCCGTCCAGGAGGGGAGAAGCGATGACCCGCAAGGCGTTGCGTTGGGTGACGTGGTCGCGGCGGCGGCTGGCGGTCGTGGCCGTCACGGTGCTGGTGGTCTTCGGGTTCGCGGCCACGGTCGCCCTGACCGGTGTCGTGCTCGGATTCCAGGGCGCGACCACACCGGAGCCGACCCCGACTGCGCCAACTCACGCCCCATCCGATCTGGCGACGGGCGACCCGATCTGGGGGAAGACGACCAGCCCCTCCCCCACGGGCAGCCTGCCAATGCCAGCGACGGCTACCCCCGATCAGGTCGCCCGCCAGTTCGCCGAGGTGTGGCTGTCCGCTCGGCAGCGGCCCGACACGAAGGAGTCGCACGACGCGTGGGTCGCTGACGCGGGCGCGTACGGAGAGGCCGCCCTGCGGGCCCAGTTGGCGGCTACCCGTCTCGACGAGGTGCCTGCGGCGACCGTCACGAGCGTGCACGTGGAGATGCTGCTGCAGTCGGCGAACGCCACGATCACCCTGTCGACGGGCGGGATTGTGGTCGTGCAGATGAAGGACGGCGGGCAAGGTTGGCGGGTCCACGGGATGCACTCGGGGGCCGCGTGACCCGCCGGGCCGTGTGGGCCGCTGCTGGGCTCACGGCGTTCGTGGTGGCCGCGTACGCGATCCCCCAGGCTGGCAGCGGTGGTGGGGCGCCTACCGCGTCGGCGGCTGGCGTGTGCCAGTCGAGCCCGTCCGGGCTAGCGCCAGGGGCGCGCGTGGTGATCCCGATCACCGGCCCGTACCTGCTCACGTCGAACTACGGTCCCCGGTGGGGCACCCTGCACCAGGGGATCGACTTCGCCGCTGGCGGGACGCCGGCGATCGTCGCCGCGGCAGCAGGGACGGTCACGTTCGCAGGATGGGCCGGTGACGCGGGGCAGATGGTGCAGATCGATCACGGCGACGGGATCGTCACCAAGAGCATGCACCTGTCGCGGGTTGACGTACGGCAGGGTGTCGCGGTGCATCCGGGGACACAGATCGGGCTGCAGGGGAACACGGGGGATTCGACGGGCCCGCACCTGCACTTCGGGGTGTTCGTGAACGGGTCGCCGGTGGATCCGCGGGCGTGGTTCGCTGCGGCGGGGATCGCAGTTCCCCAGGAGGGCGGTAGTGGGGACGGCTCGGCGGCGGGGTCGGCTCCGGTCGTGTCGCCGAGGTCGCCGCAGTGTGACACGGCCGCTGCTGGCGTCAACGAGGGTGCGATACCGGCAGATTACCGGTCGTGGGTCATGAAGGCCGGGCAGGTGTGCCGGGAGATCCCCGCGTCGGTGGTCGCGGCGCAGATCGACGCCGAGTCAGGGTGGAACCCCCGCGCTGTGAGCCCGGCTGGGGCGCAGGGCCTGTCGCAGTTCATGCCCGGAACGTGGGCCGCTTACGGCCGCGACGACGACGGGAACGGGCGCGTGTCCCCGTACGACGCGGGGGACGCAATCATGGCTCAGGCGCGGTACGACTGTGAGATCGCGGCGTCGCTGCGGGGCGTCGTGGCGGGGGACCTGCTCGATCTGACGCTGGCGGGGTACAACGCCGGCCCGGGCGCGGTCATGCTGCATGGTGGGGTCCCGCCGTATGCGGAGACGCGCGCATACGTGGCGAAGATCCGCGGTCTCGCGTCGGGGAAGTACGCAAAGGCCGCATCATGATGGATGAGCGGGCGTTGATCCGTGAGGCTGCGGAGGCTGTCGCGCATGCCGCCCGCCCTGGCCTGTTGGCTGGGGTGCGTTCGCGGTCGGTGTCGTGGCCGACCGAGGATCTTGTCGCGGACGCGGAGGTGATGGTCAGGTCGGCGATGGAGGGGGCGTGGCATCAGGGGGTGACGGTGCCGTTCTGGGGCGCGTCGGGCCCTTCGCTGGTGTCGGCGTTATGTGTGGTGGTGCGTGACGTCGGCGAGGTGCGGGCGTCGTTCCTGGTGGGCGCGTCGTTGCATGCGCACGTGTTGGGGGGCGCTGATGTGGCGCCGGATTCGGTGCTGCGGCTGGCGGAGCGGGCGGCGTGTTGGTTGGCGGGTCGTGGTGTGTTGACACCCTGAGTTTCGTCGTGCGAAACTATCTGGGTGGAGAAGAAGAGGACAGCCCCGCGCCCAGGTCGACCACGCCTCGGGCCCGACCTCCTCGTGACCCTCACCGTCAGGATCGACCCCGCCGTGAAAACCGCGGCTACAGCCCGCGCCGAGCAACAAGGTGAGACCCTCAGCATCGCCATACGCCGCATGCTCACCCGATACGCGAAAGGAGACGACCAGTGACCACCACCGAAGAGCGGGAGCGCCTGGCGGCCCTCGACCTGATCCTGCAGGCGTGGGACGACCCGGGCCCACAAGCCTGGCACCACCGGCAGTGGCAGGGCCGCCTTCGCCGCGAGTGGCCCACCCTCGCCCGCGCTATCGAGTCCGCGCCCCGGCAGAAGCGATACCGCTGGCCCTGGGAGTAGCCCCGACGCGCACGCCC
>CAZYJK010000093.1:0-7972 GCA_964647865.1 uncultured Veillonellaceae bacterium | reverse complement strand
CCATGTGTCCAGTGAAAGACTATTGTCTGTGTACCGAAATTCACATCCAAGGGCATAAGGTCCTTATAGTTTTTCCTCGGATTGTCGAAAAGAATAGATGAAAGGTGGAATTTCCCATGGCGAGCGTATTGTTGGAAAAAACTCGGAAAATCAGTCGTTTGTTGGAAAAAGTAGAGAAAATCGCCTATGCCGATTTGTCAAGAACCCTCAGTGAAGTAATGACTGCAAATGTTTACCTGGTCAATCGGGATGGTAAAATTCTTGGCTACAGCATCGTAGATGAATTTGAATGCACGTTGATGATGGAGAAGGTCCTGAAAGCCGGACGTTTTCCTGAGCGATACGTAAACTGGTTGTCAAAAGTGCTTGAGACGTCGGAGAATCTGACATTGCATAATGGCATGTGTGCGTTCAGTACAGATACTCCTTGCATCGCCAATGAAAAATTCACGACTGTCGTGCCGATCTATGGTGCAGGGGAGCGCTTGGGGACGCTGATCGTCGCTACATTCAACGAACCGTTTGTCGATGAGGACCTCATTCTGGCCGAATATGCGGCAACTGTCGTCGGTATCGAATTTTTGCGGGACCGTACAGAACGGATCGAAGATGACGCAAGAAAAATGGCGACGATCCAGGTTGCTTTAGGTACGCTATCCTATTCGGAAATGGAAGCCGTAATGCATATCCTGGGTGAACTGGATGGCAATGAAGGTTTGCTGGTTGCCAGTAAGATCGCTGACAGGGTGGGAATCACACGTTCGGTGATCGTCAATGCGCTACGCAAGTTCGAAAGCGCCGGCGTCATTGAATCGAAGTCGCTCGGGATGAAAGGGACCTATATTAAAGTACTCAATGAAAAATTGATTGATGAACTGAAAAAACTCAAAAAATAGCGATATTTATTGATAGTGAGCCACCCATTAGGGTGGTTCACTATCAACTGGCAGGATATTCTTTACTTATGTCGAATGATAATTATGTCGAAAGAGTATGGTAGGAAGGCGCAGGAATGATTGCACCAAAGGAGTGATTGCCATGTTTGACCGCTTATTCGGATCTCAACCGATCAATCTGCTGGAGAAGGCGTTGGCAGGCTCGTCGCTCCGACATAAGGTAATCAGCAATAACATAGCAAACATCAATACTCCAGGTTATAAACGGATGGAAGTTTCTTTCGAAGAAGAACTTGCAGCAGTAGCCCAGCGCGAAACCCGCCAAAGCGGAATCTCTCTGACGCACCCTAAACACCTGGCGCCGCCGCAAAAAATGCCGGAACCCAATCAGATTCGCACGATTGAAAATACCTCGCTGCGAACAGATGGGAACAATGTTGATATTGACGCCGAGATGGCAGCCATGACCAAGAACAATATTTTCTATAATACCGTGGCGCAGCGTATCAATGGCTACTATAGCAACATCAAGACGGCGATCAAGGGAGGTTGACAGAAATGGGGATTTTTGGCGCGATTGACGCCGCAGCTTCCGGTATGACGGCGGAGCGATTGCGGCTGGATGTGATTTCCAATAATATCGCCAATGTCAATACCACCCGTACAACCGAAGGCGGCCCTTATCAACGCCAGTTCGTGGTATTTGAACCCCGTCCGAGCAGCGGCGAATTTGCCAAGCTGATGAGCCGGCAAATGCAATTGAACGGCGTTCAGTTAAACGGAGTCAAGGTTACCGGAATCAGAAAAGACGATTCACCGCCGCGCATGATTTATGAACCTGGGCACCCGGATGCGGACGCTGATGGTTATGTGAAACTGCCGAACATAAACATAATCACGGAAATGGTGGATATGATGACTGCGTCTCGGGCTTACGAAGCGAATGTCACCGCGGTGAATGTGGCCAAGAGTATGATGCTGAAAGCGTTGGAAATAGGCAGATAACCGCGGATAAAGCGGATAAATTGGTTGGGAGGTTGATTTGATGCCGATACAAGCGGTTAACCCGACTAGATTGCCGATGATGCCAAGCGGAGGGGCCGGTGCGGCGAAGGTTGCGACCGCTCCTGATAAAACATTCGGTAAGATGTTGATGGATGCTCTGGAAGACGTCAATGATTTGCAACAAAAGGCCAGCCAGGCTTCGACGGATTTGGCGACAGGAAAAATCGAAGATATCTCCCAGGTCGTCATTGCTGCGGAGAAGGCTGCGGTTGCACTTCAGCTGACAATCCAGGTGCGCAACAAAATGTTGGAATCGTACCAGGAAATGATGCGGATGCAAGTCTGATGACGGCGAGGTAATGGAGGATGGCTGAACTGCGGGAGCAGCTAAAGACTTTGTGGGAGCGTTTCTCACCCAGACAACGCTGGCTCATTATGGGCTCTGCGTTGCTTCTGTTTATTTCGGTATTGGCCGCCAGTTATTGGGTGGGTGGCAAGCCACAATACGTACCTTTGTTTGCTGAGATGGAAAGCAAAGATGCCGGTGACGTGGCGGCAAAGTTGCAGGAAATGAAAATACCCTTTGAGATCATCAATAATGGAACCGCGATTGCCGTGCAACAAAAAGACGTTTACAAGACACGGCTTGAGCTGGCCAGGCAAGGCTTGCCGCGTGGCAACAAGGGATTTGAAATATTTGATGAGAGTAAATTCGGCACCACCGAGTTTCAAAACCGCGTCAAGTTATTGCAGGCACTTCAAGGCGAACTGACCCGGACGATCGAGGGCATGGCCGAAGTGGACAAAGCTAGGGTCCATATCGTGTTGCCGGAGGATAGTCTTTATAAACGCAATGAAAAGCCGGCCACTGCTTCGATCATGTTGAAACTGAAGCCGCGAGCCAAACTGTCACCGGAGCAGGTGAAGGGGATAGTTAACCTTGCTGCGCATAGCATTCGTGGTCTCAAGGCTGAAAACATAACGGTTGTGGACAATTTTGCCAGGGTATTGAATGAGCCGGTTGATCCGCAGGGCTTGGATGCGACCATCAATATCAAGCAAGTCGAACTAACCCGCAAAAAACAGGATGAGATGCAAAAGGCGCTGGAGTCGCTGCTGGAACAAGTACTGGGTCCTAACAAAGCGGCAGTCAGGGTCAGCCTGGAATTGAGTTTTGACCAAAAAGTCGTCGACAAACAAACGTTTGAACCTGTGGTCGATGACAAAGGGATTCTGCGCAGTACCCAGGAAAGCAACGAATCGTTCAAGGGGACCAACCCGCAACCCGGTGGACCGCCTGGAACTACATCCAACATTCCCGGGTACGTGACCGGCAATGCAAATTCGCAGTCGACTTTTGAAAAGAAAGATGCGACCCGCAACTATGAAATCAACGAAACAAAAGAAAAGACGGTGGTTGCGCCAGGCGGAATCAAACGGATTTCGGTCGGTGTCCTGATTGACGCCAGTATCAGCAAGGCGCAGCAGGACAGCGTAGCTAAGGCAGTGGCGTCAGCT
Source organism: uncultured Veillonellaceae bacterium (assembly GCA_964647865.1). Taxonomy (GTDB): domain Bacteria; phylum Bacillota; class Negativicutes; order UBA1444; family UBA1444; genus UBA1444. Next base: position 4,553 of record CAZYJK010000093.1, on the reverse strand, counting down.
GCCGGCATCAATCCGGCGCGCGGCGATGCAATCAGCGTAGAAACGGTTCCGTTCAGCACCGAGATTGCAGACAAAATCAAAAAAGAAGAGCAAGACCTGGCGCAGGAACAGCAGCGGGCGCAATGGACAAAGATCGGCGCCGGGGCGGCGGTTGTCCTGTTGATTGCCGGGATCGGTTTCTGGGTATTGAAACGCCGCCAGGAAGAAGAACTTGAAGTGCTGGCGCTGGAAGGCGGCATGACGGCTGGTGACGTTGATGGTGATAGCGTCAGTGAGCAGGCGATCAATGCGATTCGCGAATTGACGCCGGAAGAGAAAACCCGCAACGCTGAACTGGATGCGATTGAAACCCTGTCGAAAGCAAAGCCGGAAGAGGTCGCCATGTTGCTAAAAACCTGGCTGGCTGAAGAATAAGGATCGGGGAGTGTAGCTATGGCCCAGCTTGCCGAAATGTCCAACAAACAAAAGGCCGCCGTATTGTTGATCACGTTGGGGCCGAACCTTTCGTCCCAGGTGTTGAAGCATATGGGCGAAGAAGAAATAGAAAAGCTGACTCTCGAAATCGCCAACCAGCGAAAATTGACACAGGATCAAAAAGATAAGGTCATCCACGAATTTCATGAGATGTGCATCGCCAAAGAGTATCTTTCCTCAGGCGGCCTCGATTATGCGCGGGATGTGCTGGAAAAAGCGCTGGGAGCTGAAAAAGCCAGCGCTATCATTACCCGGCTTACTTCCAGTCTGCAGATACGCCCGTTCGATTTTGCCCGAAAAACCGACCCGGCACAATTGCTGAACTTTATCCAGAATGAGCATCCGCAGACGATTGCATTGATTATGTCCTATCTGCAACCGGACCAGGCGGGAGCGATATTGTCCGGTCTGCCACCGGATCGGCAGATTGACGTGGCCCGGCGGATGGCTACCATGGACCGGACATCGCCGGAAGTTATCCGCGATGTGGAAAAAATCCTGGAGCGCAAGTTGTCATCCCTTGCGACCGAGGACTTTACTTCGGCTGGCGGCGTCGATGCCGTGGTCGAAATCCTCAACCGTGTCGACAGAACGACCGAGCGCACGATTGTCGAAAGCTTGGAAGTGCAAGACCCCGAATTGGCCGAAGACATCAAGAAACGCATGTTTGTATTTGAAAACATCATCATGCTTGATGACCGGGCGTTGCAGATGGTATTGCGCGAAGTCGACAGCAAGGAACTGGGACTGGCGCTCAAAGCGGCATCTTCCGATGTGGCAAACAAAATTTTCAAGAATATGTCGAAACGTGCAGCCGAAATGTTGCGTGAAGAGATCGACTTTATGGGGCCGGTTCGGATACGCGACGTAGAAGAGGCGCAGCAGAAGATCGTCGCAGTCATCCGCCGTCTCGAAGAATCGGGCGAAATTGTGATTTCCACAGGACGGGGCGACGATGTCCTCGTCTGATAATCGCATCATCAAGGATGCGAAAATTTCTGCCAGCCCCATTGTCATCGTCATGCATGATTTTGCCGATCTGACTGGCATACAAGCTGAATCGATCGAGTCGGTTGAAGATGTTGACAATTCTTCTGCCGAAGAAGAAGCGGGACAGCCTTCATTGGAGGCAAAACCGCGTTTGGACGAAGAACTGTTGCAGGCAGCCAAGCAACAGGCGGCAGAATTATTGGCGCAAGCAAATCAGGAAATAAATGAAATGAAGGTCCGCGCCGAGCGCGAAACGGCTCAGGAAGCGGAGCGGATCAAAGCGGCTACGGCAGAGGCCGCAAAGAAACAGGGACATGCCACAGGATTGCAGCAGGGACTGGACGAAGCAAAGCGCCAGATGGCAGATCAGTTGAAGCAGACTGCCGATATCTGCAATGCTATGGTTGCTGCGGCTGAGCAGGAATCCAGTCGGGTTTTGCTGGAAGCAGAGCCCAAAATCATCGAACTCGTTCTGGCGATCAGTCGCAAGATCATATGTGACGAAGTGGAAGAGCGGCCTGCAGTGGTGTTGGGACTCGTCCGCGGCGCACTGGAACGGGTGCGTGACCAGAACCAGATCATCATCCATGTCAGCCCGGAGGATTATGAATTTATTCTGCAATCGCGTCAACTTTTGCAGACAGTTGTCGGAGCCGAGCGAAGTTTGACTTTGATGGCCGATGCAGTGCTCGGTAAGGGCGGTTGTTTGATCGAAACCTCTTTTGGCACGGTCGAAGCCGGGATCGATACCCAGCTCGAGTCGATTCGCCGTGTGTTGCAAGGGATGTTGCCGTGAATATTTTTTGCGCCGACCATTATCTTAATGCGATTAACAGTACGGAAACGGTACTAATGAAAGGGAAGATCACCAAAATCATCGGATTGGTGATTGAAGCCGATGGACCCAGCATCAATTTGGGTGAGCTTTGCTATATCTATCCGCGTATCGATGCGCCTTTGCTACCGGCAGAGGTGGTCGGTTTTCGTGAAAACCGCGTATTATTGATGCCGCTCGGAGAAATGCAGGGGATCGGACCAGGCAGTGAAGTGGTATCCTCACGAAACCTTTTGCGGGTAAAAGTGGGCCCAAGTTTGTTGGGGAGGATTCTTGACGGACTGGGGAATCCGATTGATGGCAAAGGGCCTTTGGTTGCCGAATGTGAATACGCAATCCAGAATGCACCACCGCCGCCGTTGTCTCGCCGCCGGATTTGCGAACCTGTCTCCGTGGGTATCCGGGCCATCGATGGATTAATGACGCTGGGAAAAGGCCAGCGGATGGCGATTCTCGCTGGAAGCGGCGTTGGTAAAAGTACCATGATGGGAATGATTGCCCGTAACACCAGCGCGGATGTCAACGTTATCGCACTGATTGGCGAACGCGGACGCGAAGTGCTGGACTTTATCGAACGGGATCTGGGCGAAGAAGGACTGAAAAAATCGGTCGTCATCGTATCCACTTCCGATCAACCGGCATTATTGCGTATCAAAGGCGCCAATACTGCGACTGCCGTGGCGGAGTACTTTCGCGATCAGGGCAGGGACGTCATGTTGATGATGGATTCTTTGACCCGCGTTGCCATGGCGCAGCGGGAAGTGGGATTGACCATCGGTGAACCGCCGGCGACGCGTGGTTATCCTCCCTCGGTTTTTGCGATGATGCCCAAATTGCTCGAACGCTCCGGCACTGGTGAACGGGGATCAATTACAGGTCTCTATGCCGTGCTGGTTGATGGCGACGATATGAATGAACCGATTGCTGATAATGTGCGCAGTATTGTTGACGGTCACGTAGTTTTGTCCAGACGCCTGGCAACCCAGAACCACTACCCGCCGATCGATATCCTGGCAAGTCTGAGTCGTGTCATGACAGAAGTGGCGACTGCCGACCACATCAAGGCGGCGCAACGGCTGCGCAGCTTGCAGGCGACGTATCAAGAGGCGGAAGACTTGATAAACATCGGTGCATATGCCAAAGGCAGTAATCCTGAAATTGACCAGGCGATCGACCGCAACATCGGTATTCGCGATTTTCTGCGTCAAGGTGTGATGGAACAGGCCGATCTGGCTGAAACGCTGGCCCGGATGAAGCAATTGGTTGGTTGATGAAGCACTGGAGTTAGAGCGTTATGCAACGATTTCATTTTAAACTGCAAAAATTATTGGATTATCGAAAGATTCGCGAGGAACAGGCTGAGGCTGAATTTGCCAAGGCCACTCGCGTTTTTTTGCTTGAGAAGGACCGGTTGAAACAATTGGAGACGACCCTGGTCGAAACATTCGACCTGCTCAAGGCGGAACAGGGAAAGCCGAGTTCATTATTGATGCTTAAGATGTTTCAGGATTACATCGATAGAACAAGAGAAGGGATAAGGCTACAAGCGGTAAAAGTTGCGGCAGCGGCAGACCGACGGCAGACTTGTCTGAGACTATTCGAAGAAGCCACCCGTAAACGTAAAGTGGTGGATAATCTGCGGGACAAGAAACTGGAGCAGTACCAGGCGGAAGTATTGCAGGAAGAACAGGCGTTTTTGGATGACCTGGCCGGTCAACGCTATATTCGAAATTCCTGACATCGGTGAAATCTTAAACAGAAAGGCAGTCGTCTGATATATGGAAAAGAAAAAAGCGAAACCTGCTACAGCGGCTGTTAAAGGGACTCCGCAAAAGCCAGCGCCTAAAAAGCGCCGACTTTTGTTGAAGTTTCTTTTCGTTTTTTTTCTTATCATTGGTTTGACAGTCGCAGGGCTATATCAACGATGGTTTCCGCTTGATCCGGAAATGGATGCGAAAATCGACCCTTATCGGGGCTATTTGGCAACAGCGATTACTGGCGCTGAATCTTTGCTGCAAAAAGCCGAGCCGCTTCTGGAAAAGGTAGGCATTGGATCAAAGCCAAAAGAGCCGGAGCAAGCGGCAAAACCACAAACTAACTTTCCTCTTGTAGAGTTGGAAAAAGATGAAAAACAACCGGCAGCGACGCCTCCCGGAACAGCGCCGACTACGCCGGGTGCGCCAGCGATTGCGTCCGCCTCGCCCTTACAGCCGGCGGGTGCTGTAAAACCGCCGACAGCAGGAAAAATGGACCC
>CAZYJK010000092.1:3210-7982 GCA_964647865.1 uncultured Veillonellaceae bacterium | reverse complement strand
TATCGCCCGCGTCAAGGATCCGGCAAAGCCCGTCCAGCTTCTCGCGGGTTTCATAATAGAATTGGTCGATCTGCGGCACGGTCAGTTGTTCTTTGCTGACAGTGACGAAAACCGGTGTATTCATGTAACGGTCGGCCAGCGATCGGATCTGGTTTGGCATCGTCGCCGAGAACAGCAAGGTTTGGCGGCCTTCGCGCGGGATGTTCTGCATAATCGTCTCGATGTCGTCGATGAAACCCATGTCCAGCATTTCATCCGCCTCGTCGAGGATCAGCATCTTCACCGTATCCAGCTTGATCGTTTTGCGGCGGATATGGTCGAGCAGACGGCCCGGCGTACCGATGACTACCTGAACACCGAAGTGCAGGGCCCGGATTTGTCGGTCAATCGACTGTCCGCCATACACCGGCAGTGTTTTCACTTTTTTGTAGAGACCGATCTTGGCGATCTCTTCCGACACCTGCAGCGCCAGCTCGCGCGTCGGTGTCATGATCAGCGCCTGGACCTGACGCAGGTCCTGCACCCTTTCCACGATGGGAATCCCAAAGGCAGCAGTCTTTCCTGTTCCTGTCTGGGCCTGTCCGATAACGTCTTTGCCTTCCATGATCGGCGGGATCGTCTTGGCCTGAATCGGCGAGGGCTCTTCAAAACCCATGGCCTGAATGGCCGCCATGACCTTATGGCTCAAGGCAAGACTGCCAAAAAACCCCTGTTCCTTCTCTTTTGTCACCATTGTTGATCGTGCTCCTTTATATTTGAATTTATGTGTAACCGAATTTTACTTCAATTGACTTTTTATTATATCACGGGTTCTCTTTTTCTTCCACAAGGCATTTGGCCCGCGACCCAGGCATTTGATCCGCCCGGCGGCTTTTTCCGCCTTGAATATTTTGCGGATCAACTCAATGCCGCAGCCTGGCACTTTCTGCTGGATCTGCCTGATAGTGAACCCGTCGCGCATCGTATCGATCAGCTCCAACACCATCTCGGTCTTTACGCCGCGCCGCTTGCTGAGCGCCCGGGCCCGGTTCGTGAATTCCCGGTAGGAGATCAGCAACACATCCAACCAGTAGTTCCACCACGGCGAAATATCGTGTTCCGCCTGATGCCAGCCGACCGAAGACCGATATTGGGCAAAAAAGAACTCATTCTTTTTCGCTTCCATGATCCGCTCCACGCTGACAAACCGGCTTACGTCATAGCCGCGCCGATGCATCAGCCACAGGGCGACCAGTTGGGCCATCCGCCCATTCGCTTCCGAAAACGGCCGGATGCACAAGAAGTCCAGAATGAAAGCGCCGATTAGCAGCAGCGGTTCCACCGTTTTTTCCTGTTCCAGATAGCTCCGGCAGAGTTGATCGATGGCGCGTGGCGTATCACCGGCAGGCACCGGATGGAAACAGACAAATCGACTACCATCCGGTCGGGTCGCCACAACCTGGTTGTCGACATCTTTGAACCGGCCGCCGTCACGGCCTGAATCGCGGAACAATTCGCGATGGATCATCAGGATCGTATCGGCAGAAACCGGCAGTCCCGTCGCCGATTCCTGCAGTTCCAGAATCAGGCGTTGGTAATTCGACTGTTCGACCGGTGCATGGATGCTCTCCATCCGGCTGGAAGCCGCCGCCGAATGTTCGGCCGTCATCAGACGCAGCGACTGGATGATGTGCAGGGTATGCACGCTGTACAGCTCGGCCCTGCCTTTATGTTCGCCGATCTCGCGCAAGCTGTCCGCTTGTTGCAAATCGATCCGTTGTTGCTGCAACCAACCTGAAGCAAAAGAGCCCATGAAAATTCCTCCGTATTTTACTACCTATATTATTGCCTTTACATATTTCTGCATTCAGTTCAATTCCCCTGCATTTTGCATGAATTACTTAACTGTTTTTGTAAAGGAAAACGACCCGGAAACCCCGCCTGGTTTCTCCGGGTCGTTCGCAATTCCTCCAGCTAACGCAAGCCGCGCAGCAAACTTTCGCGCATCACAGCGACCGGCGCGACCTGGTCGGTCCAGATCTCAAAACCGGCTGCTGCCTGCCACAGCAACAGTTCTGTACCCACGACAACCGGACAACGATGCTTGCGGGCCCGCGTCAACAGATCTGTTTCCAATGGATTGTAAACAGTCTCATAAATCAACGGTCGTCGCTCAATCGCCCGCCAGTCAATCAACTCGGCCACACTGCCGTTGTCGCCCATGCCGAGGGAAGTCGCATTGATAAATAGGTCGGTACGATTCAGCAGTTGCGGCCACTGCCCAGGCACCCACGGCACTACCTCGACCCGACAGGCCGCCTGTTCCTGGAAAAGGCCTGCCAATTCTTCCGCTCTCGCCTGGCTGCGGTTGCAAATCATCAGTTCCCGGCAACCCCAGCGAACCAGCTCGGCGGCGATTGCCCTGGCCGCGCCGCCTGCCCCGAGCAGAAACGCCGAATTCGGCGCCGCCGGGAAATGCTTGGACAACGAAAGGCGAAACCCGGTGCAATCGGTATTGTGACCAGTCAACACCCCCTGGTCGTTGATTACGCAGTTTGCCGCCCCCACCTGCTGCGCCGTAGGCGAAAGTTGGTCCAGGAATGGCACGATTGCCTGTTTCAACGGCATCGTCACATTGACCCCGGCCAAACCGCAACGCCGGACCATATCCATTGCCAGCGCCGCATCCTGCTCTTGCACCGGCAGCGCAACATACACGGCATCCAGACAATTTGCCGCAAATGCGCTGTTCATGATCCGCGGCGACAACGAATGGCGGATCGGATCGCCAATCACGGCATATAACCGGGTATGACCGGAAATTTCAATCTTTTTGGCAACCATCGGTTTCTCCTTCGGCTATTTTAGTTGTTTTTCCGTATTCAGCAACGCATCCCGCAGTTGCTTCGCCTGGGTGAAATATTCATGCACGCCCTGACGGTCGCCGGCACGGATCATTGTCGCCATATTTCCCAGCAATTTCACCGTCGCGTCCAATTCGGCGGCAATGTTTTCGCCATTGGTAATGCAGATATCCGCCCACATATCGGCATCCGAAGAAGCGATACGGGTCGTATCACGAAAGCCGCCGCCGATAAAACGGGCCGTCAGCGCCGGATTGTTCTGCGTGCGGAGCAGTTGTACCAGCCCTGCGGCAACTACATGCGGCACATGGCTGATCACCGCTGTCACCTGGTCATGAGTTTGTTCATCCAGCTCGGCCGTTTTGGCCCCGGTCAGCTGAATCAGCTGCCGCAGCCGCTCCATCAGTGCCGGTGGCGTGTCCGGCAGGGGTGTGAAAATGAACCACTTGTCGCGAAACAGATCGGCTTGGGCCGCCTCCATGCCGCTACGCTCGCGTCCGGCCATCGGATGGCCGCCGATGTAGTGGATGTGCTGCGGCAACAGACTGCGGATTTTCTGCACGAACCAACCTTTGGTACTGCCCACATCGGTCAGCACCGCGCCCGGTTTCATCACAGGCAGGACAGCTTCTGCCATTGGCAGCATCTGCAGCACCGGCGTGCAGAGAAAAACGAAGTCCGCATCCTGCACAGCCGCCTGCGGCGTATCCGCCAACTTATCGACCGCACCCATCTGCAGCGCCAGTTCTCCCGTCGTCGCCCGCCGGGCAAAGCCGGTCACTTCCACTTGCTCTGGTCCGGCTTGACGCAGAGCCAGCCCCAGCGAGCCACCGATCAGTCCCAGACCGAGAATCGCCACCCGTGTTCGGCTCATGTTTGATTCCGCCCCATCACTTTGGCAATCCCGTCGATTTCTGTCATCAGGGCCGTGAAATTTTCTGGTGTCAATGACTGCATGCCGTCTGACATCGCTTCATCCGGTTTCGGATGCACTTCGATCATCAGGCCGTCGGCTCCGGCAGCCACCGCCGCACGGGCCATCGGTCGCACCAGCTTCCAGTGGCCGGTGCCATGGCTGGGGTCGACGATGATCGGCAGATGGCAGGCATTTTTCAGCACTGCCACCGCGCTCAGATCCAGCGTGTTGCGGGTCGCCGTCTCAAACGTCCGGATGCCCCGCTCGCATAACATCACTTTGTAATTCCCCTCATTCATCACATACTCGGCCGCGTTCAACCATTCTTCGATCGTGGCGGCGATGCCTCGCTTCAACAGCACCGGCTTGCCGGCCCGGCCCACCGTTTTCAGCAATTGGAAGTTTTGCATATTGCGGGCGCCGATTTGCAGCACATCGGCATATTCGGCGACCACTGACACCGACTGCGGATCAACCACTTCGGTCACGATTTTCAGGCCGGTCACTTCGCGCGCCTCGGCAAGAAATTTCAGTCCCTGCTCCTCCAAGCCCTGGAATGAGTAGGGCGAGGTGCGCGGTTTGTACGCGCCGCCACGCAGGAACGTCGCGCCTGCCTGTTTCACGATGGCGGCCGATTCCAAAAGTTGCTCGCGGCTTTCCACCGCGCAGGGTCCGGCCATCACAACCAGTTTGTTGCCGCCGATCTGCACTCCGTCCACATCAATCACCGAGTTTTCCGGTTTGAACTGCCGACTGGCCAGTTTGTAACCGGACGTGATCGCCACTACTTTTTCCACGCCGCTCATCGCTTCCAGCGGCACATCCTGCAGCAACTTCTTGTCGCCTACCACACCGATGATGGTGACAAACCGGCCTTCCGACAAATGGACCTTCAATCCCCGCTCGGTTACCTTGCCGACGACCCGGTTGATATCCGCCGGGGCTGCTCCTGCTGTCATTACGATAATCATGATATCATTTCCCCTTCCATTCTACTTTGCTACTTTACTACA
>CAZYJK010000092.1:0-3110 GCA_964647865.1 uncultured Veillonellaceae bacterium | reverse complement strand
TTACGATAATCATGATATCATTTCCCCTTCCATTCTACTTTGCTACTTTACTACAAAATGATTTTTGGATATAAAAAATCCCGCCCCTAAAATCAGGGACGGGATATTTATCACCGTGGTACCACCCTGCTTGCTATGCAAGCCACTCTCTTCAGGTACAGGAAAATCCGATACCCTAGCCTTTGATAACGGAGGCGTTCCGGCGCGGCCTACTCAACGAATTTTCGGCCTGCTGCTCCCAGGTGTATTTCGGCTGGTCCATTCACCGGGTCGCACCAACCCCCGGCTCTCTGAAGAACTTCTCCCGCGTACTTCTCCTGCTCATCGCATTTGGATGATTGAATTAATCGTAATTATAACTGATGGGCGAAACGGTTGTCAACGGGGAACGATTCTGCTTCATATCGATCATTCATTATTTCCAAATAAAGCAATGAATTCAAATCGAAATAAATATTCACCCAGTCTTCTTAATTCCTGTGAATTGCATTACACCATGCCGTGAAGATACTCGGTAACCATCGAAATAAAACGGCCCGCATTATCATATTGTTCCTGAGCCGTGGTCCGGCTTACCAAGAAAAAATCTTCGTAATCGGCGTTATTTCGAACAGTAAATGCTTTAACAAGCATTTTGTGATACTCTTGCGGTATTTTTCCTGTTGCAACATAGTTCTGATTAAAGTAACCGATAATTGAAGAGTGCTTTTTCGAGTCAAAACGATCTGAGGCCAACAGCGCTCTCGTCGCATGAAACATTGCATAGTAAGAGCGGTTGATCGATATTGCAAAATGGGTTTCCGCCAACATGACGCCTGAAACGGTTAAATCCTCCGCAGCTTTATTCAAGCGGTATTTGACTAAATCTGCGATCTCAGCAGGCATGAACCTCTAAGCCCTCCTTGCGGATATTGTCATAGAAAGGCAGGACATCGACCCAGTGGAGGAAATGATGCTCGCTTGTTGTCATCACTGACAACAAGACACCATATTTCAGCGTAATTTCATAGCTTTTTTCAAAGACCATATCGTCATACGTTCGCAACTCATCTTCACTCATATCTACAATCACCATGAAGTCCATGTCAGAATAAGGCTCCTGTTCGCCTCGGACGTAAGAACCATAAAGCACGACTTTTTTGCATCGATTGCCGAAGATGGTTTGCATGGTTTGGCAAAGCTCATCAATAATCAAACGAGTTAGTCCGCCCAAAAGTATCGCCTGTTTGCTCATACCACACACCTCCTTCAGTCAGTAACTTTTCATTGTTATTATACCATAGGTGTAACGGCGCTGTAGCTTTGTTCCTGGATCTACTTTTTCGCCAATTAGCAAATCAAATTCAATTATTGCGACAGCGTCGCAATAATCACCAACCGCGCACTTTTGCATCTCTTTTCGCATCAGCTATGATTTGGTCTTTTATAGCATCAATATCTGCTTGAGCACGTGTCAAAAGCCCTTGTTTATAACGGAAATTGCCACATCTTGAGTTAAAGTTATCAACCATAGCGTTAAACTCACCAATAGCCCTATTGTTTGAAGCTAGATTACGCATTGTTTCAATTCTGATTTTTTCTCTAACATACCAGCGCAATTGCGGCAAATTAAGGATATTATCTCTTTCTACAGGAGGAATTTCAAATGCCAACTCTTTGATTCCCCTGTTTTGCGGAAGGCTGAGCAACATTCGATGCAGGCGCATTAGTTGAATATGTGCTTTGGACAGGAGTAGAAGTTTGCTTTGGCGGAGTGCCACTACCAAACATCATATATAAAGCAACGATCACACCAATACCAATTATCCATTTCAATATTGATCCGCCTTCAGATGCCTTGTTGTCTTTTCTAAAGGTTGCAGTTGTTTTACTTTTTTTGTCTCAAGCAAAAATCTTACTGCAGTAATTTGCTACACTTCTTATTCAATTTAACATCGATAGGAAATCTCCTGCATGAAGTCCTGTCGATATAGTTGAAAACTACCGTGTGTAAACAAATACCCCCAGAAAGCGCCGCCGGCCCCCAGCACAACACCCTTCGCCCCCCTTTTTCACCGGCCTTAAAACCGATTCTGGGGAACTTCTTTTTTGTCAAATTGAGCCGTTTGGACACATTTTCAGCGCCAAAAAACAAAGGGAGAGCTTCGCGCCGATTTGCGCTGCAGCTCTCCCTTTGTCTATACATACTTCGTTATCACTTCAGTGCCGGGCGCACTCGCTCGCTTCACCCTTCATGATCGCCAGGCCATGCTCCAGCGCCGGCAGGATCACTTCCAGGCATTCCTGCACGCTCTTGGGACTGCCAGGCAAATTGATAATCAACGTTTTATTGCGCATGCCGGCCACCGCCCGCGACAGCATGGCCCGCGAGGTGATTTCCAGCGATTTGGCCCGCATCGCTTCGGCGATTCCCGGCACTTGCCGGTCCACCACAGCTAGCGTCGCCTCCGGCGTCACGTCGCGCGGACCAAGGCCGGTGCCGCCGGTCGTCAGGATCAGGTCGACGCCCAGTTGGTCGGCCATGATGACCATTTCACGGCTGATCTGTTCCGCATCGTCCGCCACCACCTTGTAGCTGCGGATCTGGCCCAGTTCCTGCAGCATCGTGGCGATCAGCCGGCCGCTGGCGTCTTCCCGTTCACCGCGAGAGCCTTTGTCACTAGCCGTGATGATGCCGATGTTAAACAAGTCCGATCACCTCGACCCGGTCGCCGCGCGAGATTCTGCCGCCTTGCTCGACGGTCGCAAAGATTCCTTCGCGCGGCATCACGCAATCGCCGACCGCTTTCATCACTTCGCAGCCGTGATGGCATTCCTTGCCGATCTGGCTTACTTTCAGCACCGTTTCGCCGATATGCAGCACCGTCCCCACCGGCAACGCCGGCAGGTCCAGCCCTTCAACGGTGAGATTCTCGGCAAAATCGCCGGGAACCAGCTCGCCACATTTCTGTTTCATCTTATCGATACTGGCCACCGACAACAGACTGATCTGTCGGTGAGCAAACCCGGCATGGGCGTCGCCTTCCATTCCCAGTCCGGCGATCAGCATCGCCGTTCCCACATCCACCTTGCGCTGGCCTTTTTGGCTACTTGTACACACTGCTACAACC
>CAZYJK010000091.1:6475-7997 GCA_964647865.1 uncultured Veillonellaceae bacterium | reverse complement strand
GATCGGCAGCGCAACGCTGGATTGCCAGCGAAACGATTTCTCGGGCTTTTTTGTCAGCGTCTTCCTTGGCCTGATGTTCCAGGTCTTTGATCAAAATGGCCATTTCATGGCGGGTTTCTTGTTCTACGTTAGCTAGTAGAACAGTTTTGGCTTCTTCCTGGGTCAATCCGGCCAAACGCTCGAGTTCTGCCACCTGTTTGTCATACAGTTCGTTGATCTGTTCCTGCTTTGACTCCAGATCCGCATCTCGGCGGGCGATGACTTCTTCTTTCCGTTCGAGCGATTCGATTTTACGGTCCAGATTTTCTTCTTTTTGTTGTAAACGGCGTTCCATGCGTTGGACTTCAGAACGTCTTTCTTTTAGCTCTCGTTCCGTTTCAATACGGAACCGATGAATTTCTTCCTTAGCTTCGATCAGCGATTCTTTTTTCTTTGCATCCGCTTGGTGTTGTGCATCATCAAGAATTTTGCGGGCTGCTTCTTCTGCGGAAGCAATCTTCGCTTCAGCCAGGCTTTTTCGAGTCCAGTAACCGGCGGCAATTCCGACCGCGCCGGCAACCAGGGCAATCATGATAAGTTCTACGATAGTGGGTTGCCTCCTCTCCATCATTACTAGTAAGGGAAAGCCGAGTTCTTACTCGGCTTTTCAAAGTAACCTTGCTTTAATCAAGTTGTCTCGTGTTACAACATGACAGCTTCCGGTCACACGATTGGCGATTTAATTGTAATTCTTTTTCGAAAAAGTGTCAAGGTTCAGAGCCGCATCAATACTGATGTTTGAGGCATTTCTCAGCCAGCCGGCTGAGTATGGGGCGTGAAAAACCACGGTTGTTCAGAATTCGAACCAATCGGGGATAATTCTCCTGATCAAAGTCGACTTTTTGTTTTTCCAATAAACTTTGCGCCAGCTCCCATTCAGCGTCCACCGATAGATATTCTCTTACGGTTTCGGTTGAGACAGTAAGCCCCATCAGTCTCAGTTTGCCAATGATGACATGAAGTCCCGACCGTTGCTCGCGCACCAGTTTTTCTATCATGCGGATTTTGATCCGTTCATCATCGAGGTAGCCTTCGTTTTTGACGCGTTCCAACGCTGTGTCGATCTCAGTCATCGAAAATCCACGCTGTTTTAGTTTGGTGCGCAGTTCATATTCGGAATGGTCGCGGCGGGCTAGCAAACGGACCGCTGTTGCCAGCGGTCCTTCGTGTTTTGTCGTTTTCATTCGTTATCTTCTTCCGGTTCTTCGGTGATCGCCGGCAATGCAACCAGTTTTCCCATTGCTGTTTCACGAATCTTTGCTTCTAGTTCATCCGCGAGTTGCGGATTCTTGCGCAGAAATTCCTTTACGTTTTCGCGACCTTGACCCAACCGACTCTCTTTGTAAGAGTACCAGGCACCGCTCTTGTTGAACAGTTCCATTTCTGTCGCCAAATCTACGATACTGCCTTCACGGGAAATCCCCTCACCAAAGATGATATCGAATTCAGCCTGACGAAACGGCGGCGCGACTTTGTTTTTGAC
>CAZYJK010000091.1:0-6375 GCA_964647865.1 uncultured Veillonellaceae bacterium | reverse complement strand
GCATGCAGGCCTACGTGAGAATCGCCCATGTCGCCTTCGATTTCTGCTTTGGGTACCAGCGCGGCGACCGAGTCGACAACGATCACATCAATGGCGCCGCTACGCACCAATGCATCGGCGATTTCCAGCGCCTGTTCACCATAATCGGGCTGGGAAATCAGCAAATTATCAATATCCACACCCAGTTTTCTTGCATACATCGGATCCAATGCGTGTTCTGCGTCGATAAAGGCAGCGACGCCGCCTGCGCGTTGCGCTTGGGCGATGATTTGCAGTGAAACCGTTGTTTTGCCGGAAGACTCCGGGCCGAAGATCTCTACCACACGACCGCGGGGAACGCCACCAATGCCAAGTGCGATGTCCAGACCCAGCGACCCGGTCGGGATGAACTCCACATTGGTTCGTGACGCGGCCTCGCCTAACTTCCAGATCGAACCCTTGCCAAAATCCTTCTCGATCTGGTGTAGTGCACTGTCTAGGGCTTTACTTTTTTCTTTGTCCATGAGATGGCCTCCTCTTTATGAGTGACACTTAATGGTTCAATGTCATTATACAAACATATGTTCTTATAGTCAACAGAAAGCCGGAAATTATTTTATTTTTTGCAAATATCGACGCAACAAATCCAGCGAGGAATTGACCGCCCGGGTTTTTATCGCGCTGCGTTGACCGGAAAAATGTTCTTCTTCCACGATGACACCCTGCGGACCGGCAATAGCCAAATATACCAGGCCAACCGGCTTTTCCGCACTACCGCCGCCTGGACCGGCGATGCCGGTGATGCCAACGCCGATATCCGTGGCAAATCTATCACGAATTCCTTGGGCCATTGCCGCTGCGGTCTGTTGACTAACGGCCCCGTGTTCCTGCAGCAACGTCGGCGTCACGCCGACAAATTCTGTCTTGATCCTGTTGTCATAACAAACTATAGAGCCGATCAGATATGCAGAACTGCCAGGCACATCAGTCAATTTGGCCGTTGCGCCACCACCGGTGCAAGATTCCGCAAGTGCGACGGTTAGACCGCGGCGGTGTAGTTCTTCACCAACAACCTGTTCAAGCGATTGTTCATCCATGCCGAAAATATATTCCTCGATATGTTCACGTAGTGAAGCTTCCAGTTCAGCAATCAGTGCTCTGGCGGTATCTTCCGAGTCAGCTTTGGCGGTAAGGCGGACATGAATTTCTCCACTACGGGCCAACAGAGCAATCGTCGGATTTTTTTGCGCTAGGATGAAGTGACGGATTCGTTCTTCCAGTATCGATTCACCGATGCCAAAAGTGCGCAACACTTTAGATACAATGATCCCTTGTCCGCCAAAGCGATTAGTTAAATAGGGTAGGATAGAATTTTCGAACATGTGTTCCAGTTCTGCCGGCGGTCCTGGCAAATGAATGATTGTTTTCTTATCATGCTCTATAATCACGCCAGGTGCAGTGCCGCGATGGTTCGTCACCACAATCGCGCCTGTCGGCATCATTGCCTGACGCAGGTTGTTGTTTGTCATTGTCAGGTGACGTCGCTTGAAAAAAGCCTGGATATGTTCAACACTTGGTTCGTGTAGATTCAAGTCCCGTCCTAACAGCTCGGCGGACACTTCCTTGGTGATATCACCCTGGGTCGGTCCCAGACCACCGCTGGTAATTACGATATCAGCACGATCGAGTGCAATCGAAAACACACTTGCCATGCGGCGGCGATTATCGCCAACCGTTGTCTGATAAACTGCGTCAAAGCCAAGTTCATTCAGTTTTCGGGCCAGGTATGGCGCATTTGTATTGACAATCTGTCCCAGCAGCAACTCTGTGCCAGTGCTGACTATTTCAACGATCATGCTTGCTCCCTGTCCTTTCTCCAGTTGCTATTCGACGACTTCGGCCATCCGATCATAGCAAAATCCTTGTAGGATGCGAATGTTTACAAACTCACCGACCGCAATGCCGGCTGCATTTTCGATATACACGGTTCCGTCAATATCCGGAGCTTCGCGGCCGGTGCGGCCATGAGCCAGCGACGGGTCATCGGCGTCATGCGCTTCCACGATTGCTTCATAGGTGTTTCCTTCGGCGGCTTGATTGATTTCCTGCGAGATTGCCGCCTGAACTGCCATCAGGTCGTCATAACGGTCGGCTTTAACCTCTTCGGGGATCTGATCGGTAAATCCGGCAGCGGCAGTGCCTTCTTCCGGCGAATAAACAAATACCCCTACGTGGTCCAGACGTTTTGTCTCGACAAAATCTCGTAGTTCCTGATAATGCGCTTCGGTTTCACCAGGCAGACCGACAATGAAAGTGGTTCGGATCGCGACATCAGGCATCGCGCTGCGTAGGCTGGCAATCAATTTTTCAATATCCTTGCGTCGGTCCGGTCTTCGCATGGCGCGCAGCAGGTCATCATGAACATGCTGCAACGGAATGTCGACATATTTGCAGATCTTCGGCTCGTTTGCCATCAGTTGGATTAGTTCCGCTGAAAAATTCTTTGGATAGCTATATAGAATCCGCAGCCAGAACCGACCTTCAACCGAGCATAGTTCTTTCAATAAATCGGCCAAACGCGGCCGTCCATATAAATCAATCCCGTAACTGGTGGTATCCTGGGCGACCAGATTGATTTCCCTGACTCCCTCAGCGACCAGGCAGGACACTTCCTGGCGGATCGATTCGATCGTGCGGCTGACCAGCGGTCCGCGTATTTGCGGGATGGCGCAGAAAGCACAGCTGTGATTGCAGCCTTCGGCAATCTTGACATAGGCCAGATAAGGCGGTGTGGATCGCATCCTTGGCATCGAGGCGTCAGGCAGTATCGAATTGCCTTCGGTAAAGATCGTGCGCATTCCCTGCAAAGCGGTTTGAATTGCCTCCGGTAAGCGGTCCCAGGCGCCGGTCCCCACAATGGCATCGATTTCCGGCAACTCGTTCATCAGGTCGCCACTATAACGCTGCCCGAGGCAACCCGCCAATACCAACACCCGACAAACGCCGGTCTGTTTATACTCTGCCAACCGCAAAACGGCGTCAATCGATTCTTTCTTTGCTGATTCGATAAAACCGCAAGAGTTTACAATCAGTACTTCAGCTTGCGCCAATTCGTCGGTGGCGACGAACCCGGCCTCGCGGAGCGCTCCCAGCATCAACTCCGAGTCCACCAGATTCTTTGAACACCCCAGACTGACTAACCCAATTTTCACAAATCCTACTCCTTTTGATTTTCTATTTGCGTGGTCGCTTCGGCTTGTGCGATGCAACAACTGTTTTTGACGTTGTCTTTGCAATCGGACGCTCTGGACGGAGCAGACATTTTGGACCAAAGCCGATCAAATCGTTGCGACCGGCTTTGCTTAACGCCTGCGCGACGATTCTTCTGTTCTTGGGATGACGAAATTGCAGTAAGGCCCGCTGCGCCTGCCGGTGTTCCGGCGTCTTGGCAACAAAGATCGATTTGCCTGTCAGCGGATGAATCCCTGTATGGTACATCGCCGTGGACAGACTGCCGGGAGTCGGGATGAATTCCTGCACCTGTTCAGGGTGATAGCCGATATCGCGAAGGAATTCGGCCAACTCGATTGCGTCTTCGACGGTACTGCCAGGATGGGCGCACATCAGGTATGGAACCAGGTACTGTTCTTTGCCCAATCTTTCGTTTTCCTGGCGAAACGCCGTCAAAAACCTCAGAAACACTTCTTTTCCAGACTTTTGCATTGCTTCGATCACCGGTCCGGCGACATGTTCCGGCGCAACTTTCAACTGACCGCTGACATGATGTTCACACAGTTCCCGCAAAAAATCACGGTGTTTTCCTGCCAATAAATAGTCATAACGGATTCCGGAACGGATGAAGACCTTCTTGATGCCGGGCAATGCCCGCAATTCCCGCAATAATCCCAGATAGTCGGAATGATCGGTATCCAGATGTGGACAAGGTTTGGGAAACAGGCACTGGCGATCCCGACAGGCCCCCTGCTTCAGTTGCTTGCTGCAGGCTGGATGACGAAAGTTGGCTGTGGGTCCGCCAACGTCATGGATGTAACCTTTAAAAGAAGGTAACCGAGTAAATAGTTGGGCTTCCTGCAAGATCGACTTACGGCTACGCTGCTGGATGATACGCCCCTGGTGGGAACCGATGGCGCAGAAGGAGCAGGCGCCAAAACAACCGCGATGGCTGGTGATGCTGAATTGCACCTCTTCAATCGCCGGGACGCCGCCCGCACTGTCATAGTCTGGGTGCCAGGTCCGCTCGTACGGCAAAGAATAAATCCGATCCATTTCTTTCGTATCAAGCGGCAATGCCGGGATGTTCTGCACCAGAAACCGATCGCCATGCAGTTGGACAATCGGTCGACCGCGAATCGGGTCCTGCTCCAGGTACTGCGTCTTAAATGCCGCGGCATAGTCGGTCTTGTTGACAGAAACTTGCTCGTATGAAGCAACTTCCAGCGAATTTGCCGGCACTTCTCCCCTGTCGCCTGTCAACCAGCAGGTCCCGTTAACATCATGGATCTCACGGATTGATAGCCCCTGGTTCAATTTTTCGGCAATCGAAACAATCTGCCGCTCTCCCATACCGTGTATTAGCAAGTCGGCGCGACTATCAACCAGGATGGAGCGCCGCACTGAATCCGACCAATAGTCATAATGGGCAAACCGGCGCAAGCTGGCCTCGATTCCGCCGATGATCACCGGAATATCCGGCCAGCATTCGCGGATACGGTTGGCATAGACTATTGTTGCCCGATCAGGCCGCAAGCCGGCTTTGCCACCGGGTGAATAAGAGTCTGTGCTACGGATTTTTTTTGCTGCGGTGAATTTATTGAGCATGGAATCCAGGTTGCCTGCCGAGATCAGCACACCCAGGCGTGGACGGCCCAGTTGCTTAAAGTCTGCAGTGCTTTGCCAATTGGGTTGCGCGATGATTCCCACACGAAAACCAGCTTTCTCCAGCAAACGGGTAATGATTGCCGGACCAAAGCTGGGATGGTCAACATATGCGTCTCCGCTAATAAACAGAAAATCGAGTTCAGTCCAACCCCGGTCCACCATGTCTGCACGTGAAACCGGCAAAAAACCACGTTTATTTTTCACGTTACGGCTTGACCGTGGGAGCGGTGAACGTTTTCACGACGACATCGCCGCGTTCGCCGATTTTTCCGACCGGTTGTCCGTTAAAAGTCAGTTCGACTGCAGCGGCATTGCCAAAATTAACGACGATTTGACGGTCTGCCTGCCAGGTCAGGACTTCATCCAGTTTCGGCACCCCTTCATAAATCGACTTGCCGTCGGCAATCACCGAAGTCCAGCAACGGTCGCTGTAGCGGGCCAGCAAGGTTATCGGTCGGTTCGTGGCAGGCAGTGCGGTTGGTTGCACGGCTGCCGGAATCGAAGCGGTCGGTTGTGTCGCGGGAGTAACTGCTGGTTTAGCGGCAGGCGCGCTTGTTTTGGCATTCGTCGCAGGTGCGGCAGGAGAGGCTTTTTGCCATACATACAGGCCCCAGGCCGACAGGGCTAGTAATAGCACAATAATCAGCGAGCTGATTATTTGACGCTGGGAGCTTTTTTTGCGCGAGGATTCGACTTTTTCTGCTACTGTCGGCGGAGCAGTTGCTGTTTCATTATGCAATGAGTCATTGTAGAGCTGCACAAGGTGAGCTCCATCCAGCCCCAAATAGTTTCCGTAATTTCGAATGAATCCTTTCACATATACGTCGCCAGGCAACGCCGAATAACGGCCTTCTTCCAGTGCCAGCAGATACGCAGCCCGGATTCCGGTCGTATGCTCCACATCAATGATTTCCAGGCCCTTCTTTTTGCGCTCGCTGGCAAGCAGGTTGCCAATCATGTCCATCTCACCCTTACCCCCTCGTCAGACGCTCTACGTGTTTTACGATCAGGTCGGCAGCATTTGACAGGTCTTCCCCGTCCACCACCAGTTCAAATTGCTCGGCGGCTGCAGTTTCATACCCGTATAAAGGATCATAATATCCCTCTAAAAGTGTTTCGGTAACCGATAATAAATTCCCTGCTGCATAATCGGACAATAATTGCGAGATTCGCTTTTTGCCCAGTTTTTTTGCCAAAGATGCAATACTGGCTTCAATTTCGGAACTGTTGCCTTCCTCGCTGTCGGTATACTCTTCAATCAGTCGGCGGGCCCTGGTTTGGCGACTGGCCTGAACCAAAATCTTGCGCGCAGACTGCATGGCTGCATGCAAAGGGTCCGGCAGATAGACATTGCCCACCCTTTTGCTTTCGCATTCAATAAATATTAAGGGTTGCTCATTCAGGTCAGTCAATGTCTGCAGCAATAACGCATCGAAGTTTTGCGCGGTGGCCGGCTTTCCCAGACCAACGTGGCCGAATGCCGATCCGCGGTGGTTT
>CAZYJK010000090.1:0-8101 GCA_964647865.1 uncultured Veillonellaceae bacterium | reverse complement strand
TGGCGCTTCCGCGGTGCGATACTTGGCCTCATGCGGTTAAAACGCCTATCCGTCATCTTCATCTGATCCGGCGTCCGGTCGCAGATCATCCGGCGAATGGCCGCCTCCTGATCGGCCGTCAGCGTTCGACCATCGCCCGTTCCCCGGCCTCGCTCGCCAACTGCCACCGCCGGCCACCCTCCGGCCTTGTAGGCTTTCATCGCCGCGATGATCGTGCCCTTGCTCAATTCCGCCTGCGCGACAACGTCATCCAATTTCATTCCGCTCAACCGCAGCTTCACGGCTCGCCGCCGTCGCTCGTTGAGCGCCTCAATTCCCAAAGTTCTCGCGTCTGTTCTTTCCATCTTCATTCAACGCACCAAACGCAAGAACGTTTCAACAATTTATGGCCGCGTCAATAATGCCCTGGGGGCCATCCCCTTATCAGGGAAGTGAAGCGGTTTTCAGGAATGTTCCTTTCGACGGGGTTAAAGAGAATCTCAGATAGCAGTCCACATGAACCAGATGCCGGCCAGCAGCGCGGCCAGGCTGACGCACACGGCCGACAGGCGGATCGTGTGCAGGCGCGACCACAGCAGGAGGCCGGTGACGCTCAGCACGATCAGGCCGCCGGCGATGGTGTCCGACAGCAACACCCAGAAGGCGCTTACGCCGACCGACATGTGCAGTCGCGTCAGCGTGCCGATCGGCGTTGCGTCCTGCGTCTCCACCTTGATGAAGCGGTTGCCGAGGTAGTACTCGGCATTGACGCCGCGCTGCGGGCTTTGCAGGTTGAAGGTCCAGCGTGCGGGTTGCGTCACCTCGCGGTCGGCCCAGGTCACCGTTTTGGCGGGGTCGGCCTTGATGCGCGTTTGCAGCCCCTCGAACTTCAGTTCGGCTTGCAGCCACCGGGCCATGTCTTCCGGCGTCTTGAAGCTGCGCAGCGCCGGGTCCGGCAGCGGGAACTGGGTACTCTTCTGCACCACCTTCTCCACCGGGAGATTCAGGACCGCGCGGTGATTCAGCAGGATGCCGGTGGCGCCGAACAGAAAGCCCAGGGCCGCGCCCCACAGGCCCACGTACAGGTGGATCTTGCGCAGCCAGCGCAGGAACCGCGCGCTGCGGCGAGGCGCGCGCTGCGCCGGGGTTCGATCCGGCGCAGCGCGCGCACCTGGCGGGCAGGTAGCGGGTGTACGGAACGCGGGCATGGCTACCGGGTCGAAACCTTCCATCTCACAGCCTGTTGATTCTGAAGCGGCACGCAACCAGTACGGCAAGCAAGCCAAGGCCTGTCAGAAATTGGCGCAGAATGGAGGAAATGGGCGAGCTGCCGGCAATGGCTGCCTGGCGGGAAAACCGCGGCATCGTGTCGTATTCCGATGCGGCCAATTTCTGGTTGCTCATGATGCGCGGAACGAAGAACGCTCGCCATTCATCCTCGAAGCCATTGACGGCGTGGATATAGCCGAGATAGCGCGGAGCGTCGATTCCCGCCAGACGATCGGCGGACAGCACGGCGGCCAATCCCGGCGAAAGCCAGGCCAAGCGCTCCAGGAAGGTGAAATGGCTGGCACGAACTTCATCGAAAGTCGCCATCATTGGCCGGGCCGTCGCATCGAAGGCGAGGTAACGCGGCAGTCTGACTTGCTGCCAGGGCGGGTTCGCGGCGGGAGCGGCGGGCGTATGTGCCGGGTTGTTTCTGTACCAGGCCGCCAGTAACTCGGACTGCTGTGCTTCGGTCTGGAGCATGGCCTTGCGCAGATCGATGACGGTCGCCAGGCGCGACGGCATGGGTTGTTCCAGATTCGCCGCCCACTCCAAACCGGCCGGTACAGCAAAAGTCAGCGCCAGCCACACACCCAACATGCCCACCGCACCGGCGCCGGAGGATACCGGCAAAAGCGTGAATACCCCGACGATGGCCACCCACACGAAGGTCAGTGCTGCGAGCGTGGCCGCCCACCAGGCGGCGGCTGCCAGCGTCGCGCCCGGATCCAGGGCCAGAGCCAGCAGAGAGGGGATGAGCGCAGCCAGCAACACGGCGCCGAAGCGTATGCCTAGCGCGGCGAAGACGCCTGCCCAGGCATGCCGAGTCTGTGCGCAGACCAGCCGCCAGATGCCTTGCTCACGTTCCTCATGAACCAGGCCATAGCCGAGGCCAATCACCGCCAACGGCAGCAGGAGTGCCACCAAGGTGGAAAAACCGAGCGCGCCGATTTCGCGCAATAGCGGGTTGAAGATCTGGTCGCTGTTGCGGCCATCGGTATGGCGGCTACGCGGGATCGCGTCGATATGGATTTCAGGGCTCAGCAGATCGAACTGAGGCACGCTCAGGGCCAGGCCGCCCTGTGCAGTAAGGCGCACGCTCGGGGCGATGGCGTTGTTGGCGGCGAGCGCCGACAAATCTGGCGCGTTCAGGCCGCCAATGCTTGCCTGGGCTGCCTTTGCCTGTTGTGCGGCAAGGGATTTGTGCCATTGCGCCTCCGCCTGCGCGGCCTGCTCACGCCATGCGCGCGCGCTCAGGCCGCCCTCTACCGCCGCCATGATCAGCACCAGTGCGAAGGCCGCAATCACCCATAGATTGATCGGGTTGCGGACGAAGCGCAGACCTTCCATGCGAAGTAACAAGGTCATGGCGTCAATTTCCTGGCTGAAATGAGCAGAGCCACAGCGGCGGCCAAAGCCCAGAACAAAAGTACGGCAATGTCCATACGGCTGGCCTGCAACGCAAAGGACAGGGGTGGCGCCCGATACTCGAAGCGGTCGACACTGCGCCAATCGGCAGCGCTTCCTTGGCCGCCGACCTCCGTGCCCCGGGTCCGCTGCCAGTCCCACATGTCGGTCAGACCGACGAAGTATTGCCGGTAGGCTTCAGCGGCATTTTCGAAATGCCTTTGCTGCGAAAAGTCCGTCATCGAAAGGCTCATCGACAGCGCCCGCATGGCGATGGATGGACCCAGCAAGGAGCCGGAGCGCATGAATGTCCCTTGCCGCTCGAAGCTATCCCACAGCCGGTCGAAATGCAGCGCATGCACTCGGTTGGAATAGGCGTCCTTGAAGTGGCGGCGGAGTGCGTGAAAGCCCTCCGGCAGGTCTTCCACGCGCTTGACCCCGTATCGATGGAGCGTCTGCGCCTCGAAAGCCTTCAACCGTGTCGTCGAATCGCCATCCTGGTTCAGCCCATGCTCGATATCCTGCTGGATCGACGCCCAGAACTGCGTGGCGCTGGGGATGGGGACCAGCGCCTCGGCCATGATGGCGCCAACGCGCGGCGCGACCAGGACACTGGACAGCCAGAAGGCGACCAGGACGAAAAATGCCAGGCGGCTGCTCTTGAGCCAGGCCGATGCCGCCATGGCCAGCGCGGCAAAGATGCCGTAATACAGGAGGTAGGCAAAACCCAGCACGACGCCGCGCAGGATGTCGTCGCTACCGACACTGCTGACGCCGAACAACAGGAAGATGCCGATCAAGAGGGACGGCAGGAGCAGCAGGGTAAAGGCCAGCAGCAAGCCGAAGAATTTTCCGAACAGGAGTTTCCTGGCGGACAATCCAAGGCTATGCAACATGCGCAAGGTGCCTTGCTCGCGTTCATGCGTGACGGCGTTGAAGGCCAGCGCCACGATCAGCAGCGGCAACAAGGTATGCAGCACGAACGCGGCGCTCATCTGACCGAAGCGGGTGGCAATGCCCTGATCGGCCGCCGGGCTGAAGCGCGCCAGGTTGCGCTTGTGCGGCTCCAGCCACAGCGCTTGTCCCGTGAACTGGCGCAGGCCGGGGTCGATGGCGGCCAGCGGCGACTCGGGTTTGAAAACGTAGATGCCGAAGTGTGCCGCCTGGTGGGTGCCCTTGACCCCTTGCGCCTCCCATTGCGCGCGCACCGTTTCTCCCGCTGCCTGTTTTTCATTGCGCATGTGCCGATACTCTTGCGTCGCGGCAAGAAAGAAACCGAGCAGCACCGCAAACAGCGATACCGCCAACAGCAGCAGCCGCCCATCGCGCAGGATGGACAGGGCTTCCTTGCGCAGGATGGCGCCGATCATGACAGCCCCCGCGCATGCGCCAGGTATTTCTGTTCCAGTTCGTCATGCGCGACGGTATGCGAGTCGAACGCCTCCACCAGTCGCCCTTCCTTCATGATGCCGATACGGTCCGCCACCTGCTTGGCGTTGAACAGGTCGTGAGTGGCCATCAGCACCGCCATGCCGCGCTCCGCCGCGGTGCGCACCTGCTGGGCGAAATCGTTCGCCGCGCTCGGGTCGAGGCCGGAGGTCGGCTCATCGAGCAGCATCACCTTGGCCTGTTTGGCGGACGCAATGGCCAGCCCGACCTTCTGGCGCATGCCCTTGGAATAGGCACTGACACGCTGATCATGCGCCTGCTCCTGCAGACCGGCACTCGACAGCAGTTCATGCGCGCGAGCGCGGGTGATCTGCAGGCCGGCCAGCGCGCAGAAGAAACTCAGGTTCTCGCGTCCGCTCATGTAGTGATACAGCGCCACATTCTCGGGCAGATAGGCGACAACGGAACGAACCAGCCCGGCATTTCCGTGGGGCGATTGGCCATCGATCAGAATCTCGCCGCCGGCCGGTCTGACAAACCCCAGGAAGGTGTTGATGGTCGTCGTCTTGCCCGCACCGTTGCCGCCCAGCAGCGCATAAACAGTACCCGCCGGCACCGCAATGTCGAGCGCATCGATCACCCGCCGCCGGTTGAAGTCGACCACCAGCTTTCTGGTTTCCAGCAGCTTTGCATCAGACATATGCTGCCTCCTTGCTTGATTGACTAGGCATGATCAGAACTCGGTCACCACGTTGAGGCGTATCTGGCGTGGGTCGCCGAGGGTGACGAGATTGTAGCGGCTGAAGGAGCCGCCGTAGACGGTCTTGTCAGCCAGGTTTCTGACGTTCAGCGCGGCACGCCAGCCCTGGCCCTGGTAGTGCACGGCGGCATCGAAGACGGTGTAGCCGGGGATGGTGAAGTCGTAGGAGTAACCGGTGCGTTCGCTCACATGCCGCAGGCCCAGCCCGAAGCCCCAGCCTTCCAGCGGTCCGGCGCTGACGCGATACAGGCCCCAGACGCTCACGTTGTGGCGCGGCACGTTGTTGACGGTGCGCCCGACCTCGCTTGCCTTGTTGCTCTTCGAGACCTCGGCGTCGGTGTAGGCATAGGCTGCGGTGAGACTGAAGCCGTTGCGCAGATCGGCGGCCACTTCGGCTTCCAGACCCCGGATGTGGTGCTCGCCGGTCTGCACGTTGAACGCGGAATTGACCGGGTCGACCGTCAGCACGTTGGTGCGCCTGAGGTCGTAGGCCGCCACCGATGCCGTTTGCCGCCCGCCGTCGCGTTCGAACTTGACCCCGATCTCGGCCTGCTTGCCGGCCTCGGGCTTGAACATGTCGCCGCTCCGGTCCACGCCGGATACGGGATTGAACGAGTTGGCCAGGCTGGCATACGGGGCCATGCCCGGCAGCACTTCCCAGACCAGGCCGACCATGCCGGTGGTGGCCGAGTCCTTCGGTTCGCTGGAGACCACGGACTTGACTTCGTTGAAGGTACGCGTCGTCACACGATCATGGCGCGCGCCGAAAGTCAGGTGCAGTTGCTGCCCGATACGCAGGTGGTCGCGTGCATAGACCCCGGCCGTGCGGATGTCCTGCGTGCTGTCGCTGAAGGCACCGGTGCAGCGTGTGGAGGTAGTGAAGCGGCCGTAGGTCGGCGCGAAAAGATCGATCGTGCCCAGGTCGGCCGAGGTGCAGTTGCGCATGGACAGGCGGCCATGTTTGTCGCCCAGGTCCAGCCCCACCGTGATCTCGTGCGTGCCGATCGGCGACCCGAGCTTGCCGTTGACGTAGGTATCCAATGCCAGTGCGCGGTAGTCGTCGTGCTGGATGTTGCCGGTGCGCGACTGGGTGCGCTCGTCGGCGGCCAGCGTGTCGATGAAAGCCGTGTTGCGCTGCTTCATCGTGTAGTCCTCCCAGCGGAAATTCTGCTGCAGCTTCCAGCCGTTGGCGAAGCGGTGCTGCAACTCGTAGCCTGCACGCGCGCGTCGGGCCTCGACGGTGCCGAAGGAGGGATCGCCGATGAACAGGCTGCGATCCACCCGGCCGTTGATGTTGGGCAGCACCGTGCCCTTGGCCGGCAGGGCCTGGTTGCGCAGGAACTCGCGGTCCAGGAAGCTGGTAAGTATCGTCAGGTCTGTGCGCTCGCCCAGCGCGACGGCAAACGAGGGGGCGATGTAATTGTTCTTGTAGAACACGTGGTCCGTCACGTCGTCGCTTTCGTTGACCAGCGCGGCGACGCGGAACCCCGAGCGACCGTCGGCCGACAGTGGCCGGCCCAGATCCGCGGTGACCTGCCTCATGCCGAGATTGCCCACGGTCACGCCCACCTCGCCGAAGGCCTCGGGCCGGGGGCGCTTGCTCACGATGTTGACCAGCCCGCCCGGGCGTACCTGGCCGAACAGCAGCGAGGCGGAGCCCTTGAGCACCTCGATGCGCTCGGCGCCGAAGATCTCCTCGGCCGGGACGTAGCCGGAACGCATGGTGTTCAGGCCGTCGACGTACTTTTCCTGGTTGCTGCCAACGTCGACGCCGCGGATGCCGAAATCGTCGAAGCCGCGGTTGCCGCGATCGCCGGCCACCACGCCGGCCACGCTGCCCAGCGCCTCGACCAGAGTCTTGACCTGGGTCTGGTCGAGTCTCTCACGCGTCAGCACGGTGATCGACTGCGGTGTCTCCAGCGCACGCGCCTCGCCCTTGGTGGTGCTGGTGATCGTGCCGGGCGTCACGCCGGGCGCGACAGAGCCCCTCACCGTGACCGTGGGCAGTTTGGCCTCTTGGTTCTGGGGGATCTGCGCCGGCAAGACGGGTTCAGCCTGCACCGGGGCGGTGGGCGCGGCAGTTGTCGAAGGGGCTTGCTGGGCGATTGCTGCGAGAGGTGCGAGACCCCAGACAACACCAAGTGCCAGCGCGACCGGGGTCATTCGCAGCATAGTGCTTCTCCTGTGTTCAGAGTGGGCACGGGCTGGCGACGGCTGGCTCGTGCAGTGATGGGTTATTTACTTGGCAACAATCAATTTTTCGGTGGGCATGCTGTCGCGCCGCGAATTATACATGAGAACCATTATATTTTGTAAGAGCTGGAGCACTTTCCTAGCGCTTTGCCCATCCGTTCGAATCCACGCCGGCAAGAATGGGTTCGGATCGAGGAATTCACGGCGGCATCGTAGGGCGGTGCCGGGCGACCACTGCATGAGCGCGCGTGGCTGGCAAATGCCTCGTGCCAAGTCGGTGCTGGACCTGGCCATCACGACGGCGCTGATCGCTTTCCTCGATAAGCGCTTCCCAAAGAAGGCATGACCCGTGTGAACAGGCACGACGGTTCGGCGCGCATTCGGCACCAAGTGGTTCCTTGGTCCGGCGATAAGGGCCTACCAAAGGGGGGCACCGTGCGCAGCGGTTTGTTGCTCCCGCCCCCGCCACGTATTGAAGCAGGCTAGGCCCATGTCCGTCGGCGAAGCCGACAGCATGCCCAGGTAGCCAAGACCTTCAAGGCTACGGTGCGTTGCGACGCGCAGGTCGTTCTTCTTCGCCAAGCCGCTCGCGGCGTTTTCTTCCACCCCTTGGGGCAGTGACTGCCCCGGCGGGCCGTGCTGCCTCCGATTCCTTCGAGGACAACACCATGCCTGTCACCCATCCTTCCAAGACGCTGTATCGCATCGACGAATGCCCCGACCTCATGGCCGACGGCTGCATCGGTGACGAGAACGGCAACCTGGTCTTTCTCTCGATCTGGGCGCGCGACACCGCCGTTCAGGAGTTCCTGGCTCGCCTGACCCTCGGGCGCGATGAGCAGGGGCTGGACCAGTTCCATGTCATCACCGACCAGGGCGCGAGCGTCCCGGTTTTCGTCGGCAACGTCGAGAACCTGGAGAAGCGCATTACCCGCGCCTACCGCCGCACGCTGTTCGGCTCGCTGACCAACGTGTGGCTGTTCGACCGTCGCGCCGTGAAGCCCGACAAGGCCAACGCCAGCGCGCTGGCGCTTCTGCCGCGCGAGTCCGCACACCGGCTCGACCGGCTGTGGACGCTGGTGCAGGACACCTGCCCGCTGCCACTGC
>CAZYJK010000089.1:0-8165 GCA_964647865.1 uncultured Veillonellaceae bacterium | reverse complement strand
CCCTACGTATTCAAGCGCGCTTAACGCTTCTCGCACCGAGGAACGACTGGTGCCAAACTGCTCGCACAATTCTTTTTCGCTCGGCAATTTTTGACCACGAAAAAATCGGCCGCCTTCAATCCCCTGTCGCAAAAAATCAATAATCACCCGATACGTTTTGACGTTGGGCTTTTCAACATGGTCTTTCACAAACCGGCCCCCCTCAATAAATCATGCGACACTGTTCATACTTTCTATAATTCATGTTCAATTTGGTTTTCCCTGCCGAAAGGCCAAATCAAGTTTTATAATCTCTCTTGGTTTCTGTTTCGGATTGGTGTATAATTTAAATATCTGATTAATCAGATAAATCGGTCTGACACATCCATTCTTTTGTTCTGTAACCGAGGCATTTGTCTGATGAATTATTTTTCAGGAGGGTTTTATGAAACAAAACATCGCGGAAGTCCTGCTTCAGCAGCACAGCCACCCCGTCCATGTAAACCTGGCGATTCCTCGTCTTGTCGAAACAGCAGTTTGTCGAGGCGAAGGCCTGCTCAGCAGCACCGGCGCATTGCGCGTAACAACCGGTAAATACACCGGCCGTTCGCCTAATGACAAATTCATCGTCGATACCGCCGATGTTCGCGATGCAATCTGGTGGGAAAACAATTTGAAAATTAGTGAAACCAATTTTGCGAAACTGCTTGAAAAAGCGCTTGCCTATCTTAAAGACAAAGAGTTATTCGTATTTGAAGGATTCGCCGGGGCCGATACCGGTCACACTTTACCTGTCCGTGTCATCAACGAATATGCCTGGCAGAACATTTTTGTCCAGCAGTTATTTTTACGTAGCAGCGATACCGGCTGGACCTTTCCAAACGAGCCGGGATTCACCGTACTCTGCGCACCCGGCGTGACCGCCGATCCGGCACAGGACGGAACAAATTCGGAAGCTTTCGTCATCATCAATTTTGCCAGCAAGATCGTTTTGATCGGCGGCACACAATACGCCGGCGAAATGAAGAAATCTATTTTCTCTGTTCTTAACTACCTGTTGCCCGAACAGGGGATCCTCTCTATGCACTGCTCGGCAAACCAAGGGTCGAACAATGAAGTCTCTTTGTTTTTTGGTCTGTCCGGAACCGGAAAAACTTCTTTGTCCGCCGACCCTGATCGTTTCCTGATTGGCGATGATGAGCATGGCTGGGCTGAGCACGGCGTCTTTAATTTTGAAGGCGGCTGCTATGCCAAATGCATCAACCTTACACACGAGAACGAACCGCAAATATGGGACGCCGTCCGTTTCGGCGCAGTACTGGAAAACGCGGTCATGGACAATGCAACTCGCGCCGTTGATTTTGCCAGTGAAGAAATTACCGAAAACACCCGCGCCGCTTATCCGGTTCACTTCATCCCCAATTGCATTTATCCCGGCGTCGGTACTCATCCCAGCACAGTCATCTTCCTGACAGCTGATGCTTTCGGGGTTTTGCCGCCGATTGCCAAGTTGTCGCCCGAACAGGCAATGTATTATTTTCTCTCCGGGTATACCTCAAAACTGGCAGGCACCGAACGCGGCATCACCGAGCCCCAGGCGACTTTTTCCGCCTGCTTCGGCTCACCCTTCCTGCCGCTTCACCCTATGCGTTATGCCAGTTTGCTAAAGGAAAAGATCGCCCAGCACAACACCCGGGTATTCCTGATCAACACTGGCTGGCAAGGCGGCGCTTACGGCGTCGGCAAACGCATCAGCATCCAGTTGACCCGGCGGATGGTCGCCGCAGCCATGGACGGATACCTTGATTATGTCGATTACGAACTCCATCCAATATTCAACCTGATGATTCCCGCCTCTTGTCCCGGCGTACCCGACGGAGTCCTGCAGCCGCAAAGTTCTTGGGCCGACGCTGCGGCATACCACAAAGCCGCGGTTCATCTGGCCGGCATGTTCGACAAGAACTTCCGGAAGTTTTCCGGCATCCCCAACGAAGTCATCAACAGCGGCCCATTTTCACTGGACAAGATCGGCAACGCAGTCTGATCAACGCGGTTACAAATTTCAGAAGCCGACCCGATAATGGGCCGGCTTCTTTTTCGTTTAAAGATCCGTTACGCTGGCGAACAGTTCGCCTGCCTGCCGCACATCGACATTGCCGCCGCTAAGAATCACACCGACACGTTTTCCCTTAACCGGCAATAATCCTTTAAACAAAGGCGCCAATGCTGTTGCACCCGATGGTTCGACGACTATTTTCATCCGGGTCCACAGATAATACATCGTATCAAGAATATCGGCATCTGAAACCGTTATCATCTCATCGACGTTTTTTTGAATCGCAGGAAAGGTAATCGACCCCAACGATTCGGTGCGCAGTCCATCAGCAATCGTTTGCGGGTTATGGATTTTTTGCAAGGTCCCTGTTTTGAAGGAACGGGTCGCGTCATCGGCGGTCGCCGGCTCCACACCAATGATCCGGCAAGCCGGCAACGTGTTGCGGGTATATACGGAGCAGCCGCTAAGCAGTCCGCCACCGCCGCAGGGAACCAGCAGCATGTCCAGACTGAACACTTCGTCAATCAGTTCCCGCGCGGCAGTTCCCTGCCCGGCAATCACATCCGGGTGGTTGAACGGCGGAATCAGTTCATAGCCATGCTCTGCCATCAGCTTGGCTGCCAGATCTTCCCGGTTCATTGTCGCCCGGTCGTATGTAACGACCTCAGCGCCATACTTGCGGGTAGCCGCCAGTTTTACCGCCGGGGCGTCCGCCGGCATCACCACTGTCGTTTTCACTCCGAGCAAGCGACCGGCTAAAGCGACCGCCTGTGCATGGTTGCCTGAAGAATAGGTGATTACGCCACGCGCCGCAGCAGCAGGCGACAACCGACTGATCGCATTATAAGCGCCACGGAATTTAAACGCACCCATCCGCTGGAAGTTTTCGCATTTCAAAAAAACCGTATTCCCCGTCACCTCGTCCAACGAACGGGAAGTCAACACCGGCGTACGATGCGCCACCCCCGCCAGTCGTTCCACCGCAGCCAAAACTCCCTGGTATAAAGGATCCATTTCATTTCCCCCTCTCAAAATCAAGCCATTGTTGCTAATGGTAAAAGGACATCGGGAAACAGACGGCGAATCATTTCCCGATAGCAACTCATTACCTATACAGAGTATTATTTCCCGTTCACCAGACGAAATCCCTGTCGATCACAAAAGTTTGGGGTGTATTTTTTTGTTGATATCGATTGCCCAAATGGAAATCACGCCTGGTCGGCCCGATCTGAATGCTGCCAAGATGCTCAGCATCATCGAACAATGTCGACAAGCAAGCACCCGTCTATTGCTGTTTCCTGAAATGTCGATTCCCGGTTATCTTTTGGGCGACACCTGGGAACAACCCGCATTTTTACGCGACTGTGAATATTGGGGCGATCAGATTGTCAAAGCTTCCGGTAATCTTTGCGTAATGTTCGGCAATGTCGGCGTGGATTGGAACAAAACCAACGATGATGGTCGCGTGCGAAAATACAACGCTTTTTTTACCGCGCAAAACGGCGTTTTGCTCCAAAGCGCCGGCTTCCCTTACCCGTTCCGCATCAAAACCTTGCAACCCAACTACCGCGAATTTGATGACGACCGCCATTTTTGCAGTCTACGCAAACTCGCCCAGGAAATGATTCTTCCTGTCGAACAGTTGCTACTGCCATTACCGGTCAGCTGTGATGGCCGCACTCTGCAAGTCGGTTGTTTGTTGTGCGAAGATGGTTGGAGCGATGACTATGCATTGAAACCTGTACCTGTCCTCAGCCGGAATGGACCGATCGATTTGTTTATCAATCTGTCCTGCTCGCCGTTCACGTTAGGAAAGAACAACAAGCGCCACCGGGTTTTTTCCCGCATGGCCCGCGAAGCAGCCGCCCCGTTGATTTACGTCAATAATGTCGGCATCCAGAACAATGGCAAAACCATCTATACATTCGACGGTTGCAGCACAGCCTATGGCATCAACGGTGAAACATTGCTGCATTGCCAACCATTTATCGAACAACTCTGTTCGATAAGCCTGGAAGAACTCATCCACCCTTCGCAATCGTCTCAAGTTGCTGTCCCCAATGACATTGGCATCGACAGCATCTTTGATTGTCTGGAGTTCGGCGTAAGAAGGTTTTTGCAACAAACCGGCCTGACAAAAATCGTGGTCGGCGTTTCCGGCGGCATCGATTCCGCAGTTGCGGCAGCATTGTACGCACATGTCCTCGGGCCGGAAAATCTGCTACTGATCAACATGCCGAGTCGTTTCAATTCGAGCACCACCATCAATCTTGCCCATCGATTGGCGACAAACCTCGGCTGTCGTTGCGTCGACATCCCGATCGGAGAATCTGTCGAGTTGACGCTCCGGCAGATGGAGTCGGCCGGATTGGCGCTGTCGCCGTTCATGCAGGAAAACGTCCAGGCCCGTGACCGCTCATCCCGCATACTGGCGGCGGCTGCGGCAGCTTTTGGCGGCGCCTTCACCTGTAATGCCAACAAAAGCGAGCTGACAGTGGGGTATTGCACATTGTACGGTGATGAATCAGGGTTCTTGGCTGCGCTGGCCGACTTGTGGAAACATCAGGTCTACGCATTGGGACAGTATATGAATCAACGAATCTTCGCCGCAGAAGTCATTCCGGCTGAGGTATTCAGCATTGTACCTAGCGCTGAACTATCTGCCGAACAGGATGTCGATGCCGGAAAAGGCGACCCATTAATCTATCCTTATCACGATTATCTGTTCCGCTCTTTTGTCGAACGCTGGCAACGCGCCACCCCCGAAGACCTGCTTCAATGGTACGCCAACGGCACTTTGGAGGAAAATATCGGTTGCGAACCCGGTCTGCCGTCGCGACTGTTTCCCTCCGTCAGCGATTTTATCAGCGATCTCGAACGTTGGTGGCGGCTTTATACCGGTATGGGGGTTGCCAAACGGATTCAGGCACCGCCGGTATTGGCAGTGAGTCGACGAGCCTTCGGCTTTGATCACCGCGAAGCGCAGAATCCGATCCACTTTACCCAACATTACCTGCAATTAAAGGAAAAACTGATTTCACAACAGAACGGAGGCGTTCCTCATGTTTGACAATGCTGAAGGAATGGTATTTCGTCCGCCTAGCGAAGCCAACAGTTTTATTCTGCGCGCTACCATCGGCTGCTCGCATAACCGTTGCAGCTTCTGTTCGATGTATCGCGACGTGCAGTTCCGGACCAGACCGATTGCAGAAATCGAAACGATTATCCGCAATACGGCCAGACGCTATCCCGACCTGCGGCGGGTATTCCTTGCCGATGGCAACGCTCTGGTCTTGTCGACAGAAAAATTGCTCGAAATCATTGCACTGCTGCGGCTGCATTTCCCCAGACTCGCGCGGGTAACCTGCTATGGCGGTCCACTCGACATCCTGCGCAAATCGCCGGAAGACCTGCTCCAGCTCAAGCAGGCCGGATTGCAGATGATATATCTCGGCATAGAAAGCGGTGATGACGAAGTCCTGCAATTGGCGCAAAAAGGCGCGGACAGCGAGCAAATGATCGCTGCCGGACAAAAGGTCCTCGCAGCCGGAATGAAACTGTCGGCGATGTTGATTCTCGGACTGGGCGGTCGCGCTTTGTCCCGTCAACACGCCATAAATAGCGCCCGAGTAGCCAGTGCGATCAATCCAACCATGCTGAGCGCACTCACCTTGATGCTGCACCGGGGAACCCCGTTGCGCGCCGAAGCGGACGCCGGCCGTTTTCAACCGCTTTCCCCGTTCGAGTTCGTTGTCGAACTCAAAGAGCTGGTGACTCATCTCAATATGCAGTCCGCCTGTATCTTTCGCAGCAACCATGTGTCCAACATGTTGCCGCTTGCCGGTACCTTGCCGAATGACAAAGAAAGCCTGCTTGCGCAGGCCGAGGAAGCAATCCATTTGTTACGGAATCAAACCAGACCGACCTATAATGACGATGGACCGTTCTAACGCCGCATCAACCACCATACCAAACTAAATACCGCCATTAATATCAACGCCACCGGCAGGGCGATAAAGACAAAAAACAAAATCAGTGCGACAACAATCAGTTTCGTCAGAAAACCAAACGGTTTTGACCCCAACGAGACTTGCCGCACGTACACGCGATGGCCCGGTCCTTCACTACGATATTCATAATCGCCGGACTGACCGGCGGCATAACCGTTTCGGCCTGAAACATCTTCTCCCTGTTGGAGCGTCAGACCTTGAAAATCATCCCGTTCATCAGGCCGCAACACCTTTACTTCTACAGCCTTGTTGCCGCAACGGTCGCAATCAACGCCGGTGCCGGATAGTTCTTCATTGCATTGTGGACAGCGCATCCGGTGTCATTGACCTCCTTACTATCCTTTACTATCAATTAATTGATTCGGCAAGAAATCGACGCTTCCTGCATTTAGGCAAACAGCAGCAAACTGATCGCCATGACCGCCATCCCTGCAATCAGTCCATAAATCGACAAATGGTGCTCGCCATACTTTTGCGCAGTCGGCAACAATTGGTCCAAGGAAATAAACACCATGATTCCCGCCACCGCACCAAAAATCACGCCAAACATTCCGTCGTGAAAAAAGCTACGCAACAGGAAATAACCGACAAGCGCGCCGACCGGTTCGGACAGTCCCGACAGAAACGAGAACGCAAATGCCTTGCGCCTGTCGCCGGTCGCATAATAAATCGGCACTGAAACGGCGATGCCTTCGGGAATATTATGAATCGCCACCGCTATTGCGATACTGATGCCGAGTGTCGGATTTTGTATCGCACTGGCAAAGGTCGCCAAGCCTTCCGGGAAATTGTGGATCCCGATCGCCAGAGCCGACATCATCCCCATCCGTAGCAAAGCCGGATCCTTTGTTTTTCTCTCCCCCGCTTCCTCAACGTCCCTCAGTTCGTGGGGATTCTCAAAACTCGGCACAAATTTGTCAATCAGCGCGATTATTGCGATACCGGCAAAAAACGACAAGGTTGCAACCCAATAGCCGACCGTAGGCCCATAAACAACTTCCAACGCCGCTCGCGATTTTGCAAAGATTTCTATCATTGACACATAAATCATCACTCCGGCGGAAAAACCGAGTGCCACCGACAGAAATTTTTTATTCGTCTGTTTGGTATAAAACGCCAATGCACTGCCGATACCGGTCGATATTCCCGCCAACAGCGTAAGGCCGAAAGCGAAAAGCACATTATTTAGCTCCATTTATTGTCTCCTATCATTCTGCGATTTAGCCTACCCTTTATCGACAAACGGGGGGTTTTTTGCTATGATTAATTCCGTTATAAAAATTCAGGAGTTTTTCGATGCAACTATCAACCCCTTACTATATTATTGACGAAAAGCGCTTGCTGCGCAACTTGCAGATTATGCAGCAGATTCGGCAGCAGTCGGGAGCTAAATCTGTGCTGGCGTTAAAGTGCTTTTCCACCTGGTCCGTGTTTGATTTGATGCGGCAGTATATGGATGGCACCACTTCCAGCTCCCTGTTCGAAGCCAGATTGGGACACGAAAAATTCGGCGGTGAAACCCACGCCTATTGTGTCGGGTATTCGCCGGAAGATATCCGCGCTTTGGCCGGTTTTGCCGATAAAATCATCTTCAATTCGGTTTCGCAACTGGAAACCTATTACCCGTTGGTTCAGAACAAGCCTCTGGGGCTACGGGTCAATCCCGGCTTCAGTTGTTCGCATTTCGACCTGGCCGACCCGGCACGACGCTATTCGCGACTCGGAGTGGTCGATCTCAATTTGCTGCAGAAGCAGGTTCCGCGACTCAGCGGGCTGATGTTCCACTACAACTGCGAAAACGATGATCTGGCGACATTTTCCCAGCAACTCGACCAGATCGGCGCTTGTTACGGGGATATCCTCAAACAGATGCGTTGGGTCAGTTTGGGCGGCGGCCTGTACTTCACCAAGGAAGGCTATCCTGTAGATGACTTTAGCAAAAAACTTGCCGAATTTGCATCCCGCTATGACGTTCAAGTCTACTTGGAGCCGGGTGAAAGCGCCATTACCGGCAGTACGGAATTAGTTACGCGTGTTGTCGACATTGTCCATAACGAAATAGATATTGCGATCGTAGACGCATCTGTGGAAGCTCACATGCTTGATCTGTTGATTTATCG
>CAZYJK010000088.1:0-8171 GCA_964647865.1 uncultured Veillonellaceae bacterium | reverse complement strand
GGCCGGAGTTTTTGTCATGGCAATCAGCGCTTACCATCTGCTGCGGAAAAATCAGCCCGAGTTCTTCCGAACCTCGCTGCGTATCGGCCTGACCTGTGCCCTGATCGCCTCTTTGTTGGCGGCAGGCACCGGGCATCTGCAAGCCCAGCACGTCGCCAAAGCGCAACCGATGAAACTGGCAGTCATGGAATCGCTGTGGGAAACTGCCAATCCCGCGCCCTACCTCCTGTTTGCTTCCATTGATCAGGACAAGCAACAAAACTCGCTGGAAATCAGCGTGCCCGGTGCGCTCTCCTTATTGGTCCACGGTTCTCTTGATGGTGAAATCAAGGGGATTAAGGAGTTGCAGGCTCAATATGCTCAGCAATACGGTCCCGGCAATTACGTGCCGGATATTTTTCCCGTCTTCTGGAGTTACCGGATCATGATCGGCGCCGGGATGTGGTTGCTGGCGCTAACCGCATTCGCTTTCTTCCAGTTGCGGCGAAATCGCCTGGAGCAAAATCCCTGGTTGTTACGGGCCATCTTCTGGTCATTGCCTGTTCCCTACCTGGCGAACTCGGCGGGCTGGATCGTCACTGAAATGGGACGACAACCCTGGATCGTATTCGGACTGCAACGGGTTGAACAAGCCGTTTCGCCGAACGTTTCTTCCGGCGCCGTGTGGACCTCGCTGATCGGATTTACGGTTCTGTATGGCCTGCTTGCAGTAGTCGGCGTTCATCTCTTGAAAAAATTCGCCCGTCAGGGCCCTGAACAGGCAAACTCCGGCAATGTCGCAATAGCGGCAAAGGAGGCGACACTATGGAACTGAACGTGATCTGGTTCATTCTGCTGACGGTTCTGTTCATCGGCTTTTTCTTTCTGGAAGGATTCGACTACGGAGTTGGCGCCTTGTTGCCCTTTCTGGGCAAAACCGACCTGGAAAGACGGATTGTGATCAACACGATCGGACCGGTATGGGATGGCAATGAAGTCTGGATGATTACGGCCGGCGGAGCGATGTTCGCAGCCTTCCCCCATGTTTACGCCACGCTGTTCAGCGGCTTCTATCTGGCGCTGTTCCTGATGTTGGTCGCCCTGATCGGGCGCGGCGTCGCCTTTGAATTCCGCAGCAAAGAAGAATACCCCCAGTGGCGGGCAACCTGGGATTGGCTGATCTTTTTTGGCAGCGTCATCCCTGCTGTATTGTGGGGAGTCACCGTGACAAACCTAATTCAGGGCGTACCGATCGATGCTAAAA
This sequence comes from uncultured Veillonellaceae bacterium, assembly GCA_964647865.1. Taxonomy (GTDB): domain Bacteria; phylum Bacillota; class Negativicutes; order UBA1444; family UBA1444; genus UBA1444. The sequence goes on along the minus strand of CAZYJK010000088.1, from coordinate 6,928 downwards.
TGCACTTTGTCGGAAGCTTTTTCGACTTGTTGAGTCCCTATACGCTGGTTGGCGGCGTTGCCTTCCTGTTTGTGTTCATTTTTCACGGCGCAATTTACCTCAATTTGAAAACGGAGGGCGAATTGCGGGTCCGTTCCCGGCAAGCCGCTCTGACATCAGGCATGGTTGCCGCTTTGTCCTGTCTGGCTTTGGTCGGTCTGACCTATGCCAAAACGGACCTGTTTAAAAGTGCGGCCGCCGGCGGTGCCTTGTGCGGGGCTATCGCCACATTCCTGGCAGCCTATGGACTGATAAGACTGAACCGCTCAGGCTGGGCCTTCCTGCTCAGTGGCCTGACCATCTTGCTTACGACTGCCGGTTTTTTCCTCGGTCTGTTTCCCCGTCTCATCGTGTCTTCGCTCAATCCGGCCTGGAGTCTGACGATCCATAACGCAGCCTCCAGCCCCTATACCCTCAAACTGATGACGGTCGCCGCTTTCATCCTTGTCCCTGTAGTATTGGCTTATCAGGCCTGGTCGTACTGGGTGTTCCGCCAAAGAATCACCGGCAAGCATCTGGAATACTAATCTGGAGGCGCTATGTTCCAGGCACTGCTTTGGCAAGAGCTTCGTTCACAAGCCCGGCTTATGGCTGGGCTCTTTGTTGTCAGCGGCGTCAGTTGTCTGTGCATCATCGTGCAGGCTTACTGTTTTGCCGCCATTGTGAATGGAGCTTTTTTGTCGGGGTCGCCGCTGGTCGATCTGATGCCGCTTTTTGCGGCAATGCTTGCAGCGGCATTGGGAAAGGCATTCACACACCGGGCCAATGAAGAATTGGGCTTTCGACTGGCCGCAGCCATCAAAACCTCCTTGCGGCAACAAGCATTGTCTCGTCTGTTTGCATCGGGACCCGCGACCGTTCCCCGCCAGCGAACCGGCGAAGTGTTGCAACTTCTCGGCGATGGCATGGATGGTATCGATGACTACTGCGGCAAGTATCTGACACAATTCAGCTACATATTGGTGATTCCGCCGGTCATGCTGGTCATCGTGTTCTCGCTTGACTATACCGCCATGTTCATCTTGCTTGTCACTGCGCCGCTTATTCCCTTATTTATGATTCTGATCGGGCGCTGGGCCGAACAAATCCAGGCCAGACAATGGCATTTGTTGCAAGTTCTCGGCGGACATTTTCTCGACGTATTGATCGGGCTATCCACTTTAAAAGCCTGGGGCCGCAGCGAAGAACAGACGTTGGTAATCACCCGGCTCAGCGACAAACTGCGTAGTTCGTCGCTTTCAGTCTTGCGTGTTGCTTTTTTGTCAGCCTTGACTCTCGAACTGCTGACCACGCTCAGTACAGCCGTGATTGCCGTTACTGTCGGTCTAAAGTTGCTGTTCGGACAGTTGGCGTTTCAGCAGGCATTATTCATTCTGCTGCTCGCGCCGGAATTTTATCTGCCGTTCCGGCAACTCGGCGCACATTACCATGCCGGTCTGGCCGGAATCAATGCCGCTGAACGCATCGAGTCGCTGCTTGCTGCTGCAGCGGACCGACCGATTGTCATCGAGTCGGCGAACGCGCCGATTCATAAGCCGCCAGCCATTGAGTTTGATAATGTTAGTTTTTCATATTCAGCAGACCGGCCGCCAGCGCTGCGAAACGTCAGCTTCGCCGTTGCTCCCGGCGAACAGGTTGCGTTGATTGGTCCGAGCGGCTCAGGAAAAAGCACTCTGTTTGACTTACTGCTGAAATTCATCCATCCCGACTCCGGCGAAATTCGGATTGACGGGCAACGATTATCTTCCTTGCCAACTGGGCAGTGGCGCAATTGTATCGCCTATGTTCCCCAATTTCCCCATCTGTTCCAGGGGACATTGCGTGACAATATCAGTTTTGGCACGCCAACCCGTCCGGGGCAGCTTGAACAGGCGACTGCCAGGGCAGGTCTGGAGAACTGGATCGAACAATTGCCTGCCGGTTACGATACTGTAATCGGCGAAGGTGGTCGTGGTCTGAGCGGTGGCGAAGCAAAACGCATCGCCATTGCCCGGGCTTTTTTCCGTGACGCTCCCTTGTTATTGCTGGACGAAGCGATGACTTCGCTTGACCCGCGCAACGAGAACGCAATTCAGCAAGAGATTCGCGAACTCCAAAAGAACCGTACCGTTTTGGTGATTGCACATCGGCTAAGCACTGCACGGAGTGCCGATCGGGTTCTTACTCTGCACGATGGACAATTGATCGAAGCAGGAGTTGTCACGCCATGCTAGTCATTTTTCGCACGCTACTGCTGCCAATCTGGCCGGCGATTTGCCTCTCAGCCGCCTGTTCCCTGGCAGCGATCTCTGCCAATGTCGGTTTGATGGCAACTTCGGCCTATCTGCTTTCGCTGGCCGCGCTGCAACCTCCTTTGGCAGCCCTGTCCACAGCAATCGTCGGCGTGCGATTTTTCGGACTGAGCCGGGCGTTTTTTCGCTATCTGGAACGTTACAGCGGACACGATGCCGCTTTGCAGCTGTTAGCCTCGCTGCGGGTCCGCTTCTTCCGCTCACTCGAACCATTGACAGCTACCGAACTGAATCAGTACGCAGCCGCCGATCTGTTCAGCCGGATGGTCGCCGACGTGGAAACTCTGAAATTTTTACCGGTACGACTCATCATTCCGCTGTTGGTCGCGCTTGTTAGCTTGTTCGCAATGACTGTCCTGTCGGCCGTATTGCACTGGAAACTAAGTCTGATCGTATTGATCGGCGTGCTTCTGCTGGGCGGCCTTATCCCCTGGTTTTTTTTCAGACAGGGACAGAGCTCCCGGCAAATGCTTGCCCTGCGACGGGCGGATTTTAACGTCGCTGTGGTGGATAATGTTCGCGGTATACGCGATGCAGCGGTGTTTGACGCTTTCAGCCTGCTGCGGCAGCGCTTCGCCGCCGCAAACGCCGGATTGATCCGCGCCGCCCATGCTTCGCAAGCTACTGCTGCCAGCTGTGATGCGTCAGGCCAGTTCATTGCCCAAGCAACCCTAATCGCCGGACTGGCCCTGTTGGTCGCCATGGTGGAACGCGGCGAGTTGGCAGGAGTTTTCCTTGCGGCTTGGGCGCTACTGGTGCAAAGCAGCTTTGAAGCATTTTTTCCGTTAGCGGCCATGTTTCGCTATGTGGAAGAAATCCGTGATTCCATCAGCCGATTGATAGAACTGCCGCCACCGCGACCAGTCGCCGCCACGGCGCCGATTGCCAAGATATCGCCGCCATTTCGGCTTACTGCGGCGAATATCAGTTGCCGCTACTCCGCGAGTGGGCGTTTGGTTCTTGACCAAGTCAGTCTCCGCCTGTTTCCCGGCAGACATATCGCAGTGGTTGGTCCCAGCGGGGCCGGAAAGAGCACTTTGCTATCGGTATTGGCAGGACTGCAGCCGCCAGAGCAAGGATTGCTGAAGCTGAACGGTCATGATCTATATCAGATTGCAGCTTCTCAGCGAAACAACTGCCTCGGCTTGGTGCTGCAACACGACCATCTGTTTCATGCGACGATTGCCGATAATTTGCGTCTGGTCCGCCCCGCCGCAACCGACGGAGAGCTTTGGCAATCCCTGGAACAGGTTTTTCTCGCCGATGCGATCCGTAAGTTGCCCCAGCAACTGGCCACCGATCTTGGCAGTGAAGGCCACGGGTTGTCCGGCGGCGAACGCCGGCGCCTGTCACTGGCCCGGTTATTGTTAAAAAACCCGCCATTATTACTACTGGATGAGCCGACCGCCGGTATGGATCCGCTATTGTCCGGGCGATTGCTCGCCAAAGCCGGGCCGTTGCTCCGCCAGGATCGTGCCGTGCTGTTAGTAACGCATCAATGGGATACCCTGGCAGCGATGGATGAAATATTGGTGCTGGACTGCGGCAAGGTTGTCGAACGGGGAACCTTGCCTGAATTACTGAACCAACAGGGACTGTTTCATGATATGTGGGACTTGCGGCAAGATCAGCTCGATTTTTCGGCAGACATCTGGAAGAAAACTAAATAAACCGGTTTGTATTCTGTATTCAAAGAAAAATTCAGCAGGATTTATCCTGAAAATAGCCAATATACATAAACGTTGTGAATTTTTTCTCTTACTGTTGATGCTTTGTTTCACTTCACAGATTCGGTACGAGGAGTCTGTGCAAAATAGAACCGGGCAAAATTTCTGATTGCCCAACTACGGTTCCAGTGATTTAAGGGGGAGTATCAATTGAAAGTATCCTGTTTCTCTGCGTTCAACCGGTGTTTCGTCCTCTCGCTAACGATCCTGCTCGGCATGTTCCTGGTTCCTGCGTTTGATACAGTTGCTTTGGCCGCCGAGGCAGCTGGCGAAGCGCCCGATCTTGGCAAGATTTTGCCAGTGTGGATGGTCATGCCGTTCGTTGGCATCCTGTTGTCCATCGCACTTGGCCCATTGGTCAACGTCCACTGGTGGGAACATAACCAGGCAAAAGTCAGCCTGTTCTGGGCTGCGGCTTTTTTCCTGCCTTTCTCATTATTGCTGGATTTTTCTTCTGGAATCTACTATTCGCTGCATGTCTACATCATCGACTATATCCCGTTCATCATCCTGTTGGCCAGCCTGTTCGTCATCTCGGGCGGAATCATCATCCGCGGTTCACTGAAAGGAACCCCCTTGTTCAATTCGGGCCTGATTTTACTCGGCACGCTACTAGCCAGCTGGATTGGCACGACCGGTGCATCGATGCTGCTGATCCGGCCGATCATCCGGGCCAATGAGTTCCGCAAAGCTAAGGCGCACACCATCATCTTCTTTATTTTCTTGGTCAGCAATATCGGTGGGTCCTTGACGCCGCTCGGCGATCCGCCTCTGTTCCTCGGCTTTTTGCATGGCGTGCCATTTTTTTGGACACTGAAACTATTCTGGCCGTTCCTGATGAGCATGATTATACTGCTGATCACCTACTATGCCATCGACACCCACTTTTATCGTCAGGAACCCGCACTACGCGAACCGATTCCCTGCGGCTGCGATACTAAGAAAGAAGACATTTGCGTCAACGGGTTAGTCAATCTGATACTGCTGGGCGGCGTAATCGCCGCGGTCGTGCTGAGCGGCGTGTACAGCAAGGAACCGATGTTCTTTGATGCGACGCACAATAGCTATACTGGCATCGGTTTGATGACCCTGCATGGGCATACGCTGGTTTTCCCGTATATCAACCTGTTGCGCGATGGTTTCATTGTATTGATGGGACTGCTATCGCTGAAATTGACTCCGGCAGGCGTCCGCGAAGACAACCACTTCACCTGGGGTCCGATCAAGGAAGTCGGCATCCTGTTTGCCGGCATCTTCCTGACGATCATTCCGCCAATGGCGATTCTCCAGTCCCAAGGCGCCGCACTCGGCGTCACCCAGCCCTGGCAATTCTTCTGGGTCACCGGAGCGCTTTCCAGTTTCCTTGACAATGCCCCGACATATCTGACCTTCCTCAGCGTCGCTGTCGGCTTGGGGGCAAAATCCGGCGTTGTTACCGATATGGGGATCGTGCCGGAACAAATTTTGCTGGCGATTTCCTGCGGCGCGGTATTCATGGGCGCCAACTCTTACATCGGCAATGCGCCGAACTTCATGGTTAAGTCGATTGCCGAAGAAAACAAGATTAAAATGCCGTCTTTCTTTGGCTACATGATTTGGTCGATCGCCATATTGATTCCGACTTTTGCCGCGCTGACATTCGTGTTTTTCCGCTAACCTACAGAAATTCTCTTTCTCGTCGCGCCAATACCTCCGCCATTTTGACGGAGGTATTGGTGAATTGCAGGAAAATACTCTTGCTATCTTGAATAGTATATGTAAGAATAAAGTAACTAAAAAAATAGGCCGGTTCATTGAAAAACTTTGCTGAGGATTCACACCCTCTCCTAAAGCTTTTTTTATTTCCCATCACAACCTATCCTTGCTATCATGCCAATCAGGGCAAGTAATACATAATAACGGGGAGGATATTCTATTGAAAGCATTTTTCAGTTCCATGTTCCACCGCTATTTCAAAGTTTCACTGTTGGTCCTGTTGGGATTATTGCTGGTTCCCGAACTGCATGCCACCACGTTTGCCGCTGGTGGCAATGATGCCGCTCGTTCGATTCCTATCTGGATGGTCATCCCTTTCATCGGGATTCTGTTGTCAATCGCGCTCGGCCCCTTGGTAAACCTCCATTGGTGGGAGCATAACCAGGCAAAGGTCAGCCTGTTCTGGGCGGCAGCCTTTTTTCTGCCCTACACGTTTCTATTCGGCATTTCATCAGCGCTTTACGCTTCGTTGCACATTTATGTCATCGACTATATCCCTTTCATCATCTTGCTGGGAGGGTTGTTCATCATCTCCGGCGGCATCGTCCTGCGCGGTTCGCTGAAAGGAACCCCGCTGTTCAACACCGTACTGATTTTGATCGGCACGTTGATGGCCAGTCTGGTTGGCACGACCGGCGCTTCGATGCTTTTGATCCGGCCAATCATCCGGGCCAACGAGTTTCGCAAGACCAAAATGCATACCATCATCTTTTTCATATTCCTGGTCAGCAATATCGGCGGCTCATTGACCCCGCTCGGAGACCCGCCGCTGTTTCTCGGTTTCCTGCATGGCGTGCCGTTCTTTTGGACGCTGAAACTGTTCTGGCCGTTCGTCTTCTGCACAACACTACTGCTGATCACTTATTACGCCATTGACTCCCATTATTACCGCCAGGAGCCGGTCCAAATCGAGTCGCCTGACTGCGATGCGGAAAAGAAAGAAAAAATCAGTATCGCCGGTTTGGTCAATTTCGCCTTATTGGGCGGCGTAATCGCCGCCATCGTGCTTAGCGGCACTTACAGCAAGCACCCGCTGTTCTTCGACGCCGCACACAACAGCTACACAGGCATCGACTTGATGACCGAACATGGGCACACACTGGTATTTCCCTACAT
>CAZYJK010000087.1:0-8249 GCA_964647865.1 uncultured Veillonellaceae bacterium | reverse complement strand
CAATCCGTCCACCATCACCCGGCCGCAGTAATCCTTCAGTCCTTCGAACTCCACTACCGAAACATCTGTTGCGGTTTTCAGGCTGGACGCGTTCATCGATAGCGGCGTCAGGCAGGTCGGCTTCAGCCGGCCGAGCGCCGTCGGAATCCATTGGTTGTGCTGCAGGTCTCCCAAGTAGGGATAGCCTTCGGCCGCACACAAGTCCAAAAACGACTGCACAGCCGTCTCCACCCGTTGCCGACCGAGAATCGCGAACGGATGATCCGCTGCGAGACCGTCCATCGCCGCTACTGGGTCGCGGACCGGAACACCTTGCGCATCATAACCAAGCACGTCGATCGAACCGCCGCCGATCGCAATCGCGCCGACGCCTTTCGTCACCAACATCACCTGCCGGCCCCGCTTGGCTGCGGTGATGGCGGCAAACAAACCGGCCAGTCCGCCACCGATTACAATCACATCATTCTGTTTCATCTGGCACCGCCCCGTCCATATTCAGTCCCGCCCCGTATATTCCCCGGGTCAGTTCGACTTCCCGCATCTGCTGCCCCCACAGGATCGGCCGGATTCCATTCCAGCGGGTTTCGAGGAATTCGCGCAGCAGGTTTTCCGTCGTCATCCCCCGCGCCAAATCGTTGTCAACCATCATGCCGAGGCCGCGCAATCCGCAATAAGTGCCCTGGCAGGTTCCCATCCCCATTCGGGTACGGCGGCGAATGTCACTCATCGTGAACGTCGTGTCGTCATGCGCCACGGTTTCTACTTCAGCCAGCGTGACCAGCTCGCATTCGCAGACCAGTTCCTTTTTCGCCGGATTCGCCTGAATCCGCTGCACGGTCGCAGCCAGATCCGGACCCAACCGCGATGCGGCCAGTTCCACCCCGGCAGCCGGGAAGAACTGTTTGGCTTGCTGCATCAATTCCGGCGTAATATCGGCGACCAACGCTTCCTCCGCCGTTCGGCAGGGCGCTTGCAACGAAAGCTTGGCGCAGATCGCATCGCTGATTTTTTCCGCCATCAAACGGTAAGTGGTCAATTTGCCGCCGACAATGCTGATCAGCCCGTCCAGCCCTTCTTTGGCATGGTCCAGAATCACAAAATTGCGCGAGATTTCCCGCGTGGCTGCAGTCGGATCGGCGCAGTAGAGCGGCCGGGTTCCGGTATATGCACGTAACAGCCGGTACTGCGGCAACTCGTCAAACAGTTGCTTGCCTTCCTCAATCAGCGCCAGCACTTCTTCTGTCGTCGGCGTAAAATCGTCAGGCCGCTCCGTTGGTGAAGAAGTCGTGCCAAGCAGCGTCACCGAGCCGTGCGGCACGAAGATGTCGGCGTTGGCCGGCGGCCGCAGCCGATTCATGATGCGGTCGGTAAACCGATGATTAAACGCGATCAACGTGCCCCGGTCCGGAATGACATTGATCTTGATACCGGCCAGTCCGGCGACCTGTCCCACCCAGGAACCCGCCGCATTCACAACGATATCGCATTCGATACTGCCGGTTTCACCAGTCAGCGTGTTGCGGATTTTCACGGCGGTTACCTGGCCGTTTTGCTGTTCAATACCAGTCACTTCGGTATAATTCATCATCCGGCCGCCGTAACGCTTCGCCGACAGCACGTTCTGACGACACAGACGGAAACCGTCGATCGCCGCATCGGGAACCTCGTACACTGCCGCCGCCCGCTCGCTAAAATGCGGCTCCAGCTGGTGCGCCTTCGCCAAGTCGACCGGTTCGACCGGAATCCCCGCCGCCTGGCAGGCCACCACCCATTTTGCTTCGTAGGCCGGGTCGTCTTCCGGCAACCGGACAAAATAGCCGGTCGTCGACTCCACACAGTGCCGGCCGATTTTGCGCAACACCGCATTTTCCACGGCGCACTCCCGCGCCGCCTCCGCATCTTTTACCGCATAACGTCCGCCGCTGTGCAGCAGCCCGTGAAACCGCGAACTCGCCCCATAAGCCAGATCGCGCTGTTCCAGCAAAACCGCAGCTACCCCACGCATCGACAAATCGCGCAAGATGCCGACGCCGGTAGCGCCGCCGCCGATAATCACCGCCGTAGTTTTTTCCATCGGTTCCCCTCCCCTACTTCTGCAAGGCAAAAAATAATAGCCCCGACCCGTTTTGTGCATAACACATAAACGCGCCAGGACCATCTCTTCATCTCTAAGACTCCGACAAGTCTATTGTACGCCGCGTCCGGCCGTTCGTCAATCATTATCCCCGCTTTCAGCCCATATCCCACAAATCACGTCGGCTGGTGCTCACCGCACAGGCCCCGTTCGCCACAGCCTGCGTCACGTCGTTTTGCGAACGGACCAGACCGCCAACCAAAATCGGCACATCCGTAGCCGCCTTCAATTCGGCCAGCACGCTGGCCGGCGTCGAAGCAGGCAACGCCTCGATCGCATCGGGACGAAAGCCTTTCAGCAGACTGATTCCTGTCTTCAGCGATTCGGAATCGACAAGAAACATCCGCTGAATCACCCGCAACCCTTCCTGGCGAGCCATCTTGGCCAGCTGCGGCTTTGTTGTGATCAGTCCCTTGAGTCCCAGTTTGGCCAGGAACTGGATACCGGCACGGTCGCGACCGATGCCGCCCACCAGATCCAAATGCAATAGCAGCAGTTTTCCGGCTTCATCAGCCCGCCGGATCAGCTCCGGCAAACTGTTGATATCGCCGAACAGGCTGATCAGACTGGGGGCCTGAGGCAGCTGCAGCGCACAAGCGAACTCTTCCTCGTTGCGGCAGGCCGGAATCACGTTGCCGGTACAGAGCCATTGTAAAGATTCATTTTGCTGGTTCAAAAGCGCACTCCTTATTTTTTCCGGCGACAGGACGGCATGATTTCCAGCTCTTCACGGTATTTGGCAACCGTGCGCCGCGAAACTGCGATACCCTTTTTGATCAGTTGTTCTGTCAACGCCTGGTCGCTCAGAGGATGCAGCGGGTCTTCCGCTGCCACCAGTTCACGGATTTCCCGTTTGACCCGGGTTGCCGACATCGTGCTGCCATCGACAGCCGAAACGCCGGCGGAAAAGAAAGATCTCAGGCTGAACAGGCCATGCGCCGTCGCCACATATTTATTGGCAGTCGCCCGGCTCACGGTGGATTCGTGCACCCCGACCCGGTCGGCCACCTGTTTCATCGTCATCGGCAACAAATGTCGCGAACCTTTATCAAAGAAGTCCGGCTGCACTTCGATAATCGTCTGCATCACTTTTTGCAGCGTCTGGCGGCGTTGCTCAATGCTGCGGATCAGCCAAAGCGCGCTGCCGATCCGGCCCTCGATGAAGCGCCGTGCATCACCGTCCGCTTCCTTGGCCATCCTTTTATAGTAAGGGTTTACCCGCAGACCTGGAACCTGTGTATCGTTGATCAGGATCAGATATTCGCCGTCGATTTTTCGCACCGTGATGTCCGGCACGACATAGCTGCAAGGCCCGTCCGCCGATACCGCCGAACCGGGTTTGGGGTTCAGCGTCCGGATCAGCTGCATCGCCTTGCGAACTTCCTCGGCCGTCACGCCGATTTTGGCGGCAATCCATGCGTATCGACCGGAAGCGGCCGCTTCCAGATATTCATCAATCAAACAGTCGATCAGCGGGTCCTGTACGCCGCGCTGCCGCAGCTGAATCCGCAGGCATTCCTGCAAATTGCGCGCACCGACGCCAGCTGGATCAAAACCCTGCACCAACAACAGCAATGCTTCCACCGACTCCTGGGAGCAATTCAGCGCCGCCGCCGCGTCTTCCAACGTGCCGGTGAAATAGCCGTTGTTATCGATGCAGCCGATCAAATAACGACCTTGTACATGCTGCTGCGGACTCAGGTTGCAAAAATCGAGCTGCAGTTCGAGATGTTCATGCAAGGACATGCCGCAGGCGGCGACGTCCCGGGGTTCCGCTTCGCCAGAGTCCTGTCGGGTATACATCCCGCGGCTGCCGCCTTCGCTAAAATACTCGGCCCAGTCGAAATAGTCGGGCGCCGGTGCAGGCGCAACCTCCGGCGTCACCGGCAATACAACGTCTTTGACCGGCAAATCCAGTTGATCCAATACCGGATTGTCCAACAATTCCTGTTGCACCAGTTCCGCCAGATCCAACGCAGACAGTTGGAGAATCGTGATGGCCTGACAGAGCTGCGGTGTCATGACAAGCTTCTGTGACAGGTCCAGGTTCAATCCCATGTCAAGGTGCATCCAAATCCCCCTTTCTGTTCACTCAAGCATCGTTCTTTGCATATCCGTAATATTTCGACAACAGTTTATTAAAATCCTTTTGTTAATTTTTGTCGGCCGCAATCCTTTTCAAGCCGATTTGCACCGCAATGGCGCACTCCAGACGTTTTTTCTGCAGCTCGCAACCCAGCTCATAAGGCTGGTGAATCGAGCCATGAAATGCCTCCGCATTGGCATGGCAACCGCCGCTGCAATAAAAACGGGCCCAGCAACGCCGACATTCCGGTTTGGTCAACACATGCGCCTGACGGAATTCATCGCACAAATCCGGTTGGTCGATTCCCGCAAATACCGTGCCGACTTTGAAGTCATCGCGGCCGACGAACTGGTGGCAGGGATACAGGTCCCCCTCCGGCGTCACCGCATAGTATTCATGCCCGGCGCCGCAGCCACTCAGGCGTTTGGTCAGGCAAGGTCCGTTCTCGAGGTCGACGTTGAAATGGAAAAAGTCAAACCCGTTCCCTTCCCTGTGCCGGCGCAGGTATTCCGCCGCCAGCAGGTCATATTGCGCGAACAGTTCCGGCAATTGTTCTTCACACAGCCCATACGGCGCATCTTTGGCGACAACCGGCTCCACCGACAGGCGGCCAAAACCTTCATCGGCCAGCGCCAGCACATCCGCGGCAAAATCGAGGTTGTAAGCGGTGTAGGTGCCGCGTGCGTAATAATTGGCGCCCTGGCGGGAATCGACCGCCTTGTGCATATTGGCGAGCACTTTGTCGTAACTGCCAGCGCCGCCGGCAAACGGCCGCATCCGGTCATGCACTTCCCGCCGCCCGTCAATGCTGAGAATCAGCTGGATATTTTCCTGGTTCAAAAAGTCGAGATTTTCTTGGTTGAGCAGTACTGCGTTGGTTGTCAGCGTCAGATTGAAAATCTTGCCGGTTTCGGCCTCACGCTTGCGAATATGCGCGACTGCCGCCCGGACCGTCGCCATGTTCAATAGCGGTTCGCCGCCAAAAAAATCGATTTCCGCATGTTTTCGGCTACCGCCATGCTCCAGCAAAAAATCGACTGCCCGGCAGGCGACTTCCGGCGACATCAGCCCCCGGTCATGGCCAAACGAACCTGTCGAGGCAAAACAGTAGCCGCAACGCAGATTACAGTCATGAGCGATATGCAGGCAAAGCGATTTCACGATCGGCTTGGCGGCAAAAACCGGTGGAATCTCGGCATCTGCCGAAAACAATTGTCCGGCCGCCATCAGTTCATGCAATTCTTCCAAGGTTTCGCGTACCGCTGTTTCGCCAAATTCAGCCGCAAACTCCGCGATGATCGCCGCATCGTTCGCCCCGTCAAAAACATCCAGGATCCGGTAGGCGACCTGGTCGAGCACATGTACCGAACCGCTGTTCACGTCCAGTAAAATATATTCCCCGTTGACAATAAACTTATGAATATCCATGAAAATTCTCCCCCGACAAAAGCAAACCCCCGGCAGCAATTCACCAGGGGCGCCAAAAAAATTTTGCTATCTACGCAATGACAGGTGCTGGAATCACTTCTGGCAGCTTTGATTTCCCACCGTGCACGAAGTTTTGCAGGCCGACTGGCAGGAAGTCTGGCATTCGCCGCAACCGCCGGTCAACGCAGTCTTGGTCAGCGGAGCATTATTGATTGTTTGAATGTGTTTTCCCATAGTATCTTTCCCTCCCCGGTTCATCATATATGTTATTTTATCGCGTTTTGCCAGGACAGGCAATAGGTTTGCCGTGCCGTTTCAGTTTGCCGGCATCAGCACCAGCCGCACAGGCAGATTGGAAGCGCCTGGCGGTGAAAAAGTCACCCATAGCGATTCCCCAGCCGAAAATTCGGCCAACAATTCAAAGTCGGCCAATGTCTGATGTCCGAAAGAGATTCCCTTGGCCGGCGTACCCACCATCCGGCTCTCCGCTTTCGTTTTCACCCGAAGCCAACCGGCGTAAACCCCGCCGCGCGGGTTGAAGTAGCAACGGATCTTTCCTTTGCCGGTCGTCGGCAGCAACACACGATATACCACGCCATAATTGCCGGCATTCTTCACTGCCAGCCGATTGGTCGCATCCCAGCCGGTCAAAAACGGGTCGAGTTCACCATCGCCCAGCGTCACCGACACCGCTCCGTCCTGGCCGGGGTCGTAGGGCCGCTTGCCCAGCATCAGGCGGTCGGCGCGTTGAAAGGTTCCACGCAGATGCGGATTGCCGGGCGGCAACACCAACAGGTTTTTGACTGAAGCCAACGGATCGCCCTGTTCGCCGATTGCGGCGACTGTCAGTTGCAACGGTTGGTCACTGTGAAAATCGATCATGCCGGTTGAGATCGCCATCGGCGGCAAAACCGGAACCAGTTTCTGCTCCTGCAGCAGTACGCTGCTTTTCGCCGCCACCTGCAGTTTAAAAGGTTTACCGCCTTTGAAGTAATCCGCCTGGATCGCCCGACCGGCACGCAGATAATCATGGTCCGGCTTACTCACGCCATAACGGGCGACTTCGATCTTGGCCGGTTTGTCGCCGTGGTTGGTCAGGAGCACCACCACACGTTTTTTATCGGGAGTCCCGTTCACGTGATGAAAAAACAGGCGGGCATCGCCTTTGACCTGGTCCTGATACAGAATCCCCTCGCTAAAAAACTCTTCCGGGCTATCGGAAAAAACGAACAGGCCACCGGCTTCCGACGTGGTCACCGGCCACTCCGGCAAGACATCCGCCATATCCCGCAGGCTCAGCGGCATTGCAGCCACCGTGCCAGTCCATGCCAGCATCAGGCTCAGCAGCAGTCCGACAACTCTCTTCATAGCCCTACAACTCCAATCTGTCCAGCATATTCAGCCACCACAGGCGCAGCCGGAAGTCCCATAAGCCGAATTTGGGACGCGGCACGCTCATCCGGCGGATCATGAACAGGTTTTCACCCGGTCGGTTGAGTCCGACCACCGAGGAACAGGCCGCCTGATAGCCGGTTTTCTCCAGTAGCGCCACCACCGCCGGCGCGGTTTCACCGAACGGATTGGCAAAAACAGCCTTCGTTATCGACAGGTTGCTTTCCAGCATCAGCCGCGATCCCCGCAATTCGCGTTCCATCTCTTTCAGATTGATCTCTGTCAATGTATAATGATGGACCGTGTGCGAACCGATCTCCATCCCCTGATCACGCATTTTGGCCGCCTGCGGCCAGGACAGATAACCCGGTTGCCCCATTTTTCCTGTCACAACAAAAAAACTGGCCCGCATTCCCTGTCGCAGCAGTACAGGCAACGCCGCCTGATAGTTGTCGTCATATCCGTCGTCAAAAGTCAGCACGATCGGCCGGTCCGGCAGCTTCGTCCGGCCGGACAGACCTTCCGCCAGCTCCGCCACGCTGATCGTCGTATAGCCGCGTTCGCGCAGATAAACCAGCTGCTGTTCAAAATCGGCTTCACTCACATACAGCCAGCCGTTGCCTGAACCGATATGATGGTACGTCAGCACCGGAATTCCCGAGCCGGCGGAACCGAGCCACGCCAGAACCGAAAATGCCGCCACTAACAATACCAGTAAATATACAATACTGCGGCGTCTCATTGCGCTTCTCCTGCCTGCAGTTCTTCGCCGAAACGCTCGAGCGCCCGTAGCCGATGGCTCATTCCCGAACGGCTGATCTTGCCGTCAAACGCATCGACCAATTCCTGCAACGTTGCTTCCGGGTTTGCCAGACGCAGTTCCGCCACTTCCCTTAGCGTCCGGGGCAACGAGGCGATTCCCCGCTGACTGGCAATCCAGCGAATCAACTCCACCTGGCGCACCGCTGCGTTCACTGTTTTGGCCAGGTTGGCGGTCTCGCAGTTGACCAGGCGATTCACCTGGTTTCGCATGCCTTTGACGATCCGCACGTTTTCAAACTCCATCAACGCATTATGTGCGCCGACGATGCCCAGGAAAGATGTGATCGCATTGCCTTCCTTCATATACACCACAAAGTCCTGCTTTCGGCTGGTCAACCCTGCATGCAGACTGAACGAGCGCAAGGTCTGCACCAACGTTTCGGCAAA
>CAZYJK010000086.1:0-8325 GCA_964647865.1 uncultured Veillonellaceae bacterium | reverse complement strand
AGTATGAAAATCAAAATCCGCTTCCCGCAGCCGATTCGCAACACCGTGTCGCACGGACTGAATCGGGCGCTTTCCCTCGGCATGTTCCGTAGCGTGGCTGTCAAAATCGCCTTGCTTTCGACGCTGCTGGGTGTCGGCGTATCGATCGTCCTGCCGGCGATCGGGCTGACTGCGCCGGTCTGGGGTGCGCTGGCCGGCGGCGCCGCAGCGCTGGTTGCATCAATGCTATTGTTACAGCCAATCCAAAGCGTACTGAAGGAAATCCAGACCATGCAGGAACGGCAGTATTTCATGGAAACCCAGTTCACATCAAACGATGAGTTCGAAGCGATCATGGAAGGGCTGTCCGAGTATAAGACCCGCTTAAAGCGCGAATTTGTCGGCTTCAAGGGAATCGCCGATGAAATGAACAAATATGCGGACGACTTTAATGGACTGGCCGAAAAGATGAAAGCCACCTCCAATGAAATCACCGGCGTCGTGCACGACGTGGCCTCCGCCGCGATGCATCAGGCGGAAAGCACCACCGAGTCGGTCGCCATCCTCAACGGCAACCTGGCCACACTAAAGCAGGTCGTAAGTGAACAGGACAGAAACAAAAGCCGCCTGGAAGCGGCCGTTTCGGAAATCAGCCAGGGCTTCAGCGATGTCGAGGTATCCAGTCAGAAGCTCGAACACAGCATGAGCCAATTCGCCGATGTGAAAAAATCGGCGGAAAACCTCGAGACCCAGGCCACCCGCATCAACGAGATCACCGCGATGGTTTCGGCGATTGCCGCCCAGACCAACCTGCTGGCTTTGAACGCCGCCATCGAAGCAGCCCGGGCCGGCGAACAGGGCCGCGGCTTCGCCGTTGTGGCCGAAGAGGTCCGCAAACTGGCTGAACAGTCGCAGCATCATTCCGATAGCATCTCCGTCGATTTGAAAGTGCTGATGGACATCATCAACAGCGTCGTGTCGATGATCGACACCGAATACAACGTGCTGGCTTTGGAGGCCAAGCAGTTGTCCGATGTCGTGACCGGCAACAAGCGGCACATCCAGAACGTGCATCTCGTAGCCGAAAACATCGTCGATATGATCAACAAGCTGGAAACCGAGATGAAAGGCCTCAACCAGGTCTATGGCAAAATCGAGAATCTGGCCGCCATTTCGGAAGAGAATTCGGCCGCCAGCGAGGAAGTCAGCGCAGCCGTTCAGGTTTACAACGAAAAGTTGCAGGACATGATGGCTCGCATTGTCGACTTCAAGGTGGTCATCGGCCACTTCAGCGAAGACGTGAACCAGTACCGGACCTGATCCCCGCCCGCCAAAAGCAAAGGACCGATTTCCGCCGGAAAATCCGGATCGGAAGTCGGTCCTTTTTATTGCGAAATTCGTTTTCGCGATTATTTCGGCTCGAAACAGTCAAACAACTGGCCGAAGTTGATTCCGGCAACCACCTTGTTGCGATACATGTTGTGCAGGCGCTGGCAGGCATCGGACAAATGCTGCGACCGCATACCGTGTTGTAGCGACAGACTGGCTTCGATATAAGCCGCGAGATGATCGCAGATCTTCAGCACCTTGCCGTCCACCGGACTGAACTCCGCCGCATTAAAGCGGGCAGAAATCTCTTCGTTGCTGAACTCTTTGTGAATGACTCCGTCAATCTTCACTTTATTGGCAAACTCATCCTCGATGAAATAATAAATTTCCTCGTGCCAAGAAGCCGGCAACAATGGCAAAAGTTTTTCGTCGACCAGAACTTTTTCGTACTCCTTGATGATTTCTTCAATCCCCGCCACCGAACTTTTCACCGGCGAGACAATGTCGCGGGTCAACACTTCCGGCAGGTCGTGAAACAAAGCCCCGTAGTAGTTGTTGATGACCCGCTGCGGACAGGCCCCCATCTCCACCGAACACAGATACGACAACATCGCCACGATCAGCATGTGACCAAGAACAGATGTTTTTGGCACACGCGGCGTCTGCGCCCAGCGTTGCTGGAATCGCAGCTGGCCGCAAAAATCAATGAAACCGAAGGCTTTTTTGCCAAGCAGCAGTTTTTGCACGCCGAGCAGATCATAATGATCTTCAATCTGATTTTCCAGTTCTTCCTTGGTCTGCTCAATGCCATAAATGAACGGGGTCAGATTGTATATGATCTTGAACTCCCAATTGGTCGCCAGATAATGCGATGCCCTCAGAATCCGCCGTTCCAGCACCGCATGACCTTCTTCCTCGAAATAGGCGACGAATCGGTCGCGAAACCCGCCGGGTATTTCGCAGATATCCGGGTCGAGTTGCTGTAGCACCCAGCGGTTCAGTTCTTTGCGCTTTGTCTGCATCAGGCGGTGATAGACCGGCGGTTTCAGATCCGTCAGCATGACCCGCTGCAAGAATTCGAACATGCCGCCTTCGATCAACAGATTCCAGTCGATCTGTTTACCGCGCTCCGTCTGCTCAAACTTCGCCAGAACGTAAGAAATAATCATCTTATGGGCCTGCTTGTCCAGTTCGGTCAGCTCGAACGGTCGCACATGATCGTTCCAGCGCTGGATGCTCGCTGCCTCGTAAAAACGTTCAATCAAGCCTTTGCGCATTTCAGCCGCCTCCTCACCCCTGCTTTTCCAGCTCCTCGAGACAGTCTTCCGCCCACAGCACCAATGCTTCCGCCACGATATTGGAACGCCGCAGCGTCATTCGCCGGTACATCGCCTGCTCGGAATTCTTTTTAGCCGCCGATTCGTAGTTGCGTTCCAGATTAGTCAGCGTGGCGATTTCCGCCTGCTTTTCCCGGATGAACCGACGCAGCTGGAACTTCATTTCTTCACGATTGGAGCGTCCGCCGAGAAACACCCTCAAGGCGAATTCATCGCGCGACGGGCTGAGTAGCGAAGCAGGAAAACGGTTCATCCACTCGCCGAAAACCTGCTTGCCGGCCTGGGAAATCGTATACACCTTGCGATCCGGCCGGGTCTCCTGGACTTCGATTTCCGAGTCCACCAGCTCCTTGGCCTCTAGCGTGCCGAGCTCCCGATAGATCTGGCTCATCTGCGCCGGCCAGAATGAATTGAGCTCCTTGTCAAACAGCAACTTCAAATCATATCCGGTCATCGGACGGTCCAACAACAGTCCGAGAATCGCATGCGGCAACGACATCTCTTCGCCTCCTTGAATTTCAGCTCATTATACTTTCTTATTGTTATTATATTATTCATATATGAAATGTCAATAAATACCTAAGTTTTTTCTTGTCCCCTCAGGAAATAACGGAAGGAGAATCTGTCATCGCAGCGAATTATATAAGTGGATCAAATCTCAAAATCAAAAGGAGGCTATTTTTAGGTGACCCACAGAAAAATTCAAATCACAGTCCTGGCTTTTTTAATGTCCGCAGCCTTAGCGCTGCCCACAGCGTCCGCAGCAAAGAACGACGCACCGCCGTCGCAGAAAGTTACCGTCAAGACCATCGGATCGGTTTCCTGCGCAGCGAACACGATTGAAAAAAATGCGGACGGCTCGCTCAAAAAATGTGTTCTGACCGAAAACAAGACGGTTCCGGTCGCTGACATCTCCTGCCTGAGCGGCGGACCGATCATGTTGGACGAGCAGGGCAACGTGACCCAGTGCACCCTGGCCGTTGACCGCAACTACCCTGATCCGATGGGCATTGTCTGCGACGATGGCAAAACGATTGCGCTACATCCCAACGGAACCCCGGCCCTGTGCACGCTGGCGGTAGAGAAGAAGGCGCCGTTGCTCGGCGTGACTTGCGCCGTCAACAGCGTTGCCGAGTTCTATCCCGACGGAGGATTGAAACAATGCGTTTCGACCGTCGAGAAAAAAGTCCCAACGGCAGCCACCAAAGAAGTCTATGTAACCGAATTCAGCTGTGAAAAGAACAAACCGATCGGCTTCTATCCCGATGGCAAAGTCCGTTTCTGCACTCCGGTAGAGTCGATCTATATGCGCGGCAAGGGAACCGCCCTCGGCGGCGAATCGGTCACCTTGCATCCGGACGGCAAAGTCAAGGAATGCAGCTACACTTATCCGCTATACCAGAACCGCAGCTGCAAGGTGGAAGCCCGTGCTTCCTTCCACCCGAACGGTAGCTTCGACACCTGCACTTTGCCTGAGGACAAACATGTCGGCAAAGCGGTTTGCAAAGCCGATGCAGCGATCAGTTACTATCCGAATGGCCACGTAGCTTCCTGCACACTGGCCGCACCGGCGGAAAAAGTTCCTGGCACGGTGATTCCCGCAGGCACTGTCGTCAAATTTGACGCTAAACAGGCGATTCAATAACACTGGCGCATCGCAAAACGACGTCTTCGATTCAATCGAAGACGTCGTTTTTTTGTTCATTCCGGTTTATCGTTCGCCTGGCCGGCAGTCTGGTCGAGGCTGAAATTACTCAACATGTTGATGGTGGTGATGAGATGATTGTTGAATATCTTGCGGGCGACTTCCAGCAACTCGACGACCATCGGGTCGCGCAACGAATAGATCACTTTTGTCCCGTCTTTTTTTGCATCGACAATGCTTTTGCTGCGCAACACCGCCAACTGTTGCGATACCGCCGCCGCTTCCACCCCCAGCGCGGCCTGCAGCTGATTGACGCTTTTTTCTCCGCCAGCCAGAAGTTCCAGAATCCTTATCCGCATCGGATGCGCCAATACTTTGAAAAAATCAGCCTTGAATTCCTGCAACTGTCGGTTCAACGCTCAATCACTCCTTATCCGGCTTTAGTTGATGGTCACAGCGGTCAATCGCCAGTAAAATCCCTTCGATCAACGCCTGGGGCCGCGGCGGACAACCTGGGATATAAACCGTCACTGGCAACAGTTGGTCCACGCCGCCGCGACTTGCGTAAGACTGACCGACAATCCCGCCGCCACAGGCGCAGGTCCCCACTGCCAGCACCAGTTTCGGCTCCGCCGCTGCATTATAAGTTTTTTGTACCGCCTCTTCCAGATGCCGGGTCACTCCCCCGGTGACCATCAGCATGTCGGCATGGCGCGGCGAGGCGACAAAATCTATGCCAAACCGTTGCACATCATAGACCGGATTGGTCAGGGTCGACATCTCAAAATCACAGCCGTTGCAAGAGCCGGAATCGACATGCCTTATATGCAGTGACCGGCCAAGCAGGTCACGGATCCGTCGCCGCAATTCCTCGCCCTGCAACTGTTCCTGTTCCGATAGCTCCGACACCTTCAGTCCTCCTTCACCCGCCATACTGCAACAATTCGCTTTTTTGCCTGGTGGCCAGGCGATAATCCTGGCTTTGTCGGATGATGCCATCAGGGCAGGCCTCGGCGCAAAGACCGCAAAAAACGCATTTTCCGTAGGACACTTCAATCCTCTGACCGCCCGTTTTGTGGCTGTCCGACTCCGGCTGAAGCCGGATCGCTCCAGCAGGGCATATGCTTTCACAACGGCCGCAGCCGCTGCAATCAGTCTGATCAATAATCAGTTTGCCGCGATAACGCGGCGGCGCCGCCAGCGCCAGCGGCTCCTGCGTCACAACGCCGGTCTGCCAGATTCGCCGGATGATTTCAAACATGCCGTTTCATTCCTTCCTGCCAGGCAATCTTGTTTTTTCAACGGTCGCAACAAGCGTAACATAACTCAAAACTCTTGTTTATCAGCGGAAAATCAGGCACGATATTGCCGGGAACGGTCAGCGGCACCGCCGGCCAGTTGCTGAACGTCGCCGAACGAACCCGGTAGCGGTCGACCGTTTCGTCCGTACCGACCAACAGCCAATGCACCGTTTCGCCCTTCGACGACTCGACCCAGCCGATGCCCCGACGATGCGGCGCTATCGGCGGCAGTTCGCAGCATACCGGGCCGGGCTCGATCTGCGCCAACACCTGCCTTACGATATGGCAAGACTGCGTCACTTCGTCGATACGGACCCGGATCCGGGCCAGCACGTCGCCCTCGGGATACACCGGCACGCTGAACTTCAGCCGGTCGTAAGCCGCATACGGCTGGTCCCGCCGCACATCGATATCTCGACCGGAGGCCCGCGCCGCCACGCCGACCACCGCCAAATCCACAGCCTGTTGCAGGGTCAGGACGCCAGTGTTGTGCATCCGGTTGATTGCGATATCATGCGACAGGATAATCTCGACGATTGCCTGAAACTCAGTTTCGACCCGGTTCAGCGTGTGCAATATATCGGCAAATTCAGCCGCGGACAGATCTCTCCGCATTCCGCCCAGGGCAACGATCCCCCGCAGATAACGGTGTCCGGCAATCCGCTCGTTAAGTTGCAGCAACTCCTCGCGTAGCCGCGCCCCCTGACTGATGCCCACCGCCAGGCCGAACCCGGCGCAGGCATTGCCGACATCGCCGATGTGATTATACAGTCGCTCCAGTTCCAAAAACAAAGTGCGCAGATAGCGGGCGCGCAGGGGAACCTCGGTTGCCGCCGCGCTTTCGACCGCCTGGGCGTAAGCTACCGCATGCGACAGCGCGCAGACGCCGCAGATGCGTTCGGCGATAAACAAAGCCTTGGCCAGCGGCTGTCCTTCGCTGATTTTCTCCAGTCCCCGGTGCGTATAAAACAGACGGGCGTCCAGATGCAGCACCGTGTCGCCGACCGCACCAAACCGGAAATGGCCGGGCTCGATGATTCCGGCATGGATCGGTCCCACCGGGATTTCCGTCACATCCTGCCCCTGATAGCGCATAAACGCTTCGCGGCTTTCGACCCGCGCCACCCATTCGCCGGCAGGAAACTCCTTGCGTAGCGGATGGATTTCTTCCGGCCAGTCGCCATGCAGCGTGAGCGGTCGTGGATCGGGATGCCCTTGCGGCCGCAGTCCGAGCAGGTCCTTCACTTCCCGTTCATACCAGTTGAACGCCGGAAACTCGGCGGCTTGCGAAGGAAACGTCGGTTCCTCTTCGCTGATCAGCGTTTTCATCGTGACAAACTGTTGCGTCTTGTCAAACGCAAACACGTAGTAAAGCGCCAAGGTTCCGGTCCAACCCCGTTCGTCGCTGCCTACCATCGTAAACAGACGTCCGCCGCGCTGTTCTAACATCAGTCGGCAAACCTCAGGCAGCTGATTTTTCCAGACCAGAAATTCGGTTTCCTGTTCACTGATTTCATCGACCGACAGATATTTGCCGGTCAGGGTTTGTTTGAGCCGGCTGATAAACAGGCGACGGTTCTTTTCCATCCTCAATAGCCTCCCTGCAGAACAACCGCGATTTTGTGCAACACCTCACTGAATGCGGATGGTACATACACACCGAACACAACGATGATCGCCAGCGGCAGGAACAAAGCGGCCGTCGACCAGGCGTCGACTTCTCGCACCGGCATACCGGCCGGCGCCGCGCCAAAAACCATGCGTGAGGCATAATACACCATGCCGGCAAAGATGAGCGCCATCAGCAATAGAAACAGGACAGTCACGCCGATATGCCCGGTCTTGAACCCGGCCATCATGATCGTGATTTCCGAAACGAACAGGCTAAACGGCGGTGAACCGGCCAACGCCAAAATAGCCAGCAAAAACACCTTGCCGGTGACAGGCATGCTGGCCAGCGCTCCGCTGATCCGCTCAATCTGCCGGGTATGATATTTTTGTTGGATGTTGCCTGCCGCCATGAACAACAGCGACTTGACCAGCGAATGGTTGAACATGTGAAGCAGCGCGCCAAATATCCCCAACGGACCGCCGATACCCACCCCCAGCAAGATCACGCCGATATGTTCGACGCTGGAAAAAGCCAACAGGCGTTTCAGGTCCCGCTGGACCAATAGAAACGGCACCGATACGGCAATCGAAAAGATGCCGAAAAATATCAGGTACTGGCCGATCTGGCCGGGCAGCACACTGTTGGCCACCACATAGATGCGCAAGATTCCGTACAGGACGGTATTCAGCAGCGCGCCGGACAAGACGGCGCTCACCGGCGCAGGTGACTGGCTGTAGGCGTCCGGTAGCCAAAAATGCAGCGGCGCCACCCCCGCCTTGGTCCCCAGCCCAATCAGCACAAATACGAATCCGGCCAGCATCCACTGGGGATTCAGCCATTTTGCCATCTGCACCAGCACCGTCCAGTGCAAGGCCTGGGGGTTGTCGCCAAAGACGAAACTGCCGGAAAGATAGATGAAGATAATCCCCAGTAGCGCGAAGGACAGTCCGACACTGCCCATGATCAGGTATTTCCAGGCTGCCTCCAGCGCGGTTTCCCGGTTGTACAGGCCGACCAGGAGCGCGGTGACGACTGTGGTCAGTTCGATGCCGACCCACATCAGGCCGATGCTGTTGACTACGCTGACGGCAATCATCGAAAAAAAGAATAGATGCAGCAGGC
>CAZYJK010000085.1:6246-8400 GCA_964647865.1 uncultured Veillonellaceae bacterium | reverse complement strand
TCAACGTCTCCGCAGAAGAGACTTTTCGCAGCAAAACCATCCTGAAAAATCAAAAACTAAAGGCCGTGGAGAAATTGGCGCTGCCAGCTTCCCCACGGCCTCTCTATTCTCGCTTCGCCTTTGCCTGTCCCCTCGCGTCCGCGCTTACTGCACGCTCTCCCAGAGGATCTCGGCAATATCCTTGGTCTTGACGGTCTCGTCGACATTCTTGGTCTTGGTTCCGTCGTCGATCATCGTCAGGCAGTACGGACAGGCCGTCACCACCAGGTTCGCGCCGGTCGCCAGCGCCTGCTCGGTCCGCTCCACGTTGATCCGCTTGCCGATCAGCTCTTCCAGCCACATCCGCCCGCCACCGGCGCCGCAGCAGAAGCCCTTGTCGTGGTTGCGCTCCATCTCGGTGGCTTTCAGGCCGGGTATCGCGGCAATCACGTTGCGCGGCTCGCTGTAGATGTCGTTGTAGCGGCCGAGGTAGCAAGAATCGTGATACGTGCAACTCGCCTCGATCGGCTTGTTCGGTTTCAGTTTGCCGGCTGCCAGCAGCTGGGCCAGCA
Organism: uncultured Veillonellaceae bacterium; assembly: GCA_964647865.1. Lineage (GTDB taxonomy): Bacteria > Bacillota > Negativicutes > UBA1444 > UBA1444 > UBA1444. Next base: position 7,849 of record CAZYJK010000085.1, on the reverse strand, counting down.
ACACCGAATGGTGCACCACTTCGAACTGGCCGCCGAACTGGGGATACTCGTTCTTGATCGTATTCAGGCAGTGCGGGCAGGAAGTGATGATCTTCTTCACCCCGTAGCCCTGCCACTGCTCCACGTTGGCGGCAACCAGCGACTGATACAGGTATTCGTTGCCCAGCCTGCGGGCCGAGTCGCCGCAGCAGCTCTGCTCTTTGCCGAGGATACCGAACGACACGCCGGCCATCTGCAACAGTTTGATTACCGCCGTGGTCACCTTGCGGTTGCGTTCGTCAAACGTGCCGGCGCAGCCGACAAAATACAGATACTCGACTTCGTTGTTCTCGGCCAGCGGCGTCACCGCCAGTTCCTTCTGCAGCCAATCGGCTTCCGAGCGACCGATGCCCCACGGATTGCCGTACTTCTCCATGCCCTTGAACACGGCCTGGGCCTCGTGGGGGAAGTTGCTCTCCATCATCATCAGATTGCGCCGCATATCGACGATTTTTTCCACATGCTCGACAAATACCGGACACTGGGTCTCGCACGAACCGCAGGTCGTACAGGCCCAGACCGTTTCTTCCTCGATCACGTCCGGCACCAACATTTTGGCGTCTTCTTCCTTGATCTCGCCCTTTAGCAGGGCAGGTCCCTGAGCATGCAAATGATTGTTCAGATCCTGCACCAGCTTTTTCGGCGACAACGGCTTGTCGGTCAGATGGGCCGGGCAGTTATTTTCGCAGCGACCGCAGCGGATGCAGGCATCGCCGTCCAGCAGCTGTTTCCAGGTGAATTGCTGGATCTGGGCCACACCGAATTGCTCGATCGCCTCATCTTCCATGTCAATCGGCGTCAGCGCCGTGCAGGCCTTGTCCTTGGCCAGCATCTGATTGAGCGGGCCGGTCAGGATATGGAAGAACTTCGAATACGGGATATAGGCGATGAATCCGAAGCTAAGGAACAGATGAATCCACCAGGTCGAGACATGCAGCATTTTCAGCGTGGGTTTCGCCATGCCGGCGAACGGCAGTGACACCAGCCAGCCGACCGGATTCCACATGAACCAGGGATCGCCCATCAGCGCGATCCGCAAGCCTTCCAGCAGAAACCCCGTGACAAAGATCCCTTTCAGCAGCATCAGCGACACCAGGTCGGTCATCTGATTGTCCAGGCCCGGCGTCGTGGTCATGTAGCGGCGCCAAAACGCGATGCCGATGCCCAGCAGGGCAGCGAAGCCGAGAATGTCCATCGCCAGGGAAAGGATAAGATAATACCAGCCGTAAAACAGCGGGATGTTGAGGTCTTCGGTAATCGCCACCGACAAGGTGCCGAGGGCGCAGACGGCAAATGCCGAGAACAGCAGTAAATGCATCAGTCCGGGTACGGTTTCGCGCAAGATCCGCAGATGCAACAGCGAGTTGTTGATGAACCGGCCAATTCCCTGCGACCATGATTCCGGCCTTTTTTCCGGCGCACCGACTTTCCAGAGTCGGTACCGGTCGTAGACGCCCTTGCCGAAAATGGCAAAGGTGACCAGCATGAGGGCCCACATGATCAGATAGCTCTCGCTGTACATCCCGAGAGGTCTCGATGGGGTCATAGGAGTCACAACCTTTCA
>CAZYJK010000085.1:0-6146 GCA_964647865.1 uncultured Veillonellaceae bacterium | reverse complement strand
GGTTCGACACCTTTGCACGATTCTCCTGCCTACAGCACAGGTTCGCATAAAAAAAAGACCGGCGAACCGGTCTTTTTTACGTATGGCTACAGCACAACTACGGATTTACTTTGGTTTTGAAGGTCTGCTTGCCGTCTTTCATCTCGATGACAACGGCGCTCTTGACCGGATTGTGGTTGGCGTCGATGGTGAGGATACCGGTGCTGACCTTCAGGTCTTTGGTCTTGGCCAGGGCATCGGCGAGTTTGGCGCCTTCCAGGCTGCCTGCCCGCTTGATCGCATCGGCGATCATCAGGCCGGAGTCATAACCAAGCGCGGCCAGTGCGCTGGGTTCCTGGTTGTACTCTTTTTTGTAGGCGGCGACGAACTTGACGACCGCCGGGTCAGTATCCTGCGAAGAATAGTGGTTGCTGAAGAACGTGTTGTTCAGCGCCTTGGCGCCGGCGATCTCGACGACTTTGGGATCATCCCAGCCGTCGGTGCCGAGCAACGGAATGTTGATGCCCAGCTCGCGGGCCTGTTTCACGATTTTGCCGACTTCTTCATAATAGGCCGGAATGAAGATGACTTCAGGATTCAAGCCTTTGATCTTGGTCAGGGTCGCTTTGAAGTCCTGATCTTTTTGCAGGAACGCTTCAGTGGACAGCACTTTGCCGCCGCTCTTCACGAAGGCTTCTTCAAACGATTGCTTCAGACCTTTGGAATAGTCGGAACTTTGGTCGACAAAAATGACCGCGGTTTTCGCCTTCACGGTATTGGTGGCGAAGTTGGCCATGACTTTGCCCTGGAACGGGTCGATGAAGCAGCCGCGGAAAGCGAACGGACGGACTTTGCCGCCATCGACGGTGATTTTTTCATTGGTGCCGGTAGCGGTGAGCACCGGAATCTTGTTATCCTGCGCGACCTGCAGTGTAGCCAACACGTTGGAGCTGGCGACCGGGCCGAGCACGGCAACGACTTTATCCTGGGTGATCAGTTTGGTGACGGCATTGGTTGCTTCGGCCGGTTCGGATTTGTTGTCGGCCAAAATCAGTTTCAGTTGCTTGCCGTTGACGCCGCCGGCCGCATTGATTTCCTTGAACGCCAGCTGGATGCCGTTGACGGTTTGCTTGCCAAAGTTGGCGATGCCGCCGGTCAATTCGAAGTTGCCGCCGATTTTGATTTCGTTTGACGCCGGAGCTGCCGACTTGGCTTTGTCACCGCCGCCGCAGCCGGCAAGCAGCAATCCGATGGACAACAGTACGACCAGAGTCAGCATGAAATGTTTTCGCATTGTTTTTCCCCCTATAAATCGAGTAGTTTAGTATACATTGTACAACCAACATCGACTTCCGTCAATTGGTCGGAAAAATTCGATAATAACCGGATACATGGACTTTCGACAAGATTCATGCTATATTTTGTTGTCAATGCAACCTCGGGTTAACATGCACCCGAATCAACCAATAACAGATAAAGGATGGGAATCTCAACAATGATCAGTACCCAGAATCTGACCCTGCAATACGGCAAACGCATCCTGTTCAAGGATGTCAATATCAAGTTCACTCCCGGCAACTGCTACGGCCTGATCGGTGCCAACGGCACCGGCAAATCCACCTTTTTGAAAGTCTTGTCCGGCGAAATCGATCCCAGTGCCGGCGACGTGGTCATCACGCCAGGCGAGCGGCTGGCCGTGCTGAAACAGAACCATTATGAGTTTGACGAATTCGGCGTGCTGGAGACCGTAATCATGGGCCATGCGCGTCTGCACGCCATCATGCAGGAAAAGGAGGCGCTCTGCGCCAAGCCCGACTTTTCCGATGCCGACGGGATGAAGCTGGCCGATCTGGAATGCGAATTCGCCGAGCTGAACGGCTGGGACGCCGAAACAGAAGCTGCCCGCTTGCTTAAGGGCCTCGGCGTGAACAACGATTTGCACGAACTGAAGATGAAGGACCTGAACGCGCTCGACAAGGTCAAGGTGCTATTGGCCCACGCCTTGTTCGGTTCACCGGACATTTTGCTGCTGGACGAGCCGACCAACCATCTCGATGTGGCGGCGATCAGCTGGCTGGAAGATTATCTGTACGACTTCCCCAACACCGTCATCGTCGTATCGCATGACCGTCATTTTTTGAACCAGGTGTGCACCCATATCGCCGACATCGATTTTGAAGCGATCCAGCTGTATGTGGGCAACTATGATTTCTGGCTGGAGTCCAGCCAACTGGCGCTGCAACTGGCCAAAGACGCCAACAAGAAGAAAGAAGAAAAGGCCAAGGAACTGATGGCGTTCATCCAGCGGTTCAGCGCCAACGCCTCCAAGTCGAAGCAGGCGACCTCGCGTAAGAAACAACTGGAGAAACTGACCCTCGACGATATCCGCCCCTCTTCGCGCAAATATCCCTACGTCGCGTTCAAACCGGACCGCGAAGCCGGCAACCAGCTGCTCGCGGTGGAAAACCTGACCGTAAACGTCGAAGGCGAGACCGTACTGAACAACCTTTCCTTCATAGTTGCCAAAGGCGACAAAATCGCCTTCATCGGCCAGAACAACCAGGCGAAGACCGTCCTGTTCCAGACCCTGATGGGCGAACTCGCGCCAGATGAAGGCGAATTCAAATGGGGCGTCACCACCTCGCAGTCCTATTTCCCAAAAGAAAACTCCGCCTTTTTTGACGGAGTGGAGCTGAATCTGGTCGACTGGCTGCGCCAATATTCGCGCGACCAGGACGAATCCTATATCCGCGGCTTCCTCGGCCGCATGCTGTTTTCCGGTGAAGAGACCCAGAAAGAGGCCCAGGTCATCTCCGGCGGCGAAAAGGTGCGTTGCATGTTGTCGCGGATGATGTTGAGCGGCGCCAACGTTCTGCTGCTGGACGAGCCGACCAACCACCTCGACCTCGAGTCGATCACCGCGCTCAACAACGGCCTGATCCAGTTCGACGGCACGCTTTTGTTCGCCTCACATGACCATCAGTTCGTGCAGACAGTCGCCAACCGGATCATCGAAATCACGCCGGACGGGCTGAACGATTACAAGATGACTTACGACGAGTATCTGGAACAGGTCGCTGTCAAAGCCCGCTAAGCAACGCCTAATGGGCCAGCGGCATCCGCTTGAACGCCTCGTCAAAGATCCGCTTCATCATCGATTCCGGCCCGGAAGGGTCATAGCCGTTGTTGATCGGCGGTGATTTTCGGTTGCGCGAATCAGTGTACTTCCAGACATCGCGGCCGGCCTTCGGGTCATAGAGAAGAAATGCCGCCTCGGCGCAGTCAGATACGTAGTAACCTGCCGGTACGTAGACGACCCGGGTGCGGGGCACGTCGGTCCAGCCTTCCGACACGGTACCATCGGCATGCTTGCGTTTGTAGGAAATGCGTTCTGTGTAGGACTCCGTCTTCATAAAGGATTCGTGCCATTCATAAAACCAACCGTAGTCCCTGATATCCAGGTACAGGACCAGATCGACATGTTTGCCGAGTTCGCGATGCAGCAATGCCGAATAACCGGGTAACTGGGGATCGACCGGTTCGGTGACCGCCGGGTCGGCTTTGATCTGTCTGATCACATAGTCCCAGTCTACCAGTCGGTGGCGCGACAAGCCCTGCAGCTTGTTCCTGAGCATATCGGGAATCTTGTCGGCAGCATAGGGGAACCGATTGAACTTATTGCGGCCGCTGACATCGTAGCCTTCATAGGCGAACTTTGTTTCCGTCAGCAAAACGAACTTGGGCGTCGAAAAATTATAGTCGGCAGCCCGCCACTCGGCCTGCGCCGCAGATACCGGACTACAGACCGACAACGCGACAAACAGAAACGCCGCCATCATTCCATAGATTAGTTTCTTCATCCACTATCCCTCCGTTGATGATAAGAACCCGGCAAAAGCGCCGGGTTCTTTAATTTTTCCCCTATCCAGCCTCAGTCGAGCAAATAGAAGATCTGCACGATATCGCCGGCTTGCAGACAATCGAACCCGAAGACGAGATTGCCGTCTTCCAGCAAATACGAAGGACGGTACTGCAGCTTGCCTTTGACGAAAACCTGGAACAGTGCTTCTGTGGGGTATTCGGTCTTGACGGCGGTCATTCGGTCGGTGGCAATGAAAGATTGTTCTACAATGCGCATATTTGCATCCCTCCAGCTGAAATATTCGTCACGACCAGGGACAAGTCCTCTTTTACGAAATACCCAACGCCTGGGAAACGATGATGCGCAGATCGTCGGCATTCAGACGGCGCGGGCTGTTGGGCAGCAGACGGAACGTCACGGCGTCCTTGACGATCGGCTCCAGCGCTTCCGCCGGCACGCCGACCTCTGCCAGTGTCGCGGCGATCCCGAGGTCCTGCTTCAGTTCCTCCACCGCCGCCACGGCGTACACGGCGGCATCGCGCGCCGACAGCCCGGCGACGTCCTCTCCCATCGCGATCGCGATCTCGCGGAACTTCGGGTAGTTTGCCATCAGGCAATACTCCATGACATACGGCAAAATGATCCCGTTGGCAGCCCCGTGCGAAATGCCATACTGCGCCCCCACCGGATGAGCGATGCCATGCACGGCGCCCAGTCCGGCATTGGTGAACGAGATCCCGGCGATCAGGCTGGCCAGGGCCATGTTGCTGCGCGCTTCCAGGTTTTCGCCGTTGGCGCAGGCCTGCCGCAAATTCTCGGCAATCAGGCGGATCGCCGTCAAAGCCATCCCGTCGCTGATCGGGTTTGCCTTCAGCGCCACATAGGACTCGATGGCGTGCGTCAGCGCATCCATGCCGGTGGCAGCGGTCACTGCCGGCGGCATGCTCACCTGCACCAGCGGATCGATGACTGCATAGGCAGGCATCTGGAAATCGTGGCCGATGCCGATTTTCTCCTTGGTCGCTTTGTCGGTGGTCACGGCCGAAGCAGTCACCTCGCTGCCGGTACCGGCTGTGGTCGGCACGCAGATCAGCGGCACGCCGCGTTTGGTAAACGTCTTTTTCGCCCGCATATAGTCGGCGATCGAGCCGCCGTTGGCACTGACCAGCGACATCGACTTCGCCGCATCCATCGGACTGCCGCCGCCAAAGGCGATCACCGCATCGGCGCCGAACGCTCCCAGCGCCGCCGCTCCCCGGTCGACCGTCTCGATGCTGGGATCCGCTTCCACCTCAGAAAACACTTGCGTGGCGATCGACAAATCTGCCAGTTCCGCCAGCAGCTCCTGCAACTGCGGCGACTTGCTGGTCGACGTACTGCCGGTCACGACAAAAATCCGCGAATAGCCCTGTTCCCGGCACAATCCGGGTACTTTCCTGAGCGCACCGACTCCGAACATCACTTTGGTCGGCATTCTAAACATAAAATCGTTCATTGCCAAGCCTCCTATCAATGCATAATTTGCTTCAAACAAGTCAATCAAAGTACAAATTCCCCGGCTGACCGGCAAATTCCTGCCCCCTGTCACGGTCGTCAGATAAAATAAATCAAAAGAGGCCGCCGTTTTCCGGCGACCTCGCTTTTTTCGCATACCCTGGGATTTTTCGATCAACCGCGCAGTTGCAACAGCATCGTGTCATCCGGCACGCTGCCGATCTGCATCGTGGCGCCAGTCAGATAAACTCCAAGCACAGCGCGCTTACCCAGCACTTTGGTCGCTGCATCGGCGATACGTTGTTTAAATGCGTCCTGATTGCCGGCTGCCAAATCGCTGCTTTTCATCTCGCGCAAGGTACGCAGCAGCGTATCCTGCAGCACCAGCATCTTGCGGTCCGGGTTTTTCTGATCTTTCGGCGCCAGTGTCGGGTCCAGTTCCAGAATCAGTTGCAACCGCGCCACCTTGCCATCAGCCAGTGTGGTCGTCAAGTATTGTGTTTTATCGTGATCGGTCAGGCTGAACATGTAGCCGGCCTCCCGAGTCACCGGCGCAGCAGCCGCCGCGGCGGCATTCTGCTTTGCCACCGGTATCGCCACCGCAACCGCTACGGCCACCGTGACGACCACTGCCAAAACCAGCCCAACAATATATTTCACCATTTGTTGTCCCTCCATCGCAAAAATAAAAATGACCGGACTCCGCCGGTCACCATCAACAATGAATCACTGCCGGCAACCTGGCAATCATAAGCGTTTTCACGCCGTTAGACCCAAGGCTTTGCGTCGCCGCCTTTCGACGGTTTTGCCC
>CAZYJK010000084.1:0-8570 GCA_964647865.1 uncultured Veillonellaceae bacterium | reverse complement strand
AAATCCCGTTTGTTTTCAACCGGTCAATGTTCTGTTGCCGCAACACCACGCCGCCTCCGGTCGAAATCACCGCGCCGGACTGCGCCGATACGGCCTCCACCGCCGCCGATTCACGGTCGCGAAACGCCGCTTCGCCAAACTGCGCAAAGTAATCGGCGATACTCATGCCGATTTCCTGCTCCACCAGCGCATCAAGATCAATAAATTGCCGGCCCAACCGCTCGGCAAGAATCTGGCCGACGCAGCTTTTGCCGCTGCCCATGAATCCCAGCAAGACAATATTTTTCATTGCCGACTACCGCAAGTTTTGCCGGTAATGCCCGATCGCCGCCAGTAGTTGCGGCAGCGAGTCGCCGGCGAATTTATCAAGCAGCGCCGTCGACAAAGCGATGCACAGCATCGCTTCGGCCACGCAGGCCGCTGCCGCCACCGCGCAGACATCGCTGCGTTCGCTGTTGGCCAGTACCGGCTGCTGCGACAGGATATCCACCGAATGCAGCGGCCGGGTCAACGTGGGAATCGGCTTCATCACCGCGCGGAGCACGATCGGTTCGCCGTTGGTCATGCCGCCCTCGATGCCGCCGGCCCGGTTGGTATTGCGATAATAACCCTTTGTTTCGCTATAAAAAATCTCGTCATGCACCTGACTGCCAGGCAACTCGCCCGAGCGAAATCCTTCGCCGAATTCCACGCCCTTGATCGCAGGAATCGAAACGATCGCCGCCGCGATCTGCCCGTCAAGCCGGCGGTCCCACTGGATATGGCTGCCCAGCCCCGGCATCAGGCCGCTGGCCGTGACCTCAAAACAGCCGCCCAGCGTGTCTCCGGCAGCCTTGGCCCCGGCAATCAAAGCCTCCTGCGCTGCCGTCTCGGTCGCGCCGCCAATCGAAACCACCCGCGAGGCAACCGCAATCCCGCAGGCTTCCAGCAACTGCCGACACAAAGCCCCGACCGCCACTCGCGCCGCCGTCTCTCGCGCGCTGGCCCGCTCCAGGATGTCGCGCACATCAGCGCGGTCATATTTCTGGCAACCGCCGAGGTCGGCATGCCCCGGCCGCGGCGCCGTCACCGCCGGTCCGGTAGGTTCGCCAAAGGCCGCCATCTTCGTTTCCCAGTTCACCCAGTCCGCATTGACGACGCGCAAACTGACCGGACTGCCGAGTGTTTCACCAAACCGCACCCCGGACAATATCTCTGCACAATCGCGTTCGATCTTCATCCGGCCGCCGCGGCCAAACCCTTCCTGCCGCCGGGCCATTTCCTGGTTCAGCTTCGCCTCGTCCAGCGGCAAACCGGCCGGCAACCCTTCCACGATCGCCGTCAGGCATGGCCCATGCGATTCTCCTGCAGTCAAGAACCTTAACATAACTACCCCTCCAACTTTCCTTGCTACCATGCTACATCAAGTGAAACCAAACCAAACGCCATAATACGAAAAGCAGGCCCGATTGCCAGGCCTGCCGCGAAAACTCTAACGGGCCGCCGGAACGGGAACCGGAGCGGGCGTCGCCGCCCCTGCCGCCGGACGCGGCGTGACCCCGTAGCAGAAGATCTGCATATTCAGCCTTGTCGTCAACTTGTCCTGCTTGCGTTGGACCAGGAACCCGGTCGGCAGATTGAACCGTTCGCCGTCCTCGAGTTTTTTCAGGAATGCCAGCGTCGCATGATAATTGCCTTCGACCGATACTTCGATCGGCATTTCGCGGTAACCGGCCCGGTCGACCATCGCCGCCGGCTTGATATTGGTCAGTTTGACGCCGCTTGCTGCCGCATCGCGCTGCAATTGCGCCATGAATAGCGATACATCGAGCGAACCCGGCAACGCCTTTTCCACCTTTGCCAGCTGCTGTTGCAGTTCAAACAGGCGTTTGTCGGCATCCGGGTTGGCCAGGATGAAGTTTTCCACCACAGTCGTTTTTTGCTGCTCAGCCTGCAACTGGCGGTTCAGCTCGGCGATCCGCAGCTCCTGCGGGTACAGCAGCAGCGACGATACCAGCATGCCCAGAGCCAGCACCAGCACCAGGTACAATGCGACCAGATAACTCGGCGCAACGCCTTTGATCAATTCTCGCAACTTCTCCCTGTCCATCATCACAACCCCCTGATCTTGGCCGTGATTTCAAACTGGGTCAACGAGCCGCGTTCGTTCTGTTCTGCTTTAAGTAGCGTAGGATCGACAAAAAACCGGTCTTGTTCCAGTTTACTGAGAAAAGTGACCAGTTCCTGATAGTTCAGTGCATTTCCCTTCAGCAGCACCACGCCTTTTTGTGCGCTGCCGATCTCGGTCAGCCAGACCCGGCGGGGCATAAAAACGCCCAGATGGGACATCGCGCCATGCCAGGAATAGCGGCCATTGTTCAGTTGCAGCAGGATTTTTTCCCGCGCCTGTACAGCCGCCAGCCGGGTCTGGGCGATACGCATCTGCTGTTCGCCGCTTGCCAGCGATTCATAGCGGCTCCGCGTCTGGATCAATTCCTGTTCCAGCGACCAATAACGGTATTCGCCATAGCCGAACAACGCCCCGATCACCAGTAGCATCAGGACGACCGGCAGCAGCAAAAGCCTGCCATAACGCCATTTGGGCGGTTGTTGTTCCGGTGGCAGCAGATTGATCCGTATCTTCATCAGTCGATACTCCTCATCGCCAGCCCCACCGCAACCGACATCTGCGGACCCACGCCGCGCAGGTACTGCAGGTTGAACGATGCCGGCAACTCCAGCGCCGCCAGCGGGTCATGCAGCGAAACCGGCAATTCGAGGATCTTGGCCAGCTTGTCCGGCAAAAACTCCAGCTTGGCCCCACCACCGGTGATAAAGACCTGTGAAATGCTGACACTGCGGTTTTGCACCTGATAATACTCCAGCGTCCGCCGCACCTCACCCGCCAGTTCGCCGACAATCCTGTCCAGCTGCTCCTTCACCGTCGTTTTGCCGATATCGTTGCCTGGTTCGCCAAAGAATTCGCCGCTGCGCTGCTTCAACAGCTCTGCTTCCTCGCGGCTGACGTCAAGACCTTCCATCATCATTTCGGTGAGCTGGTTGCCGCCGATCGGGATATTGCGGGTGAACACCGGAGCACCTTTTTGAAACAGGGTGACCTGCGAAATCGCCGAGCCACAGTCAATCAGCATGCAATCGCTGGTTTCCGGCAAGGTGCGCTGGATCGCCAGCGGTTCGATGTCGATCGCCACCGGCTTCAAACCGGCCTTGTTCATCACCCGCACCAACGAATCGGTCACGTCGCGCGGCACCGCCACCAGCAGCACCCTTGTCTCAAACTCGGTCGCACCCGGTCCGGTCAGCCAAAAATCGAAATACAACTGGTCCGGCGAAAACGGCACATATTTGTCGAGATCCCAGCGAATCGCCTGCCGCAGTTCGGTTTCCGTCATCCGGGGAAACGTCACCTCGCGGATGAACAGAGAACGCCCGCCGAGCGCCGCCGCCACCTGCCGCCCGGCAAACCCGTTGCGGGAGGCCATCCGTTGCAGCGTATCCGCCAGTAGCGCCTCATCGACAATCACACCGTCCTTGACCACCGAAGCCGGCGTATCAAAAATCGCCATTTTTTTCAGAAATGGCTTGCCTGAACGCATGATGACTTCGGCCATCTTGATTGAGCCGCTGCCAATATCTATGCCGATCGCGTCTTCACGCCGACCGGCAAATTTCTCCATCAAAGCCTGCAGACGCATCAGTCCGGTTTCCCTGCCTCCACGTGGTGCGGCGTGCCGCTGACGATTTTGACCGCATGGGTGATCGCCGTAATGATGTCAATCGTGAACTGCTGCTCCAGCGCTTTGATCTTGGTGAACATCTGTCCCTTGTCCGTCACGACATAGCGGGGCGGCAGAAAGTTCATCGTCAGGGCGGCAATGTCGTAACGACATTTTTCGCATTTGCATACTCCCTGATGTGAGGCCAGCACATCATCCAACTGCTGCCACATCAGGATTTCCATATAATTCTTCAGTTCCACTCTGCCACGCCTCCTCTAATTGCTCCAGGACAAAATCGTCAGCTCGGGTTGCGGTTCTTCCGCCGACGCGCCCGGCGTCACCCGGACCAGTACGGACGCAGTCCGCCTGGCAGCTCCGACATTGCCGACCGACCGCAGCCGCAACAAACCGGCTTCGGCGCTGGTTGACAGCCGGTACTGACCGACCAGGGATTGCCGCCGGATTGTTTCAGCCAACCCGTGCGGGTTTCCATTATTATATAATACTACAATTGCCCTGCGGAGTCCTGCTTCTGCGATAGATTGCGCAGCAATTCCTTCACGAAAATTTTGCGTGGCGTCCGCCTCGATCTTCATCAGACGGGCCAGCACCGTCCCCATACAGACCAACAGCGACAGCGAAACCAGGGCGACCACCGCCGCCGAGCCCCGCCTTGCATGATTTCGGGTCAGCATTTCCACCTTCTTTGCCATGGCCGCCGCCTAGTCCGGCAGGTTCAGGCAGGTCACCGCGCTGGTCAGGCTATCGCCCATGCCTGTCTCGCGGTCAGTCAGCGTCAGGTCGATCACCAGCAGATACGGCGGCTTGAAGCAAAACCGCAGCTCGCTCACCGTGTCCTCGGTGAGTGGCGTCGGTTGCCCGCCGCCGCTGATACGGTAAAGTGTCCGCCGGTTCGCGCCGTGATTCGTGCCGAGCTGAAATGTCAGCCGGGTCGTTCTGCCTGTTTCATCCGGCGCATCGACCGAAACCGAAGCAGCAGCCTGTCCGGGCAGCGGCGAGACAACCTCCGAAGCCAGGCGCAGCTCTCGGGTCATCGCTTCCATCGCCATGCGGGCCGACTGATGCGTCGCCGTGCGGGCAACCGACTGCCGCCACGATAAAAACGAAGTCGACAGTAGCGGCGGAATCGCCTGCAAGATCAGCGCCGTCAGCATCAGCCCGATCAGCAGTTCCACCAGCGAAAAACCCGCCTGCTCCCGCCGTTTCATCGCAGGTTCTCCAGCGACGTATCGACGACGAAATAGCTTGCCAGCGCATAAGACTGCTGCCGACCGCCTTCGCTCCAATCGACCCGCACCGTCATTTCGGCCAGATGACCGCGCGAATCCAGGTCGGTCCTCAGTGCATAAGCAGTGACCCGCTCGAAAATCAAGCCGTCTTTGCTGATCTGTTCGCTACCAGCCAGCGTGGCCAGACTCTCGGCCGAGCTGTCTTCCGCAGCCAGATTGCGCCACTGTTCCATCGCCTCCTGCGCCAGGCAGGCGGCCTGTTCCTGCCGCGCCAACGTTTTGCCGGCCTGGGCGACCTGGATGAACAGACCGACCACCGCCAACAGACCGACACTGAGGATAAAAACGGCGATCACCACATCCGACAGAATCGCGCCGCGCCGATCCTGCCGACCGCGCCGGATCATTCGCCGCTCTCCCAGGCGGCCGAATCGCTCAGCCTCACCCTGCCGGTCACCGCCGCGATGATTACATAGCGGACACGGTTTGTTCGCAGACTCTTCAGCGCAATCGTCTGCGCATGGGTCGGGCTGCCGAACCCGGTGAATGACACCGCCTGCGGCAGGTTCGCCAGCCGGACCGAATCGGGAAACGCGCCCCGTTTATAGACATTGAGCCCGGCTTTTACGACATAGCCGGCGCCGGTCGCCTGATTGAACGTCAGGGAATAAAAAGGCCCGCCGGCCCCGACCGGCGAGTTGACCGAAGCTTGCTGCATCCAGCGAAGATCGGCTGCCAGTTCCAGCGCCGCAGCGGACAATTCGGCTGCGGCCAGGGAGTCACCCAGCCGCAGCAAGCCCATCGCACAGATCATCGAGATCATTGCCGTCACGACCAGCAGTTCCAGCAGGCTGAAACCGCCCCGCCCCCATCGCAATGCGACCACCTCGGATCAAATCAGAAAACTGAAATACCAGGCCAGAATATTTTTGCCGTACAGCAGCGCGATCCAGGCCCCCAGCGCTATAAACGGCCCAAAGGGAATAAAGTCCTTGCGGCCGCGCAGTCCTGTGGCCAGCAGCAAAAGACTGATCGCTCCACCGGCAACAAAACCGATAAACAAACCGAGCAGGATGCCCGGCCAGCCGAGCCAAAACCCGAGCGCCGCCGCGAACTTCACATCGCCGCCGCCCATGCCGCCCTGGCTGATAATCGCCAAAACCAGCAGCAGCCCGCCGCCAACCAGCGCGCCGAGCCACATCGACCAAAATCCGACCGCGCCGGTCATCAGCTGCAGCACCAGGCCGCTCACCGCCAGCAGCGCCAGCATCCCGTCCAGAATGATCTGGTGGTCCAGGTCGATAAAGGTGATCGCCACCAGGAACGCCGCGAATACCATTGCCGCGATCATTTCCAGCGATGGACCGTAATGCAGGTAGGTTACTAAGAATAACCCACCGGTGAGCAGCTCGACCGCCGGATAGCGCGGTGAAATCCTTGCGGAGCAAAAACGGCATTTCCCCCGCAAAAAAATCCAGCTCAGGACCGGAACCAAGTCCCGTACCCCGAGCACAGTGCTGCAAGCCGGACAATGCGAACCCGGCCGGATGATCGATTCTTCGCGCGGCAAGCGCCAGATGCAGACATTGAGAAACGAGCCGATGGCCAAGCCGAGCAGAAAGCAGACTACGCCAACGGCAAAAAAACCAAGGTTAAACAACCAAATTATCTCTTCACTCATAAATATATTATTCGGGTCTGCGACAGAGAATCCTGCTGAGAATCAATTCTTTTGCCATTTCGGTTCAGTCAATCGGCCACACTTTTTTCTTTCAACATTTTCAAAAACGCTGTCGTCGAAACCGGCTTCACCGGCGAATCGGCGTAGTCCTTTTCATTTCTGGTGATGATGGCTTTCGCACCAGCTTTGACTGCACAGGCAGCCTGGATCGCATCTTCCAAATCAGGCATCTCGCTATCGATCGCCCATAGCAAATCTTTTTTCGCCGGCGATACCACGTGGACAACCTGCAACAAATCTTTTAGCAGTTTTCGGGTTTGCTCCGGCGACAACTGACGCCGCGAAATATAGTAGATATTATCAACGCTGTTCGCCGCAATCCAGCCTTTTATCTCACCGTTTTCTGCAAGCTTGAGCACCCGCAACGCTTCTTCGCAATATGGCTGTCGCGCCAGCAAAACATCCAGCAGGATGTTGGTATCAATCAGTACGACCATACTTTTTCTCCAACACTTCAGCACGGGCCACTTTGTAATCAACCAACGGTTCCGGCTGCAGAACCCCAAGCAAACGATCACTTACAAAGATTTTTTCTTTCTTGTTGTCACTCCCGCTGGGTTGCACCAAAGCAATCAGTTTGGCGATGGGCCGGCCATTCTTTTCGATAATGACCTCGCCATTATCCACTGCATGCTGCAAATATCGACCGAAATTATTCTTAACGTCTGTCGCTCTAACGACCAAATTCATCGCCATCACCTCTTTTAGCTAATTTAATATTAGCTATTTTCACCGGTGTTGTCAATGATAAAAATCGGTCCACTGATTTTTTTAGCGCTGCCAGTTCGCCGGCTTCGGTCCCGCCTGCGCGAGGAAATAATTGTAGATGCGCGGCGGATTATCCTTGCGCAGGATGCAGACTTTGATGCTGTGCGGACCTGTGCCATGCAGACAGGAATGGGCCAGGCTGCCGGACACGATGGCGTCGCAGAACACATAGCCGAAAATCAGGGCTTCCGGCGCAGTTTCCTTGACGCCGCCGCTCTCGAGATCCCACATCGGATTGTCCACTTCGCCCACATAGACTTCGGCGACTTCCCAGCTGTCCCATTTGCGCCGCACAGACACCAGTTCGGTCAGCGATACCGGCCCTTTGGGCTGCGATTTTTGTTTCACGGACGATCACCTTTCATCTGCCTATGGTTTTTTCAAAGTTTGGTCGTGTTCACCAATATTTCGCAACAGAATACCATCTTCGCTGTATTGCCAAGTTAACCGAATACTCATGGTTATACTGGCTTCAAAGATTGCCGCCTGCCCCTGGATCTTTTTCACTCGCAGTGAAGGATGCCTGGGATTTTCAATCATCAAATCGAGTTTTGCCCGCAAGACTTTCTTGATCTCTACCGGCAACTCCTTGACTTTTTGCTCGAAAAGCTCGGTATAGTAAACATTCATAGCTCATCAAGCCCTAACCCCGCGAACAATTCGCACTTGTTTTCCGCGCTCTTTACCTGGCCCTGCTGAATTTGCCGCTGCGCTTCACTTTCGTCTCGTTGCCATTCTCGCGAATAATACCAAATTTGTTCACGCGGAATCACCACTACCGGCGTAATCACCAAACGGCCTTCGTGTTCCTCGATCTCAAGCTTGTCACCGGTTTTTAAGTTCATCTTTTTTAATAATTCCACCGGTATCGTTACCTGTGATTTTTGTTTTATTTCAACAAGCATCTACCATCACCCTTGTTTTAAAGTTGTAATGTTATACTTTTCAACTTCATTGTAGACGCGTTGTCGAGAAAAATCAAGTCTCTGTCTTCTTTTCAGCAGGATTCGCTCCGCGACAAAAGAATAGTTTAATGGATAAGTTCCTAAAGTTTTTGTGAGGTGATATTTGTGAAGCGAATGATTATTTTTA
>CAZYJK010000083.1:7638-8714 GCA_964647865.1 uncultured Veillonellaceae bacterium | reverse complement strand
CTGCGCATCGAGCATGCCCAGCACCTGCGGCAGAGCGATATCGAGCGGATGGGAAGGCTCGGCGTCATCGCCTCGGTCCAACCCGCCCACCTCATCGACGACGGCGGTTGGGCCGAGCGCAGCATCGGAGTTGGGCGCTGCCAATTGACGTATCCATTCCGCTCTTTAATCGAAGCCGGCGTGCGGCTGGCCGGCGGCTCGGACTGGCCGGTTGCCGAACTTTCCCCGCTACTGGCGATTCACGCCGCCGTCAACCGCGAAACAGCCGATGGTCAGTTCCCCGGCGGCTGGAACCCGCAGCAGAAACTCAGCGTCGATCAGGCGATCGCCGCGTTCACCAGCGGCGCCGCCTACGCCGAGTTTGCCGAAGCGGAGAAAGGATCGCTCACGCCGGGAAAATTCGCCGACCTGGTCGTGCTATCCGACGATCCGTTCCAGGTCGACCCGTCCACGCTCAAGCAGATTCAGGTTTTGCAGACAATCGCCGGCGGGCAGCTGGTTTTCGAACGGAGCGAATCCTAACCAGCCTTGCCAAGCATGTTCAAAAATATTTTTGCCCAGCGATTTTGTAATAAAAGGATATTTCCTGCGGACAGCGTATTCATAGCAGTGGAAGTCATTCGATTTTTTTGACAGGAGGTTATCGCTATGCCAAATTGTGCTCGTTGCGGCGTCGATAACGATGCCAGTGCCAACTTTTGCCGCAGTTGCGGTTCCCCGATGAACGCCCAGGGGCATGCCGCCCCGCCGCCGCCACCGCCCGGACAGGGTTACGCTCCGCCCCCGCCGCCGCCCGGCTACCAGCAACCACCCCCGCCCGGCTATTATCCGCCGCCGCCCGGCTACGGCCAGCAGGCCGACTCCGGAATGCAACAGAACATCGCCGCCTTGCTTTGTTATGTGCTCGGCTGGCTGAGCGGACTGGTCTTCCTGTTCATCGACAAACGCCCGTTTGTCAGGTTCCATGCGATGCAGTCGATCTTGCTGTTCGGCGGGATTCATGTACTTCATCTGGTGCTGACCTGGGTATTGTTCCCGGCGCTGCGGCTCTGGTCGCTGCTGTTCGCCATCTCCGG
>CAZYJK010000083.1:0-7538 GCA_964647865.1 uncultured Veillonellaceae bacterium | reverse complement strand
TTTGAAGCCGTTCGGAAAACCAGGCCATCAAGCCGTTTAGCGAATTCCGGTGAAAATCGCAGAAAGAGACTTTTCGCTTCAAAACCCTTATGCCTATTTTCCCCCGAGCAGCAGCGACGGCAGCCAGGTGCTGAGCTGCGGCACGAACGTGACGATCAGCAACACGCCGACCGCCAGCAAAAAGGGCGTCCAGATGCCGCGGCTCAGCCGTTCCAGCGAAATCCCGGCGATGCCGCAAATCGAGAACAGCACTGCGCCCACCGGCGGCGTGATAAGGCCCAACACCAGGTTGAAACAGACCACCACACCGAGGTGGATCGGGTCGATGCCCATTTTCAGAGCCATCGGCGCCAGTACCGGCGTGACGATGGTCAGGGCCGGCGCCGTTTCCAGCGGAATCCCGATCAGTAGCAGCGCCAGGTTGACCAGCAGCAGAAACACCCAGGGAGAGGTGGAAACCTGCGCCATCGTTTCCATGATCCGCAGCGGAATCTGCTCGACCGCCACCACCCAGGCGAACGGCTCCGACAAGCCGAGCAGCAGCATGACCACCGCCGTCTCCACCCCCGACGCCAAGAGCAGTGCCGGCAACCGGGCCAGTTTCAGGCGGCGGTAAAAGAACGTACCGACCAGGAAAGCATAGACCACGGCGATGCCGGCCGCCTCGGTCGGCGTAAAGATGCCGCCGAGAATGCCGCCCATGATGACCACCGGCATCAGTAAAGCCGGCAAGGCCCGGACAGCGCCGGACAGAACATCCCGTCCGCTGGCCCTGGCTTCGCGCGGATAATTGCGCCGACGCGCCACCAGCACCATATAGCCCATCAGCACCGCGCCGAGCAGCAGGCCGGGAACCACGCCCGCCAAGAACAGGGCGCTGATCGAGACATTGGCGATCACGCCGTAAATGATGAACGGGATGCTGGGCGGGATGATCGGTCCCATGCAGGACGCCGTCGCCGTGACCGACGCCGCCACTTCCTCGTCATAGCCTGCGCCGCGCATCGCCGGGATCATCACCGCGCCGAGCGCCACCGCCGTGGCGACCGCCGAGCCGGAGATCGCCGCGAAAATCGCCGTGGCCAGGATCGTCGCCAGTCCCAGTCCGCCGCTGATATGCCCCATCGACAGCCTGGCAAACCGCACCAGATCGCCGGTGATGCCGCCCTCGTTCATCAGGTTTCCTGCCAGCATGAACAGCGGTACCGCCAGCAACGGGAACGAAGACATGCCGGCGAACGTGGTCTGGACCAGCAGCGTCAGCGACAAGCCGCCGTCAGCCAGGATATAGGCCATCGCCGAACCGCCCAGGGCGATGGCGACCGGGATGCCGAGCGCCATCAGGCCCGCGAACACCAGCAAAAACATCGTCAGCATCTGCGCCGCCCCCGCTTGAGACCGGCCAGCCCTGCCAGCGTCTGTTCCAGCGTGAACAGCCACATCAGGCAAAATCCGACCGGCAACGCCAGATAAGGCAGCGCCATCGGTATGCCCAGCGCCGGTGAAATCTGACGCCAGTTGTCCAGCGTCTGCTGCAGCCCCACCGTGATCATCACCGACAAAAACAGCAGCATGAACAGCGCACCGCTCAGGCGGACCTGCCCCGCCCAGTACACCGGCAGCTTCGCATAGGCCAGGTCGATACCGACCTGGACGCCTTTGCGCAGCCCCACCGCGCCGCCCAGCATCGACACCCAGACCAGCGAATACGTCGCCGCTTCGCCGGACCACATCGGCATGTCACCCAGCACATAGCGGCCAAAAACTTCATAAGGGATCACCAAAGCGATGATCCCCATAAACAGGATGACTGCCTGTTCCGCGGTCTGAAACAGCAGTGCGTTGAATCGGTTCAGTCCGTCCACTTATTTTGTGCTGAGGATTGCGTCGATCTTCTCTTTGCCAAACTGCTTCGAGAACTCATCGAACGCCGGTTGCATCGCCTTTTGCCATGCAGCCTTGTCCACATCTTTCGTTACGGTCATGCCGCGGGCGGTCAATTCGGCCACCTGCTTCTCTTCCGCATCGCGCCCCAGCTTGCGCTCGAACTGCGCGACTTCCAGCGCGGTCTTCAGTAGCATCTCCTGGTCCGCTGGCGGGATCGCCTGCCATTTTTTCGCGCTGACGATCAACACCGCCGGCGAATAGACGTGCTGCGTCATCGACAGATATTTTTGCACTTCGTTCAGTTTGGCGGAATGAATCACCGCCACCGGGTTTTCCTGACCATCGATCGTCTTTTGCTGCAACGCGCCATAGACTTCGCCCCAGGCCATCGGCACCGGGTTGACGCCGGCCGCTTTCCAGGCGGTCAGGTGGATTTTGTTCTCCTGGGTGCGGATTTTCAGACCCTTGGCATCGTCCGGCGTCTTCACCGCCAGTTTGGAATTGGTCAGGTTACGGAAGCCGTTCTCCCAGAACGCCAGTCCTTTCAGATTCGCCTTTTCCAGCTCTTTCAGCAGCGACAGGCCGATCGGACCGTCCAGCACCTTGTCGGCATGCGCGTAATCGCGAAACAGGAAAGGAATGTCCAAAATCCCCATCGAGGGACTGAATCCGCTGAGCGGCGCGGTCGAGCCGACATAAATATCCAGCGTCCCCTGCTGGATCGCTTCCAACAGTTCTCTTTCGCCTTTGCCCAGCTGCCCGTCCGGGTAGACCTTGACCTCGATCCGGCCCTGCGAACGTTGCTTGACCAGTTCGGCAAACTTGTTGGCGGCCTGGTTATAGGTGTGGCTGGCCGGCGTCAATGTCGCCAGCTTCATTTGCGCCTTATATTCGGTTTTTCCCGGCTCGCCGGCTTTTTTGTCGCCGCCGCAACCGCCGATCAGCAAGCTTGCCATCAACAGGATCCCCAAAAAACTTGTCCGTTTCATGACAATCTTCCCCCTTTCCGACGTTGTCCCTTGCTTATTGTACTATTTTTAAGCCGAACCGTCAGCTAGGGAACAAGTTTTTCTCCAGCGCTTGCACCAGCAAGGTCAGCGTCCGGTTCACCGGCGTCGCCACCCCCAGCCGCTCCCCCTCGCGCACGATCGCCCCGTTGATCACGGCGATTTCTGTCGGCGATCCGCGCAGCACATCTTGCAGCATCGAAGACTGATTCTGCCCGGTCGCGACCGCCACCGCCAACACCTTGTCCAGAGGGTTGGCATACGGCAGCAGGACGCCGGCCGCCCGCGCCACCTGCACCGCTTCTTCCACCGCCAGCGCCAGGAGCTGCCGGGTCTCGTCCAATTCGGCCAGCTGGCCGTTGCGCAGCCGCAGCAGCGCGGTCAGTGCATTGATGCCGGTATTGATGATCAGCTTGCCCCAGATGAGCGAGCGCACATCCGGCTCGACAACGGTCGGCAGGCCTGCGTTCGTCAGCAGCGCCGCCACTTCATGACAAAATGCGTCCACTTCGCCGGACAACCTGCCGATATGGGTTTCGCCCCGCCCGCCGTGACGGACGCGGCCCGGCCCGAGCAGCGTCGCCCCCTGCGCCGTGGTCCCCGCCAGCACACGCTCCGCGCCGACGATTTCTGCAATCACTTCCGCATTGCCCAGTCCGTTCTGCAGCGTCAGCACCCGCCCGCCCGGTCGCAGCAGCGCCGCCGCATCGGTCGCCGCCGCCTGTGTTGCGGCCGACTTGACAAACAAAATCACCAGGTCGACCGGTTCCATCCCGCCGGTTCCCAGCGCCGCGTCCAGCCGCACGACCTCGTCGCCTGCCGCCTCGCTCAGCGTCAGTCCCTGACCGCGAATCGCCGCGACATGCTCCGGCCAGACATCCACCACCGTCACCGCTGCGCCGGCTTTCGCCAGATAAGCGCCGAACAGGCTGCCCATCGCGCCTGCGCCAATCACGGCAATCTTCATCTCCACAGCCCCCCGTCACCTATCAATACAGTTTTTTCAGCACTTCGTCCTTCATCGTGAAGCTGTGCTCGGCAGCCGGAAAGCTGCCGGACGCCACCTCGCCGGCATACGTGTTGAGCGCCGACAGGATGTCTTCGCTGACATTGGCGTACTTCTTGACGAACTTCGGCACGAACCGGTCGAACAAGCCGATCATGTCGTGCAGCACCAACACCTGCCCGTCGCAGTCGACGCCAGCGCCGATGCCGATGGTGGGAATGCCCACTTTCTCGGTGATCAGTTTGGCCAGCGGCGCCGGGATCGCCTCCAGCACGATCGAGAAGGCGCCTGCCTCCTCCAGTTTCATCGCTTCGGTCAGCATCCGCTGGGCCGCGGCCTCATCTTTGCCCTGCACCTTGAACCCGCCCAGCTGCGAAGCAGTCTGCGGCGTCAGCCCGATGTGGGCCATCACCGGGATCCCGCCGTCCACCAGCGCCTTTACCACCGGAACCATCGCCAGGCCGCCTTCCAGCTTGACGCAGTCGGCGCCGCCTTCCTTCATCAGTCGGCCAGCGTTCTCGATCGCCTTTTCCAGACTGACATTGTAGGACATGAACGGCATGTCGCCGACGATCAGCGTATTGCGGGCGCCGCGCACCACCGGTTTGATGTGGTGGACCATCTCATCCATCGTCACCGGCACCGTGCCGTCATAGCCGAGCACCACCATGCCGAGCGAATCTCCCACCAGGATCACTTCGATCTCAGACTTGTCCACCAATAATGCGGTGGGATAATCATAAGCCGTTACCATGCGGATTTTCCGGCCCTGTTCTTTCCATTCCTTCAACTGGGGGATCGAAACCTTTTGTTTGGTCATTGCCGCCGCCTCCCTTTACACTGAAAAATTTCTCTGCATTGTCTATTCCCGGCGCGCGCTAAATTCCCTGCATTTTTTTCAAAATCAGACTTGACATTATTTCGGTATTGTAGTACCTTAATATTGAAATGAGGTGAGGACATGGCATCGATCATTCAAATCTCCGAAGCGGCGTCGCTGGCGCTGCACAGCATGGTAATGCTTGCGGCATCACCAGGACGGTCGCTCACCGTCAAAGAAATCACCGCACGCACTTTGGTTTCGGAGGCGCATCTGTCCAAAGTGATGCAGCGTCTGGCCAAAGCCGGCCTGGTCAAATCGACCCGCGGCCCCAAAGGCGGCTTTGTTCTCGGCGATACAGGATTGTCGACCTCCCTGTTGTCAATTTTTGAAGCGATCGAAGGTCCGGTCGCCGATGCAGGCTGCTTGTTGCCAACGACCGAATGCCCGTTCCGCGACTGCCTGTTCGGCGGGTTGCTCGGCCGGATGACGGCGGAGTTCAAAGAATATATGAAGACGAAAACACTGGGGGATCTGGTCCCCTGCAAGCAGGAGGTAAAAACGGGATGAACAGAAAGATCATCGTCATCGACGAAGAGAAATGCAATGGCTGCGGACAATGCGTGACCGGCTGCGCCGAAGGCGCGATCGCGCTGATTGACGGCAAGGCGAAGCTGGTGAGTGAAGTATATTGCGACGGCCTGGGCGCCTGTATCGGTGAATGCCCGGTCGGCGCGCTGACACTGGTAGAAAAGGAAGCGCCGGAATATGACCAGGCGGCGGTGGATAAGCACTTGGCGACGATCGGTCGCGCACCGCACGCTGCAGCAAGCGCCTGTCCCGGCGCAGCGCCCGCGATGGCGCCGACCCAGTCTCAGCTCGGCAACTGGCCGCTGCAGCTCTCGCTGATGCCGATCAACGCGCCCTATCTGGAACGGGCCACATTATTGATGGCCGCGGATTGCACCGCATTCGCCTATCCCGATTTCCATCGCCACTTTGTCAAAGGCAAGGTCGCCATCATCGGCTGTCCCAAGCTGGATGACGCCGCCGCCTACCGTGAAAAGCTGGCCAAAATCATCCAGGCGAACCATATCGAATTCATCCACGTCGTTTACATGGAAGTCCCTTGCTGCGGCGGCCTGGTCCGGTTGGTGCAGCAAGCGGTGGCCGACTCCGGTTGCAAGGTCCCGGTCAAGCTGACCAAGATCGGCATCGGCGGCGAAATCAAAGACGAATCCGTATTATAAAGGAGGAAATTACAATGAAAGAACTGATTAAAAACATCCCGATGTCCGAAGCCGTCTCCCTGGCCGGTCTGGTCGAGGTCGCCCCCGGCAAGATCGTCAGTCGCACTTTCGTCCAGCGGCCCGAAATGACGATCACCCTGTTTTCGTTTGCCGCCGGCGAAGGCGTCAGCACCCATTCCGCGCCTGGCGATGCGATGCTGTATGTACTGGAAGGACAGGCGAAAGTCACCATCGGTGGCAAGCCGATGACTGTCAACGCTGGCGAGGTCGTGGTGATGCCGGCCAATATCCCCCACGGCGTCGATGCCGAGCAGGACTTCAAGATGCTGCTCACCGTAGTGAATTAAGTAACAAATAAAAGATAAACGAGAGGGGTATGAAACAGTGTTTTGTTATCAATGTGAACAGACCGCCAAAGGAACCGGTTGCGACGCGTTCGGCGTCTGCGGCAAAGACCCGAAGACCGCCGCCCTGCAGGACTTGCTGCTGTATCTGACCAAAGGGGTGTCGATGTACGCCCACCGCGCCGTCGTGCTCGGCGCCCAGGACGCAGCCGTCGACAAATTCGTCATCGAATCCCTGTTCACCACCATCACCAATGTCAACTTCGATCCTGCCCGTTTGGAGGGTATCATCCGCGAAGGCGTCGCGGTCCGCAACACTGCCAAGGCCCTGTATGACGGGGCGGCGCTGAAAGCCGGCGCAACCCCGGAAAAACTGACCGGCCCCGCAACCTGGCAACCGGCTGCCGATCTGGACGGTTTGGTCGCCCAAGGCGAGGAGCTGGTGCTGAGCAAAGACCTGGCCGCCCGCGGCGCCGACCTGGTTGGTCTGGAAAACCTGATCCTGTTCGGACTGAAAGGCATGGCCGCCTACGCCGACCACGCCCGTGTCCTCGGTATCGTCGACTTGAAAGTCAATGCCTTCTTCCATGAGGCGCTCGACTTCCTGACCCAGCCGGACCTCGGCGTGGACGCCCTGCTCGGCATGGCGCTGCGCAGCGGCGAAGTCAACATCCGGGTCATGGAGATCCTTGACGAAGCCAATACCGGCACCTATGGCCATCCTGTGCCGACACCGGTGCGCGTCAGCGCCGTGAAAGGCAAAGCAATTCTGGTGTCCGGCCACGACCTGAAAGACCTCGAAGAATTGCTGAAACAAACTGAAGGAACCGGCATCAACATCTATACCCACGGCGAGATGCTGCCGACCCACGGCTATCCCGGACTGAAAAAATACAGTCATTTTGTCGGCAACTACGGTGGCGCCTGGCAAGACCAACAGAAAGAGTTCGCCGCCTTCCCCGGTTCGATCCTGATGACCACCAACTGCATCCAGAAACCGGCTGAGTCCTACAAATCACGCATCTTCACCTGCGGCCTGGTCGCCTGGCCCGGCGTCGTCCACATCAGCGACCGCAACTTCAAGCCGGTGATCGATGCCGCGCTGGCTGCGCCCGGATTCGCGGAAACCGAACCGGAAAAAACCATTTTGGTCGGCTTCGGCCGCAACGCCGTCCTCGGCGCAGCGCCGAAAGTCATCGAACTGGTCCAGGCCGGCAAGATCCG
>CAZYJK010000082.1:0-8782 GCA_964647865.1 uncultured Veillonellaceae bacterium | reverse complement strand
ACGCCTACACGATTTCCAGTCGTGCTCCTTCGGCCGCTCGGACAACTCTCCGTGTCGATGATGGCGAATCGGTCAGTGCTATTCGGTAAAAAAGTAAATGGCGGAGAGGGTGGGATTCGAACCCACGGTCCCTGTTACAGGACACTTGATTTCGAGTCAAGCACCTTCGACCTCTCGGACACCTCTCCGTAACACGCTAATTAAGTTTATCCGGCAGACCCAGAACGTCTTCTTTTGCGAAAAAAAGCCTGCATTGCTGCAGCGCACTCTTCCTGCCGTATCCCTGCGGTAACTTCCAACCGATGATTCAATGCCGGATGTGAAGTGATGTTGAATAACGATTCCACAGCGCCAGCCTTATAATCAGGACTTCCGTAAACCAATCGGTCAACTCTGCTCATCACCAGAGCTCCCGCACACATCGGACAAGGCTCTATGGTAACATATAAAGTAGTTCCCGACAGTCGCCATCGGCCTAGTTTCTGGCATGCATCCCGAATCACGAGCATCTCGGCATGTGCGGTGGCATCCTTGTCATTTTCCCGTCGATTATGCGCCCGGGAAATCACTGCGCCATTTTGCACCAGAACAGCACCGATGGGGACTTCTCCCTCTTCAGCTGCCAATCGGGCCTCCGCTAGGGCCAGTCCCATAAAATCGAAATCAGTCAAGCCCGGTCACCACTTCAGCGAGATTTCTGGTGCGCCCGGGAGGACTCGAACCACCGGCACACGGTTTAGGAAACCGCTGCTCTATCCACCTGAGCTACGGGCGCGTTATGAAAGTAAAAATGGCCTGCCCGGCAAGATTCGAACTTGCGACCCCTTGATTCGTAGTCAAGTACTCTATCCAGCTGAGCTACGGGCAGAGAATCCAAAAGGAATGATATCATACACCACAATGGAAGTCAAACATTTGGCAAAATATCTTTTCTATACCGGCGGTCGACTCCAGTCCACGTAGATTCCGGTATGCTGCCAGAGCCGGGTCAACGCCATCTTGAAGCTCTCCAGATTTTCTGTCGGCACCACGGTCTTGGTGTGGAACGTCTGTAAATCGTCGCCATCAGCTTGATGAATCTGATGGGATTGCGACAGATAGTTTTCAACCGATTGTTTTTTTGCCTGATCATCAATCAGAACGCGAAAAGTTTTTTTGTTCGCATCGTACTCAACCTGGCCATACTCAGCCGCAAAGTGAACGACAAACTTGTGGATGCTTTGGTTCATGTTTCCCTTTCACACCTCGAATCAACCGAAAAAAATCTTGCCTAGCAAAAAGAAAATGGTTTGCGTTTTATTGTAACAAGCAGGAGAAGACCGAGTCAAGCAGAATTGATTGAATGACAAGATTTTATCCAATCGCAGCAGCAAAGAAGGAGTGACCTTATGTCCGAACGAGTGGCCGTCATCGACCTGGGTTCCAACTCAGCCCGCCTGATCATCCTGCACATCTATGCCAACGGGGCTTACAACCTGGTGTATCATCAGAAAGAAAGCGTCCGGCTTGGTGAAGGCATGGGGCGGGATCAGATGCTGCAACCTGCCGCGATTGAACGAGCTCTTTCGGCGCTGCGCAACTGTGGACAAATGTGCCGCATCATGAAGGTGGACACTATTCTGGCAGTGGCCACCGCGGCCGTGCGCAACACTCGTAACGGTCCCGACTTTCTCGCTCTGGCCGAAAAAGAAACCGGCCTGCCGATTCAGGCGATCAGTGGCGAATCAGAAGCTTTGCTGGGTTATCTCGGCGCCACCAACACTCTCGATGTCCGCGACGGGGTGTTTTTTGACCTGGGCGGCGGCAGTACCGAGATTTCTCTGGTGCGTGACCGTAAAATGATCGAAGCGATCAGCCTGCCGATCGGCGCTGTCAATTTGAGCGACGAGTTCAAAACCCAAGACAAAGTGTCCAAAACGACGCTGGCCCACTTGTGCGGCTTCATTGACCGACAGTTGAAGAAAGCTCCCTGGTTGCAGGCAATGTCGCTACCACTGGTCGGAATCGGCGGCACGGCCCGTAATATCGCTAAAATGGACCAGGCCCGCAAAAATTATCCTTTCGCCAAAGTCCACAACTACCGCATGGGTCCGATTGCCCTGGAAGATTTGTTCCGACTGATTACAAGCGCCAACCTGGTTCAGCGCAAGCGCATGTCGGGGCTTAGTAGCGAACGCGGCGACATCATCGTGGCAGGCATCTCGGTGGTCAAGCGGCTGTTCGAGCAGGTCCGGGCCAGCAACCTGATCATCAGCGGTTGTGGTGTGCGCGAAGGCCTGTTTTTCCGTCACTATTTACGCCACGAGTATACCCCTGACGTCATTCCCGATATCCTCAGCCACAGCACGCTCAACATGCTGCGGTTTTACAAGGTGAACGAACAACACGCCCTGCATGTCACCGACATGGCAATGCGCCTGTTTGACGGCTGGGCGCCATTACACCATCTCGACGCCCGCGACCGTAAACTGCTTTATTCCGCCGCGATGCTGCACGATATCGGCATCAGCATCAATTATTACGACCATACCCGCCACAGCGCGTACCTGGTGGAGAACGCCCGCCTGTTCGGCCTTACCCACCGCGAGCAGATCCTGACCGCGGTAATTGCCGGTTGGCATAGCAGCATCTCCGCCAAGTTAATGCGAAATCGCCTTTATAACGAGTTTCTCGACGAAACAGATTGGACCAAGGCGCGCAAGATGGCCTCCATCCTGGCGGTTGCCAACAGTTTCGATTCCACGCACCGCCAGCTAATCACCAACCCGATGGCTTCGGTCAGCGCAAATACAGCTACAGTCGTCGTAAATACCGACGGCGACTGTAGCCTTGAAATCCAGGCGGTGGAAAAGCAACGCAAGGCATTTCAGCGCGAACTGGGCGCGGAACTTCAGGTTGTTTTCAAATGAGCGGTCTGCTTAATGAGCTGCAAAACCCATTCTGTCGTCTGAAACAGGTGCTCTTCACGAATGAACTCTTCTTTGGTATGGACCTTTGACATTCCCGTTCCGAGTACCGCATTGGGAACGCCGTAGCGATTGAAAAAATTGGCGTCGCTGCCGCCACCGCTGCCTTCGAGCACCGGCGACAACCCCGCTGCCTTCGCAGCTTGCACAGCGCTGCGGATTACCAGCGAGTCTTCCGCCAATACATACGGATCATATTTTTTTGTAACCTGGCACTCAACCTGTCCGCCGTTCTTCTCCACGGTTGCGCTAAACGCCGCAACGATTTCCTCTGTCAAACTGGTCAGTTTGTCTTGGTTCCGGCTACGCGCCTCCACCGTAATCTCGACCCGGTCCGGCACGATATTTGTGGCAACGCCGCCTTTGATCAATCCGACATTGCAGGTGGTCTCAAAGTCGATCCGGCCCTGCGGCATCTCGGCCAACGCCTTACCTGCCAGCACAATCGCATTGACGCCCGCCTCTGGTTCCAGACCGGCGTGGGCTGTTTTGCCGTGAACAATCAGTTGCAGATGGTTCTGTCCGGGCGCCATGGTTGTGATCACACCTGGCACGCCGCTACCGTCCAACGCATAGCCGAAATCGGCCCGGATTTTTGCCGGGTCGATATTTTTCGCCCCGTTCAGGCCACCCTCTTCAGCCACCGAAAATACGACCAGAATCTCACCATGCGGCATTTTTTCGGCCTGTATGACGCGTAGCGCCTCCAGAACCGGCACAATGCCAGACTTGCAATCGGCACCGAGAATCGTATCGCCAGCCGAGGTGATCACGCCGTCTTTACGTTGCGGCCGGATACCGCTGCAAGGCTCCACCGAATCCATGTGGGCGCTCAGCATGATGCAAGGTGCTCCGGCAACCGTGCCTGGCAGCCTGGCGATCAGATTACCGGCATTGCCGCCGATTTTTGCGCCGGTAGCGTCCTCCTCCACCGCCAGCCCGATCTCTGTCAATTTGCGTTTCAATGCGTCGGCGATCTGCCGTTCCGCCCGGCCGGAAGACGGTATCGCCACCAATTCAATGAACTCCTGCAGGACTCTTTCCTTGTCAATCATCTTACTTATCCTTCCTTTCGCGTTTTGTCACAGATAACGGTTTTTCTGCCATGCGACCCGGCAACAGGGCAGCCGAACCGAATTTTTCGCGCAACCGGTCCATCACAGTCGAGATTTGCCGGCCCTTTTCTTCCCTGTCGTCGAACAGAGAGGCTTCCATCCGCTCGGCCGATTCAAAATGAGAAACAGTGATGCCGAGCAGTCGGACACCGTTTGTCAGCGTTGCATGTTGCGTCAGCAAGTCCAGCGCCGTCCGGTAGATTGTTTCATCGGCCTGCGTCGGTCTGGTCAGTTTTCGTTGCCTGGTCAACGTCTGAAAATTGCCGTAGCGCAGTTTCAAGGTAATCGTCCAGGCAGCGAAGTTTTCCTGCCGCAACCGGGCGCCGACCCGATTGGCCATCACGGTCAGTATCGTGCGCATCTCATCGATATCGGTCAGATCAATCGGGAAAGTCTCCTCGGCGCCGATCGATTTCGATTCGCGGCCGGGTACCACCGGCCGGTCGTCGATCCCGCGCACCAGGTTGTATACAGCCGCGGCGCTTTGCCCGAAAAACGGTTTTAAATCCGCTTCCGCCAGCAACGCCAATTGACTGATTTTCGTAAACCCTTTGGCCCGCAGAGATTTTGCCGTCACTTCCCCCACGCCCCAAAGCTTCTCTATCGGCAATTCCGCCAAAAAATCCTGTTCACTGCCATGTGCAACGACGACCAGCCCGTCCGGCTTTTGCAGATCCGATGCCATCTTGGCCAAGAACTTATTTGGCGCCAGTCCGGCGGAGATGGTCAGTTGCAGGTCTTCGCGAACCCTGCGTTTTATTTCCCGGGCAATATCAAGCGGCGAAGCAAAAATCAGCTCCATACCGGAAAGATCGAGAAACGCCTCGTCCAGCGACAACGGTTCAACGAGCGGCGAATAGTCGGCCAAAATCGCCATGATCTGCGCCGAAACCGCAGCATACTTATCATGGTCACCGGCAATGAAAATTCCCTGCGGACACTTCCGACGGGCTGTTTCCATCGGCATCGCCGACTGCACGCCAAATTTCCGCGCTTCATACGACGCAGTCGCCACAACGCCGCGTCGACCGACTCCGCCGACGATGAGCGGCTTGCCGCGATACTCCGGATGATCGCGCTGTTCGACCGAAGCGTAAAAGGCATCCATATCCACATGCAAAATCCACCGCGCCATATCGCTGCTCTCCGCCGCCTCATCCAACCAACATTCCGCTACTAGATTTGTTTCGCGATGCGGCAGCAAGTTCCTGCCTTACTCCACTCAGAAAGCAGTGCCTGTTTTCTCTGCGCAACAAAAAAAACCTGCTGCGAATCGCTGCAACAGGCTTTGCATCAGAAAGTCAATAATCAGAGCACAGCCAGTTCCTCGTCGCGAAGATCGCCGATAAACATGTAGCCGGGAGAATGCGTAATCATCAGCTCCGGCTTGACTGCCATCGCCACCGCCTGGGGCGTGACCCCGCAGGCCCAGAAAACCGGAACCTCACCGGGCTTTATCGTGACCGCGTCGCCGAAATCCGGTTTGCTCACATCCCGAATCCCGATCACCGCCGGATCGCCGATATGCAGCGGCGCGCCATGAACCCCGGGAAAACGCGAAGTCACCTGCACCGCACGGACGGCCAGCTCCGGCCGCATCGGCCGCATGCTGACAACAGTCGCGCCATGAAAAAATCCAGCCGGACGGCAGGCGATATCCGTCAGATACATCGGCACATTGCACTCCTCTTCAATATGGCGGACCGGCACCATCGCCTTGAGTAGCGCCGTTTCAAACGTAAAACTGCAACCAATCAAGAATGCCACCAAATCGTCCCGCCAATACCGGGCCACATCCGTCGGTTCATCGACCAGCTCGCCATTTTTCCAGACCCGGTACTTCGGGATATCGTAGCGCAGATCGGCGCCCGGACCGAGCAGCCGTGGCTCCGGCGAACCGACATCCGTCACGTCAAGAATCGGGCAGGGTTTTGGGTTGCGCTGGCAAAACAGCAAAAAATCATAGGCCAAGTCCTTCGGTACAACTGCCAGATTCGCCTGTACATGGCCTTGGCAGAGTCCTGCCGTTGGCCTGACCAACTCATTGCGGCGGATTAACTGCCGCACCTGTTGCGGGGTTGCATTAGCCAGATGTTCCATTTATATACCTCCCGGTCATTTCTTTCGTTTTAGCAATTTCATCTGTTGCACTGCCGCTTCACGCATCAGTTGCACAATCGCCAACTGGGTCTCCAGTGGTGATCCATCGACGCTGCCGCAAACCTCACCATAAATCGCGTCATGAAAACCCACTGCTGCTGCTGCTTCCAGCACCCGCTTCTCTCTGGCCGAATCCGGCAGCGCTTCCTTCATGCCGGAAACAGCAGCCAGCATCGCCGTCAGGGCATATACGCCCCAATTGCTAACTGCGGCCGGCATCAGCAAATCCACTTCCGTAGCAGGCGCCAGTCCACCGCCGCAACCACAGGCGCATTTTTCGCCGAAAGGGATAAATTCGCGGATAGACTCGGATACATTTGCCATCCCTATCTCATTGCCGCCATCGCCGATCCCCAGCGTCAAAACTCCTTTGTGAGGTGCCAGCCGGAAAACGGCGTCCAATTTTGCCTGTGACGCGTTGGTATCCATGCCGGCCATATTATGAATCACGCCTTGTTCGTTCATGCCGCCACGTTCAATCGCAATACAGGCAGCTGGCGAAAATTCATAAAACAACCGCTCCGCTTCCGCCTGCGCCGCGTGCCAGTCGTCAGGAAACGGCAGCACCGACAATGTCAGCAGCTTGTTCATCGATATCGAATAGTGAAGATGTTCCGGTTCAACACACTGAAAACCGGCAGCACGGGCCAACTGACTAATGCCATCGACCAAACAGGCATCCGTCAAAATGATCGGCCGCGCTTTGCAAATCAACCGCAACGCCCGCGCCAATGCGACTGCACCAGGCGGTCCGTCCGTTTCACCATGCCCGGGGTCCACCAAGGGTTGATCGACCCAACCGGTAGCGATGAACACCGCATCTCCTGGCTGCACTCTCTGCAACAGAAGCTCCGTCGCCTTTAACACCAGCGGTCCTCCCTGCCGGTCTGTCGCCGCTTCATGCAGCGGATTGATCACGCCGCGACAGGCGATATCCAAAGTCATCAATTGTTCCAACCGGTTTGCCAACGAACGATAACTATCCAACTCTTTCGACATTGTCCCATCCCCTATCCGCCTTCGCGTTCGCCTAATATTGTAGCACATTTATAAAAAAAGCCTCTACAGAACCGCTTCTGTAAAGGCACCTTTGCCTGAATCATTTTCTTCGCCAAAATGATATCACGAAACGACATCTCTGTAAACAGACACCGCATTCAACGGTTACTTGGTATAAACATTAAGGCCGATTTTAATTTCCTCATGCCCCGGCACCGATTGATTGCCCTCGGTACTGGCTACTATCGTCGATTTACCGCTGCTCGATTTGCCGAAGCGCTGACTGAGGTCGATCTTTATCGTCAAAATATTGCCTTCAGTGGACATTTCAATATTCTTCATCCTGCATCACTCCCATTCCTTTTCAGATTTTGTTTTCGCAAATTAGTTTATCATATCCGACTATTTCTTGCGAGACATCCGGCTTGTTGGGGCAAATCCCTGCAAAACTGCGTTGCATTTGGAAGCACTTCTGATATAATAATTGTAGGAATATTTTGTAACTTATTCGTTTGTTCACATAGGTATAGGTATATGTAAAGGAGGACGCCCGCATGAATAGCATCCGCGCCCGCTTGCTTATCGTGATGCTCCTGATCGTCACCCTTTCGCTAGGAATTCTCGGTGGCATCAACTACTTGAAATCCAGCGAAATCTTGATGCGTGAAGTGGAAGCCACAATGAACGAAAAAGTCGGCGACAACGCAGCGATTATCAGCGGTTGGTTCGCCGAGCGGCAGGCCGAAATCAGAGTCATCGCCCGCTCTCCCGTAATCCTCGCCGGAAATGAAGAGGCGATTCTTGCCTACTTGAACGAAGAAATTAAAAAGAACCCCGTCTATAACAACTTCCTGTACTTTGATGCGGCAGGCAATGCACTGGCCGCCAACCGGGCCCGCTCGGCCGTAGGAGACCGGGATTATGTAAAACAAGTCGTCGCTGGTGGCAAGGCCAGTTTCGTCAATGATCCCTATGTGGCCCGCACCACTGGAAAAACAGTGACCACCATTTCCGCGCCGATCGTGCGTAATGGAAAAATTGTGGGCGGGATCGGCGGCAGCGTCCAACTGGATACTATCTTAAAAATGGTCAACGACATCAAGATCGCCAAGACCGGATACGGTTTCATGCTGCAGGGTGACGGATTGATGATTGCCCACCCGGACAACAAGCTGGTCATGAAGCAAAACCTGCTCAAAGACGAAAAAACGCCGGCCAGCCTGAAACAAGTGCTGGATGCCGGCACGATCAAACGGACCAGTGGTTTTGCCGGCTACGAGTACAACGGGGAAAAGAATTTCGCCGCGTTCCATCCAATCCAGGGAACCAGTTGGGCCCTCTATGTTACAGCCCCGACCAGCGAATTGACAGTTGCTCTAACCGAGTTGCAACGCAATTCGATTCTGATCACATTGGTCATGTTAATTCTAGCCGGCTTGATCGCCTATATCTTCTCAGGGCAGATTGCCGGCAATGTGAAAAAACTGAATGAGGTTGCCGGAAAAATCGCCGGAGGCGAATTGCGTATCGGTAAGTTGCCTG
>CAZYJK010000081.1:2254-8913 GCA_964647865.1 uncultured Veillonellaceae bacterium | reverse complement strand
ACCTGCTCGCGTTTGGCCGCCGCCAATTTGCGCAGCTCGACGATTTTCGCCCGGTCCGCCTCCAGTTGTTCCTTGGCCTTGCGCAAGGTTTCCCGGTCGGCTTTGGTGCCCTGGATCAGGGCATTGTCATAGGCAAGGATTTTTTTCAAGATATCCATCCGGCCGACAAAGTCATTGAAATCTTTGGCGCCGAGCAATACATCGAGATAGTTGACCTGACCGTTTTTATATATATCGCGAATCCGACGGTGCAAGGTCTTGGTCTGAACCTCCAGTTTTTTGGTCAGCCGATTGGAAAGCTCTACATTAGCCTTGATATGCTGTTCGGTGTTCTCCAACTGGTCATTGACGGTTTCATATTCATCTTCCGCCGTGTCAAGTTCCTGCTGGATCGCGCGCAGTTGCTCGGCGATCGTCTGTTCCTTGCGCCGGGCCAGCTCGGCCTTGCGTTGCTGCGCTTCGATCTGTTGTTGCACACTGTTTAGTTGTTGCTGTTTTTCTTCCAGTTCATCCGCCAACACCGGCGCTACCGCCAATACAGCGAACACCAGCACCAGCGCGGCGGACAGAAAGCGATATCTTTTACGGTTTTCCTGCATTCCGCACCCCCGTCGTCACACTTTAAGGAATTTTTTCACTGAAATCACGCTGCCCAACGCGCCGATTCCAATGCCGGCGCACAGCAGAAAGATGTTTACATATCCCATGAACGGATACTTGGGCAATAACGGCAAAAATGCCAGCGATTCATAGACTTGCCCAGTCAGCATGCTATAGAACTGGGTCAGCGGCAACACCGCAATGCAGGCGCCCAAAAAACCCAGCAGCACGCCTTCGATGATGAACGGCCAGCGGATAAACCAGTCTGTCGCACCGACGTATTTCATGATGCCGATTTCGCGGCGGCGGGCAAACACGGTCAGTCGGATGGTATTCACAATGATGAACAAGGCCGCCAGGCCGAGGAACAGAATCAACACCACGCCAAAAATCCTCACCATCCGGGTGAGGTTGAACAGTTGCTCGACGACTTCCTGCCCGTAACGTGCCGCCTCGACCCCTTTAAGCTGGGCGATCCCCAAAGCCACCGGCTTGACCCGTTCCGGTCGGTCCAGTTTGACTTCAAACGAATTCGGCAACGGATTGGCTTCACCCAGTTCGGCCAGCAGTCCCTGTTGCTCGCCAAGTCGCTGCTTGAAACGGTTCATCGCCTCTTCCTTGGCAATGAAGTTCACCCGCGTGACGCCCGGCAATTTGGTGATCCGGGTGCCAATCTCCCGCACTTCCACTTCCTTGAGCGTATCCTGCAGATACACCGTCACCTGGACTTGGGATTCCAGCACCGAGGCCATGTGGTTCAGGTTCATCACCAAAATGATGAATACGCCGAGAATCAAGAGCGACAAAGCGACCGTCATCAAGGAAGCCAGACTCATCAGGCCGTTGCGGCGGATCGAATTCAGCGACTCGGTGATAAAATATTCGGCGGTGCTAATCTTCATAGCCATAGACTCCCTTGGACTCATCCCGGGTGATCCGGCCGTTTTCCAGCGCAATGACCCGTTTCATCATCTGGTCGACGATCGGTTTGTCGTGCGTGACCATCAAAATCGTCGTGCCGCTTTGGTTAATCCGTTCAAAAATCCGCATCGTCTCCCAAGTCGTCTCCGGATCGAGGTTGCCGGTCGGTTCGTCGGCAATCAACACAGCCGGATTGTTGACAATGGCGCGGGCAATCGCCACCCGCTGCTGCTCGCCGCCGGAGAGCTGGGCCGGATAAATCTTCGCTTTCGGCAACAGGCCGACCAAGTCCAGCACATGTTTGACCCGGCGCTGGATATCGCGCCGCGACGCCTCAATCACTCGCATCGCGAACGCCACGTTTTCATAGCAATTTTTGTCCGGCAACAGCCGGAAATCCTGGAACACGATACCGAGTGACCGCCGGAAATAAGGAATTTCCTGCGGTTGCAGCTCAGTCAGGTTCCGACCGTTGACAATAATCTCACCGGCAGAAACCAATTGTTCGCGAAACAGCAATTTTATCAGCGTCGATTTGCCGGCCCCGCTGGGACCGACCACAAACGCAAATTCGCCTTTACCGATTTTCAGGCTGACATTGGACAAGGCGACAAACCCATCATCAAAAACCTTGGTCACTTCATTCAGATGAATCAAAGTGTTTGCTCACTCCCGCAAGTTCTTTGCTTAACTTATTATATTTCGCTAAAAGATACGTTATCCCTTTTTTCCGACCAGGCCGATCGCCCGCTCAGCATTATACAAAGCCTGCCGCCGCAGTTCATCGACCCGTTGCCGCCGCCGTTGCCGCGCCGGCTGATCGGCCAGGCTCTGCTCGATGCGGGCAAACAGGCTTTCGGCTGACAGCGACTCCAGATTGCCCACCGGCGTCTCGGCCAGGGTTTCCAAAAAGCGGTCGATCTTGGGATCATAGGATACGCCAAGGAACGGCACATCCATCACCGCCGCGAAAATCAGCGCATGCAGCCGCACCCCGACCAACAGGTCAAGGTTGCCGACAATCGACAGCAATTCCTCGGTATCCGCCTTGTAGCCCAGCATCGCGTGCGGTTGTTTCATCCGACCGGCCACCAGCCGGGACGCTTGCAGGTCATCCGGGCACTGCATCGGCAGAAACACGATACGGGCGCCCCGTTCCAGCACCAGCCGGTCGGCGACAGCAGCAAAGATATTCTTGAAATGGGCATGTCCCTGCCATTCGCGCACCGCAAAGCCGATCAACGGGCCATCCCCTTGCATCGACAAGCCGTTCAGGATGTCACGTCCGACGGTCAGGTCAACCGGCGGTAGCGCCAGTACCGGGTCTGCCGTCACTGACACCTTGTCGGTGGCAACGCCCAGCCCGGCCAGCTCAGCCAGCGAACCGGCATCGCGAACCGTGCCGGCCACGATCCGGTTGCCGATATGGCGCATGAACGAACGGGCCAGTTTGCTGCGGATCGGCCCGATCCCCTGCGCATACAGCATGATCGGACAGCCAAGCAGACAGGCCAGTTGCAGGATTCCCAGATAATAAAAGATACTGCGGCCGCTGGTGACATCCTGTAGCAGACTGCCGCCGCCGCTGACCAAGAGATCGGCCCGGCGCAGCGCCTGGGCGATTCCCCACAGATTCAGCCGATGCACCGACGCCACCGGATAGCGGCGGCAGGTATCAGCCGGGTTGCCGGAAATCACCGTAATCGACAGCGTCGGGTCCAGTGCGCGTAGCGCGCTTACCATCGCCGACAACATCGCTTCGTCGCCGGCATTGCCAAAACCGTAATAACCCGAGATCACCAATTTACTCATCCGCCGGCAATCTCCTTCGGACCAGGTACGTCAGCGTCTGCAGCCAGTGAAAGCCGACAATCGCCAGCAGACCGAGCACAATGCCGAGGAACAATCCATCCACGCCGCGGGCCAGTGACATATAGACCGGCGTGCGCATGTGGGCGAAAGTTTCCACCAGCGAACCCTGGGCGATGGTCGCCGCCACGACAAAGGCAAAATGGAACAGTCGAGGCCAGTTTTGGTACAACGCCATCACCGCGATGAAGAACGCCGGATGGCCGATCAGAAATTCCTTCTCACGCGGCCGGGCATACAATGTGACCTCAAGGAACCTTCGCAGCTTGATCTCGATCTCCGGCACAGGGATGCCGGCCGAATGACCGGACCGCCCGACAAACACATAAATGATTGCCGCCGCCACGCCAAACCCGAGCAAGGTTTTGATATAGGCGGGATAGTCCAGCACATGCAACAGTCGCGCCCAGAGATGGCGGGAATCATCGGCATCCACGCCGGGGAACAGGTTGAACCGGGTCAGATACACGATGCTGACCAGCAGTAGCGGCAGGACAAACGTCAGCTTGACACCGCGAAAAATCTCCATTTCCAGCAAAAACCGGGTGTCGGCCAGCAGGGCGGCCAGATAGATGCCACCGACCATCGCCATCAGAAAGGTCCGCGATACACCGGTGATCCCGTCCAGCATGATCCGGCCCAGGCTTGCGCCGCCACGGGGAGCAGTCGCCCGCCAACGGTCCATCTGCCAGGTCATCGCCAGCACCGGAAACAGCACAGCGCTGCCAAAGGCAGTAATCTGCCGTGGCAGGGTAGCCGCGCCGAATAGCAACGGAAGTCCCAGCCCTGCCGAAAGCAACGCCACTAGCCCATACTGCAGTCGTCGCGGCAGCGGCACCATCACGCTCAGCAGCAACACGCCGGCCGCCACCGTCCCCACCGTCATCAGAAGCAACAAATAACGGTTGGGCATGTAGGGAGGAAAGGTCGTCGCCGGTCCGGTCGGCACGCCGTAGGAGTCCAGCCCGTCCTTGACGCCGCCCACATAGGCCACATGCGTTTCAATCAGGCTTTTGCCAGGCAACGGCCGTTGGTACATCTTCAGATACTGGATCCGGATATTGCGTTCGCGGCTGCCGAGCACCTGCCGGTGAATCGCCTCCGCCACCGACAGTTTCGGCTGCTCGACTTTCAGCAGCTGGTGCAGGCGGGCCACCGAGTAGCCGGACAGTTCACCCAGCGCAAACATGCCGTCCTGATTCTTAAACTGCAACTGGGTATAATGTTCCAGCATCGCCAGCGACATGCCGCGTTTCTTCATTTCCGCCGCCACTAGTGGCAGTTGGTCCGGGAAACCCAGCACCTCATCACCGACAAAATACAGGCCGGTAACCGCAGCGCCCACCGAATCGATCCGTTCAAACACAGCCTTCACGTCATCCGGCTGCACTTTGGCATAGTTGGTCGGCCGCGCCAAAATGAGGAATCCATTCGACGCCGCCGTCTGCATCTCAACCGTCGGCAGGCCGAGATTCCAATAAATCAGCGATTCATAGGGCGCATCGACGATCAGGAACCGCCGGTTGGCTTCGTTAAAATACCGGACCCGGTGTTTGCCGACGCGGCGCTCCAGGTCGCTATGCACTTCGGCGAAACGGTCCGTCTCGCGGTCCAGCACATAGACCTGACCGGCAGCCAGACGACCGGATTCCACTTCGTTGCGCCACCACCAGTTGGTCAGCGTCCCGGCATGATAGCTATGCAAAATCTGCGTTGTCGATACAGCAGTGACCACGCCGCTGGTAGCCAGCTTCTCCAGTGTCGTTTCAAACACGGCCAGCGAAGTCAGCCCGGCGCCCTTGAGCTGGCGAAAAGCCGCTTGCAGCGGAATCCCGTCAATCCGGGCCATCTCGACGATCTCGTCATAATCCGACACCAACTCGACCTGCACGTTGGCCCGTTCGATGACATGGCGCTGCCAGGTCACGAACGAAGCCGCAACCAGCCCAATGATGATCAACGCAATCAGTACCCGGTTATATCGAAAAACGAGCAAGTTTCATTCCACCCTTATCGCGCAGAATACTCAGTGATTGTCGGCGTAAATCGTGATGACTCCCGCATCGGTGACGATTTTGCGCACAGCGACCTTGAACGGCAGTTTGGTCAGATCCAGCAGCGGAATCTCGGCAAACAAGGCGCCAAAATTCAAACCGCCGGTATTCTTGACCTCCAACCGGTCGCTGCGAAAACGGATCGAACTGGCGTCGCCGACAATCCGGCCATCGACGCCCACCGCAAATTTGAGAATACCCAAATCGACATCACTGCGAATTTCAATTTTATCCTTAAGGATTTTCACGCTGGGATTTTTGGCCTCTTTGACCTTGCTACCCAGATATTCGGCCAGGTCTTTTTCGTTGACTTTCAGAATGATCTGCAAATCCCGCACCTGCTTGACGGCGATCCGGCTATTGCCGGCCAGTTCGGCCATATCCAGCCGGGCGTCGGCGATCGTGACCCGCGCCTCTTGTATTTTCAGCCCATCGATCCGGGCTTCTTCCGCCACCGACTTCACGCTGTCAAACTGACCAAGCCACAGCGTCACGCCTGGCAGAGAGCGGGCCGACACATTGTGCTGACGGGCCGGCATCACCTTGTTCAGCGCCTGGTCCAGCCACCAGGAAGCGGCCAGCGGCGTGACGATTTCACTAAAGGCAATACTGGCGGCCAGAAAACCGATGATTACTTTTTTATTCATCAAACTACACTCCGGCTTTATTTTTCAGATAGGCTTCGATGAATCCGTCCAGATCGCCGTCCATCACGGCCTGCACATTGCCTGTTTCATGGCTGGTGCGATGATCTTTGACCATGCTGTAGGGGTGGAAGACATAGGACCGGATCTGGCTGCCCCACTCGATCTTCTGGTAGTCTCCGGCCAGTTCGGCTTTTTCCGCCGCCTGACGCTCGCGTTCCAGCTCAAACAGCCGGGCCCTGAGTAGCCGCATGCACTGCTCGCGGTTCTGGATCTGCGACCGCTCGCTCTGGCACTGCACGATCACGCCAGTCGGCAGATGGGTCATCCGCACCGCCGAATCGGTCTTGTTGATGTGCTGTCCGCCAGCGCCGCCGGCCCGAAACGTGTCGACCCTCAGGTCCTCGGCCCGAATCTCGATCTGCACGCTGTCGTCGATTTCCGGCATCACGTCGACCGCGGCAAACGAGGTATGGCGGCGGGCATTCGAATCGAACGGCGATATCCGCACCAACCGGTGCACGCCTTTTTCCGCTTTCAGGTAGCCATAGGCATTGCGACCGGAGATCAA
>CAZYJK010000081.1:0-2154 GCA_964647865.1 uncultured Veillonellaceae bacterium | reverse complement strand
GGTGCACGCCTTTTTCCGCTTTCAGGTAGCCATAGGCATTGCGACCGGAGATCAACAGCGTGGCGCTTTTGACGCCTGCCTCGTCGCCGTCCTGGAAATCCATCGTTTCCACACGATAACGGTTGCGTTCGGCATAGCGCACGTACATCCGCAACAGCATCTGGGCCCAGTCCTGGGCTTCGGTGCCACCGGCTCCGGCGTGCAGGGTGAGAATCGCGTTGTTCGCATCATACTCGCCGGACAGCATCAACGAAAGCTGCAGTTGCTCGATGTCATGCTCCAGTTCCTTGATCATCGTCTCCAGCTCCGGTTGGACGCTGTCGTCATTCTCTTCCATGCCCAGGTCCCACAGCGCCGCGATGTCGCCGTGACGCTGCTTCAGGTCATTATATTGTTCGACCGGCCCCCGCAGCGCCGTCAGATCGCGCATCACTTTCTGCGCCGCCTCCGGGTCTTCCCACAGGTCGTGCGACTCGGTGACCCGCTCCAGGCGGGCGATCTGGATTTCCTTTTCGGCTACGTCAAAGAGACCTCCGGAGGTCTTCCACTTGTTGGCCTAGCTGTTCAATCGGGCCTTTCCATTCAGATAGCAACAATTGTGCTTCACTCCTAAAAAGTTATTATAAACCAGGATTTTCAGGCGGATGCATATGCAAGGCGCAGTGAGGCTTCAAGCGATGGCGTACATACTAGTACGTCGAGCGCTGAAACGCAACTGCAACGCCGCAGATGCGCCGCCTGGAAATCCTGTTACTTTATTTCGCGCCGCAGCACTTCTTGTACTTCTTGCCGCTGCCGCAAGGGCAGGCATCATTGCGGCCGACTGCATCCTTGTTGCGCAGCGGCTCTTTCGGCAGTTCTTCGTCGCCGTGCACCGCAGTCGCCTGGGCCAGGCGGTCTTCAACCTGGGTCACGATATTCACCCGGTAAATATAGCGAACGATATCCTCCTGGATATTCTCGATCATCTGGCCAAACATATCGAACGCCTCGATCTTGTACTCGATCAGCGGATCTTTTTGGCCGTAAGCCCGCAGTCCGATGCCCTGGCGCAACATGTCCATCGCGTCCAAATGCTCCATCCATTTGGCGTCGACCACTTTCAGCATGACCACTTTTTCCAGGTCGCGCATATTCTCCGCGCCGAACAGCAGTTCGCGCCGGTCGTAATTCTCGTTGGCGGCGTCGATCAGCTCTTCGCGAAGTTCTTCGCGATTCATTTGTTCCAGTTCGGCCTTCTTCAAATCGCCTTCGGCAGCAAACAGATCTTCGGCATATTCGATTAAGGCGTCGAAATCCCAGTCCTCCGGATGCGATTTTTCATCGGCGAACAGTTGCAGGCCGCGGTCGGCCAGTTTGCCGATCATAAAGAAAATATTCTCGCGCAGATTCTCGCCGTGCAGGATCTGGCGCCGTTGCCCGTAGATGACTTCGCGCTGCTGGTTCATTACGTCGTCGTATTCCAGCACATGTTTCCGGGTATTGAAATGATGCGCTTCGACCTTCTTCTGCGCCTGCTCGATCGAACGCGAAATCAGCGCATGCTCGATCGGTTCATCTTCTTCCATGCCCAGTTTGTCCATCAAAGAAGAGATATTGTCGGCGCCAAACAGACGCATCAGATCATCTTCCAGCGACAGATAGAAACGGGAGGAACCCGGATCGCCCTGACGACCGGAACGACCGCGCAACTGGTTGTCGATCCGGCGGCTTTCGTGCCGCTCGGTGCCGATGATATGCAAACCACCCAGATCGGGCACTCCGTCGCCCAATACGATATCAGTGCCGCGACCGGCCATGTTGGTGGCGATCGTCACCGCGCCAGGCTGACCGGCCTGCGAAATGATCTGCGCCTCCATCTCATGAAACTTCGCATTCAGCACATTATGCACCACGCCCTGACGTTTCAGCATATCGGACAACGCTTCCGACTGGGCGATCGACGTCGTCCCCACCAGCACCGGCTGTCCTTTGGCGTTCAGTTCGGCGATCTCATTGACTGCCGCCTTATATTTGGCCCGTTTGGTCTTGTAAATGACATCCGGAAAATCGGTCCGCACCATCGAGCGATGAGTCGGAATCACGACGACATCCAGTGCATATATCTTGCGGAACTCTTGCTCCTCGGTCTTGGCGGTGCCGGTCATGCCGG
Source organism: uncultured Veillonellaceae bacterium (assembly GCA_964647865.1). Taxonomy (GTDB): domain Bacteria; phylum Bacillota; class Negativicutes; order UBA1444; family UBA1444; genus UBA1444. The sequence continues at coordinate 2 of CAZYJK010000081.1, read as the reverse complement.
CC
>CAZYJK010000080.1:0-9065 GCA_964647865.1 uncultured Veillonellaceae bacterium | reverse complement strand
AACAGCGCGGCGAACACGCTCAAGGGTCTCTATATCCCTGCAGTAATCGGCCTGGTCTGGGTAGCCGGCTCGCAGCTTTCGCTCTGGAACAGCTACCTCATCCCGCCGCCGTCCGAGGTCGCCGCCGCCTTCTGGCAGATCAGCAGCGACGGCAGCCTGTCCAGGCATCTGCTCACCAGCGTCTACCGGGTGTTTGTCGGATTTTGCGCCGCATTTCTGCTGGCGGTTCCGCTGGCGGTGCTGCTTGGCATGTTCTCGCGGCTGTCGGCCTATTTGGACATCACCTTGGAAGCGCTGCGACACATCCCGCCGCTGGCGACGATCCCGATGCTGATCCTGTGGTTCGGCATCGGCGAGCTGCCGAAACTGATGATCGTGGTGATGGCCACCTTCTTTCCGATTTTTTTCAACACACTGCACGGCGTCGCCAGTTGCGACGGCAAACTGATTGAGGTCGCCCGCTCGTTCGGCCTGAACCGACGCGAAATCTTCCGCCGGGTCGTGTTGCCGGCGTCGCTGCCCTCGGTGATGGTCGGCATGCGACTGGGCCTCGGCTACAGCTGGCGGGCGCTGGTCGGCGCCGAGCTGATCGCTGCGTCTTCCGGCATCGGCTACATGATTTTGGACGCCCAGCAACTGTCGCGACCCGACCTGGTCATCATCGGCATCCTGACGATCGGTGTGATGGGAACGCTGATCGACCTGATCTTTTTCGCCCTGACCCAGCGACTGATTCCCTGGAAGGTGGGTGAATCGACCGATTATGGCCGGGGTTAAGCTGACGCAACTGTCCAAACAATATCAGGTGGCCGGACAACCGCTGGAAGCGGTCGACAACGTCACAACCACCATCGAGCCTGGCAGCTTCACCGTCATCGTCGGTCGCAGCGGCTGCGGCAAGACAACGCTGCTTCGGCTGCTCAGCGGCCTGGAGCAAAAATCCGCCGGCAGCATCGAATGGCTTGGCGGCGGAAGCGACGGCGCTGCCGTCAAAGTAGGCGTTGTCTTCCAGGAACCTCGGTTGATGCCCTGGCTGACTGTCTACGAGAACATGGCGTTTGCGCTGGCGAAGCACCCGGACCGGGCGCTGGTCGACCGACAGGTGACTGGCACGTTGGAACAACTGGGACTGGCCGGCTTTCGCGACGCCTATCCTTCGCAACTGTCCGGCGGCATGGCCCAGCGCGTCTCGCTCGGCCGCACGCTTTGCTACGACCCCGACCTGATCCTGATGGATGAGCCGTTCGGCGCGCTCGATTACTTCACCCGCAAAAAACTGCAACGCGAACTGGTCGACCTGTTCCTCCGCCAGCACAAAACCATCGTGTTCGTCACCCACGACGTCACCGAAGCTGTCTTTCTCGGTCAGAAAGTTTTGGTCATGGAAGCGGGACAAATCGTGCGCGAGGTGCCGATCAACACTCCCTATCCCCGCCAAGCCACCGATCCGTCCCTGCTCGCGCGGCAACAGGAAATCCTGGCGGCGCTGGAAAACTAGCAAACAATGGAGGTTATCCGAATGAAAAAAACGACCAAACTGCTCGCCGGACTCGTGGCGATCCTGCTGTTCGCATTTGCCGCCGGTTGCGGCTCCGCCCCGGCGACGCCGTCCGCCCCTGCCAAGCCGGCTGCTGCGAACCCCAAGTCGATCAGCCTCACTTATGTCAAAGCGCCGCTGAACGTGCCGTCGATCGTCGAAAAGAAACTCGGCCTGCTGGAAAAAGAATTCGCCAAAGACAAAATCGCCGTGCAGTACCCGGAAATCACCGTCGGCTCCAAGCAAACCGAAGCGATGGCTGCCGGTTCACTGGACTTCGCGCATGCCCTCGGCGGCACCTCGGCGATTCTAGCCGCCGCCAACGGCGTCGACCTCAAAATCATCGCGATATACAGCCGCGCCCCTAAAGCGTTCGTCGTGCTGACCAAGGGCGATAAAATCCAAAAAGTCAGCGATTTGAAAGGCAAAAAAGTCGCCGGCCCCAAGGGAACGATCCTGCATCAGCTGATTTTGGCCGCCTTGGCCAAAGAGGGACTGAAGCCGGATGACATCCAGTTCATATCGATGGATCTGCCCAGTTCTGCCGCCGCCTTGATGAACGGCAGCGTCGATGCCGCCCTGTCGGCCGGTCCGGATGCGATTCGCGCCGAAAAGGCCGGCGCCCGGGTTCTCACCACCGGCGAAGGCCTGGTCGAGGCGACGATCGTCACCGCCGTGCGGGGCGAGTTTTTGCAAAAACACCCGGACCTAGTGAAACGCTTCCTGAAGACGCACACCGCCGCCATCGAGCATATGCGCAGCAAGCCCGACGAAGTGCTGGCGATGACTGCCGCCGAGACTGGCCTGCCAGCCGAGACCGTCAAGCTGATGTTGCCGCTATACGACTTTTCCCCGACGATCAAGCCGTCCGACATCGCCGAACTGAAACGCACGCAGGACTTCTTGCTGCAAAACGGCATGCTGAAAAAGTCGATCGAAATCGAGAAAATGCTCGCGCCGCAGCAATAAGATCAACGCGACAGAATAATTCACATATCAACAGGGGTTGTGGATAACTTTTGCAAGGTTTCCGCAGCCCCTGTTTAGTTTAGGCGGATTAAACAGTCAACAATCCAACTCCGAAGCAAAAACCACGACGTCGGTTGAACCGACCTCGTGGTTTTTGTGCTCAGCGTTATTCCCTTCCGCTAGAAATCCTCGCTTTGTTAATACCAGGTCCCTTTCAGGATATCCTTCGCATCGCGGGTCATCGGGATCACATCTTCCCGGTCGATATGCTTCACGTCAAACTTGCGGTTCAGCGCCGCAAAATGCCGCAGGCCGAACGCGATTTTCTGCAGGAAAGAGTAGCAACCGATCGCGCCGGCAGACATCTTGTCCGCCTCTTCGCCGTAAATGCCCCGCAATTCCGGCAGATGTCGGAACAATGCTTCCCGGGTTGCGCCGAACCGTTCCAGATGTTTGGGCACGGCGCCGCTTGCCAGCAGCTGTCCGACTTTTTCACCGACCATCGCCGCCGCCATCGCCGCTCGGCACAGACCGACCAGTTTCACATAAGGCGCTCCGATGGCCAGTGCTTTGAACACCTGGTCTTCACTGCTGATCCCGCCGGTGATCGCGATGTCCGGCAAGACTAGGCCGTCCCGCTCCAACCGCCCGCAGATTTCCGGCAAAGCACTCTCGATGCACACCGCCGGCAGGCCCCATTCGTTCATCATCTTGCTTGGGCTGTAGCCGGAACCGCCACCCGCTCCGTCAAAGGTAACCAGGTCCACGTCCATCACGGCGGCCAGGCGCAGCACCTCTTCCAGGTCGCGGCGATCGAAGCCGGCCATTTTGAAGTAGACATTCTTCAGCCCCAGCGCGCGCAAAGACTCGATGCGCTGTCGCAGCGACTCTTCCGTCCACATCGGCAGGCGGCCATAGCTCCAGAACTCCGGGCAAGCCTGCTTTTCATACAGCTTGACGACTTCAGGGTCTTCCGGGTCCGGCTGCACGATCAGGCCGGTTTTCTTTTTCGCCAGCGCCTCCTGCAGACTGCCGATCCGCACGGCCGGTTGCGTCCCTTTGGCCGACTGGCCGAACTTAAACTCTATCGCCGTGAACCCGCACTCCGTAATGGCATATTCCGCCAGACCCATCGCCAGGTCCTCCAGATTGCACTGGAGAATGATCTGACCGTAGCCCCGGTCATAGCGGCTGAATGCGGCCTTCATCTCTTTCAGCTTGGCAAACCGCACGATTTTTCCCTGGGCGTCCAGTTGTAGGTCCGGGTCTTTACTTGGTGCGTTCTCGCCAATCACGCAGCAGACGCCGGCCATCGCGGCAGCGGCGAAATAGTCAGGCCAGTTCAGCTTGATCAAAGCAGGCAGGATGACCGGCATCATCAGCTTGACCGGATTGCGGCGGCCGATGCTGACGCCTAGGCCCACGCCATATATCGCGGCCTGCTCGCTGTCCGCCGGGCAGCCTACTGCGCCGAACGCACGGCCGTTGATGTTGAAGTGGGAATAGTCGATCGGATAGTCCTTTTCCCCCGCCACCTGATTGTTGCCGGTGTTGGTCGGATAGACGATCGATTTGCCAAGCACCGCAGACAGGCCGATTTCACACGTCCCCACACAGTCGGCGCTGCACAGCGAGCACATGCCGGAGCAGGGGGTGGTCTTGTCGCTACGCATCCTGGTGTCGTTGAACGCCGAGGCCAGATTCGGACTGTAAGTCATTATGATCCCTTCTTTCGCTTGTATTTTTGCTGAATTTCTTCGTTCTGCATAATTACAGGCTGTTCAGTTTTGGCGCCATTTCTTGCAGAAAAGCCTCCCAGCCCAGCCGGTTGATGGTGTGTCCCAGTCTCTCCCTTTTTTCGCCGTTATTGCGATAATACTCCAGTAAGAGACGGATCGCAGGGGCAACCTTCTCGGGCGACAAGCTTTCGGCGACCATTCTGCCAATTTGCGCTTTATGCCCGGCATTGCCGCCAACGATCAACCGATAGCCTTTAGCCGTGGCATACAGACCGATATCCTTTACAAAAACTTCCGCACAGCAGTTTGGGCAGCCGCTGACTCCGATACGAAGTTTGGCAGGAACTTGCTGCCCCCAAAATTCCTTATCCAATTCTAACCCCAAGCGGCTGCTTTCAGCCAGGCCTCTTGGGCAATCCGGTTTGCCGGGGCAAAAGGTGACGGAGCGGACTGCATTGGCAACGAGGGATTCGCCTTGACAGCCAATTTCCGCGGAAATCTTTTCGTTATCGGCACAAGTCAGTCCGGAAACAATGATGCTGTTGCCGGCAATGCGCAGACCGGCCTGGTATTTTTCCGCCACTGCCGCAATCTTTTTTAACAGCTCCGGGGTGACAATTCCGCCCGGCAAATGCGGGATAAATGAAAATCTCGTCATTCCTGCGTTCCTTCCCTGATTTTATTTCTCGGCGATATTTTTTCCGCCCGGCCCGCCTGCGTTGCGCCACTTGTTTATATAGTAGCACAGAAAAAGAACCCTGCAAGGCAAAACGCCGGATAAATCCGCAGAAAATTCATACGCACGTCGCGATCTAATGGAAAGGCAAACCCGCATCGTCAAAAAAAATCGCCCGGACCGAAGTCCAGGCGATTTTTGTGTTTCTTTGCTATTGTTGTGACTGTTAAATCAGCACCAGCTTCAGCGCGTATACCACCGCCATACCGACCAATCCCTGCACCAATGTGCCCAGGGTCTGGCATTTGTAGGCCAGGTCGACCTTCAGGTCGGAGAACTGCGCCACCACCCAGAAATAGGAGTCGTTGGCATGCGACACGATCATAGAGCCGCAGCCGACCGCCATCGTCGCCAGTACTGCACCCATCGGGCTGGCCAGCCCTAGCGATCCGAGCAGCGGGTATACGATGGTCGAAGTGGTGATCAGCGCCACCGTCGACGACCCCTGGGCCGTCTTCAATGCTGCCGCGATGATGAACGGCAGGAAGATGCCGAGGTTATAGACCGCCAGGCTGCTGCCGAGGTAACCGGCGATCTTGCTTGCCGCCAGCAGTGCGCCGAGCGACCCCCCCGCCGCCGTAATCATGATGATTGCCGCGGAATCTTTCAGCCCTGCGCCGACCCAGCCGGACAGCACCTCTTCATTCAGCTTGGGCACCAGGAAAAAGCAGAGCAGGACGCCGAACAACAAGGCCACTGTCGGCTCGCCGACAAAATCAACGGCCATTTTCAGTCCACCCTTGCCAAGCGGATTGCCCGGGAAATTCGCCACCGACTTGATTGCAATCAGTACGATCGGCAGCACCAGCGGGGCAAACGCAGCCGCAGCGCTGGGCAGGTTCTTGAATTTTTCCAGCAGTTCTTCGTAACTGACGGACGACTCTGCCACCACATCATACTGACTGGCGAATTTGATCGCCCACAGGTAGCCGGCATAAGCCACCGGAATCGCCACCAGCAAACCGACCGCGATCACCATGCCCAGGTCGGCTTTCAGATTGTTGGCGGCGGCAATCGGACCCGGTGTCGGCGGCACCAATGTATGTGTCGCGTACAGGCCGGTCGACAGCGCGGTCGCCATGACCGCCATCGAAACACCGGATTTTTTTGACAGCGACTTGTTCAACGCCGACAGAATGACGAAGCCGGAGTCGCAAAACACGGGAATCGAAGTGATATAACCGATGATCGACATCGCCAGTGCCGGCCTTTTCGGACCGACCATCTTCAGCACAGTTTCGGCCATCGTCAGCGCTGCGCCGGTTCGTTCCAGCATCACGCCGATGATCGTGCCAAAGATGATGACCAGGCCGATCCGCTCCACCGTGCCGCCAAACCCCTTCATAATTGTCTGGGTGACAAGCAACGGATTCATCCCGGTCGCGAACCCGACGAAGAACGACGCGGCGATCAACGACAGGAACGCGTGGACCTTGAAGCGGGAAATCAAAAGAACAATCATGACGATAGCAATAAACAGGATGACCAGTAACATCGGACCTTGCACCAAAATTTGCTGTCCCCTCTCATTTTACCGAGTTGCATCGAACGCCCCGGCGCTGTTTCGTTGCCCCCTTCCTATACTCATCACTTGCCGCGGCACTCAACGTCGATTGAATTATACAAATATTTGCATTTTCCTGCCGACAGACTTACTTTATTTAGTTAACTATCCAATGATAAAAAAAGACGAGTTCGATTCAATCGAACCCGTCTCGCAAACCGCATATTTACTGGTCTGCGGGAGTCACTGCAACAAGAACAATGCGAAACTGTAGCCGGAAATAATCACCAAGAACAACACCATGACGGGGATCGTCCGTTTGACCAGGTCAAGAAACGAAGTTTCAAATCGCTCGGTAACGATCGCCAGACAGATATGCGCCGGCGAAACCTGCATCGCGATATAGATCATGCACATTAGCAGCACCAGCAAGGCGACGCCGCCGCCGGGCATCGCTGCAAACGCCAGCGGAATCCCCAGTGCAATGATCGCGGTCGCGCCGGCAATAATCGTGCCCACCAAGAAAACCAGCGAAAACACCACCACCGTCGGCACCGGCAAAACGGCAAATACCGCCGGCAATCGGTCGATCACGCCGGTATAGGTCAGCACATCCTTAAACATCATGACGACAACCGTGCTCAGGATCAGTTTGGATTCAAACGCACTGGCAAACATCGGCCGCACTTCTTGCCAGGAAAACTTGTCCACGACAAAGTTCAGCGCGATGATCATCGCCACCGCAATATGCACCTGAATCTTGAACACCAAAATAATTACGATCGTCACCAAGATCGTCCAGATACTGCGGCCCAGATTATTCAGGTCGCGAATTTTGTTGTCCGAGTTCGGCAGCCCTGTTTCTGCCGGGATCTTCCGCACATAAAAGACGTAGCCCAAAACAAACAGTACCAGCGCCATCGGCAGCATACTCAGCACAAACGCCGTCATATCGACACCCGACAACTGCAAGGCCAGGATGATCGACGCGTATGTCGGCAAAAAAGCTTCCGAGATATGGCGATAGTAGCTGGTGATAAACGTCTTGTCCTCTTTGCTGATATGCTCGCCGCCGGCATTATCGACGATCGGGCAGGCGATCAGCACCGCGCCCGCCGACGGCAACAGCCCGATGATGAACGGGGCCATCATCGCGTTCACGCGCCGGCTGTTGAAAATTCCGCTTAACGACATTTCGGCCAGGACCAGTTGCTCTCTTTTTTCCAGCATCCGCTGCAAAAACGTGATCGAATAGAACGCCAGGACCAAACTGATCGTCACCGGGCTGATGCTGGATACACTGATGATTTTCAAGGTCTGCATAATCCCGATGTCATAGAGGAGGCTTGTGCCGGCAATGCCCGCGGCAATCGACACATATAGCGGTTTTTTCAGCTTGATGACGGCGATGATCAAACAGAATACCGCCAACAGTTTTAACAAGTCCATGCTTTCGCCCCTTCCGATTTTTCCGGCGCTGTTACTTTTGCATTATACCAATAATTGCGGTTTGCGTGCTGGTTGGCTTGCGATATTTCTTTATTTTCTTTTTCCAGGCTGAAATCGTTTTCCGCGCAATAATCCGAGCAGGAGAACCCCGGCGCGGCGGCGAAGCTTTTGAGCATCCACAAAACATTTGGAGGAGGGGTCCCGATGATTGTCGTCATGGCCAAAGTCTCGGTAATACCGGAGAAAAAACAGGAACTGCTGGAATTGGCGAAACCGGTGATGGAAACCACGCGCAAGGAGGAAGGCTGCGTCAGCTATGTGCTACTCGACAACCCTTACGACCCGGGCGGTTGCATGTTTGTCGAGGAGTGGACCGACCTGGCATCGCTGCAGAAGCACGCCGCCGCGCCGCACATCGCTGAGTGGCGCAAACAGTCGCGCGAGCTGCTGTCCGGCAAAAACGTGCTCACGATCTATCAGGGCGAGGAAGTCAAACTATAAGGATGTGTAAACGATGCAACTGATTACGGTTGACCAAGCCCTTTGCGTCCGTTGCGGGCGCTGCGCGGCGGTCTGTCCGCGCGGCTTGATTCATCTGGACGGAGACTGGCCGCAGTCCCAGGCCGAAGAACTCTGTATCGCCTGCGGCCAGTGCGTGGCTGTCTGTCCAGTCGCCGCGCTCGACAACCGCCTGGCGCCGCTGGCCGGGCAAGTCGCCGCCCAGCCGCCCGGTTTGACGGCGGAGGCGGCTTACCAGTTCCTTCGTTCGCGGCGTTCGATCCGCTGCTTCAAACAAACACCGGTCGAGCGGGCCAAGTTGCTGCAACTGCTCGAGCTGTCCCGTTTTGCGCCTAGCGGCGGCAACTCGCAGGGCATCGGCTACCAGGTCATTGAAAACCGCGGCGTGTTGGGGCAACTCACCGAGGAAACCGTCCGCTGGATGGAGCTGCAGGCCGAGCAGGGCGTCGCCGCAGCCAAAACCTATGCGCAATACGCAGCCATGTACCGCAAAATGGGCCGCGACTCGATCCTGCGAAACGCGCCCTGCCTGGTACTAGCGACGGCCGCCGACAGTTTTGTCCGCGCCCGCGAAAACAGCCATTTCACGCTGGCTTACGCCGAACTGTACGC
>CAZYJK010000079.1:0-9093 GCA_964647865.1 uncultured Veillonellaceae bacterium | reverse complement strand
GAAAAATTCCGCGCAGAGCACGACGAATTGACCGGAATTTATAACCGGCGCGGTCTGGAAAGCATATTTGCCGAAAAAGCCAATAACGAAGGCTGTTCGGCCCTGATGCTGATCGATATCCGGGAATTTGCCCTGATCAACGCGGCCCACGGCCGGGTGGCCGGCGATGAATATCTGGTCGGTTTTGCCGGATATTTGCGCGACATGTTCAGTCAGAACGCAATTGTGGGGCGCTCCGGCGGCGCAGAATTCATTCTGCTGTTTATTGATGGTGATGGTCTGGCACAGGCGCAGGCGGCGTTTGAAACCATCGAATCCGTCTGCATCCAGACACAGACAGGAACCTTTTGTGTACAGTTGCGTTGCGGAATCGCCGATGGCAAACAAGGAACCTGCGGTCTTGATGAAATGATCCGGCAGGCGGACATGGCACTGCGACAGGCTAAGGAAGAAAACGGTTCCTGCTGCCGGGTATTTGACGGTTCGATGCTAAAGTCCATCGACCGCAGTTATGCGATTCGCGAGCAACTGAACCATGCGATGAGCAGGCAGGAATTTTATCTGGAATATCAGCCTGTTTTCGATATCCGGCAGCATCCCGTTACGATTGTCGGCTACGAGGCGCTGCTGCGCTGGGAAGGGCCTGTGCTTGGAAGGGTCTCGCCAGGCGAGTTCATTCCGGTGGTCGAAAACTCAAACTTGATTTTGCCTCTCGGACAATGGGTGCTGGAAGAAGCCTGTCTTTTCTCGGCCCGCGAACACCAACGAACAGGACAATTTGCCCAGGTCGCCGTCAATCTGTCGGTTCGGCAGCTGACCCAACCCGATTTTGTCGGACTGGTCCAGGCGACACTGACGCGAACCGGAGTTCCGGCTGAAGCCCTGCAACTGGAAGTGACAGAAAGTCTTCTCATGACAGATTTTGAGAAGAATGCCGCCTGTCTGGCCCAGTTGCGTGACCATGGCATCGGTATTTCGCTTGATGATTTCGGAACAGGGTATTCGTCATTTACTTATCTGGCGAAACTGCCGATTACTACGCTAAAAATCGATAAATCGATGATTGACGGGATTGACGGGGAAGAACACAGTCGTAACGTTCAGCTCGTTCAATCATTGCTGCACATGTCGCAAAAAATGGGTTATGAAGTGGTGGTGGAAGGGGTAGAACGCAGTACGCAATTGCAGATGTTGCAACAGATGGGCTTCAGCTACTGCCAGGGTTATCTGCTGGGTCGACCAACCCGAAGATAGTTGCGTTCGGGCGAAGATTTCCTTAGAATAGAAAGTGCATAGAAAAAACAAAAACGATAGAATGGGAACAACATGAAACAAAACGATGTACAACAACTGTTACAAACGTGTCATAATTTGAAAAGCCATTTTTCCGCCAGATCGATGGCAATTTATCTGTTGCGAAAAAAAGTGCTGGGCAGTTCGCAGACAAGTCACGAAATGAACCAACAGCAAGATATCGCCGAGATTCTGAACGTAATGGAAACATCGCTGGAAAAGGAACTCGCCCTAGTGGAGCAACTCGAACAACTAGGCAAGGGATTGACTGAAGATGCAGCGAACGAGGCTTAAGCAGGCCAGCCTGGTCGAACTGTTCATTGTTGCTGTTTTTTCGGCATTGTTGATTGCCAATGCCTGGGGGACTTTTTTTGCCGACGAGAATGTATTTATGCCCATAGTAATCAGCGTGCTGATTGCTATGGCTTTTGTTTTTTTCGTGCGCACCACACTGCAACGTGACTCATCGGAACATCTGCGAACTGCCCTGTACAAGATTTCTGATGCAGCCAGTTCGACGCTCGACTTGCGCGGATTGTTTCGCTTGATTCATGAGGTTGTCGCCGAAATCGTGCCTGAAAAACGAGTCTATATAGCGCTTTACGATGAAACAAAAAAGACCATCGAGATTGCTGATTTTGCAGAGGCTTATCGGCTAGATGAGGAACTATCGGTAGAAGAATTGATTGACCAGGTGATCCGTAGCGGCGACCGCGTCGTCATTTATCGGCAGAAGACAAAGGGGAAAGCTTTGCAACGCCCTGACCAAGCCAATATTTCCGCGGCAGAGCATCTGGCGATTCCACTACGCAGTCCTGACGGAGAAATGTTGGGCGCACTGGTGGTGCAGGCCGATACGCACGGCAAGGTCATCAGCGAAGCGCAAATGGAGATGCTGAACATCATTTCCAATCAGGTGGCTGTGGCCATCCATCGCAAACAAACCGAATTTTTGTTGAAAAACATGAATGTCGAACTGGAACGGCGTATTGACGAACGATCGGCCGAAGTGGCGGATCTATATGACAATGCACCCTGCGGTTATCATTCGTTGGACAAGGACGGCGTATTCGTCCAGATCAATCAGACGGAGCTTGATTGGTTGGGTTACGAACGAGAAGAATTGCTGGGAAAAGTCCGTTTCAGATCGCTATTGTCGCCGGAAAGTGTTCAGGTTTTCGATCAATTGTTTGCCGTCGTGCAAAAACGCGGATTCGGCGAACCGGTCGAGTATGAAGTGGTCCGCAAGGATGGGTCCCGCTTTCCGGTATTGGTCAACGCTACGGCCCGGATGGATGAGACAGGAAACTTCTTGCATTCGCGGGCTACGGTTTTTGACATCACCGAACGCAAGAAGCAGGAGAAACGGCAGTCGCGTCAACGCCAGACCCTGGAAAAACTGGCGCTGGGCGTCTCACGCTCGGAAATTCTTGAAAGTATCATCCAATACCTTAGCCAAGAACTACCGGAAGCAGTCTGCAGCATATTGATCGTGGATGCGGAAAAACGGCAGTTGCTGCTGGGTGCCCGTTCGGGGTTGCCGACCGGTGTTTCCGCCATAAGCCAGTGTGGCGTGATTCAAGATAAAATCTCGCCGCCAACAGTTTCGCAGCGCCCTTCGCTGGGTATCTATCACCAATTGATGCAGAACGCCGGTTTTGCTGCGCAACATACGGAGTGGATCGTCGCCGGCAATGGGCAGTTGCTGGGGGCATTGGTGATTCACTGGCGCCAGATCAAACCGATCAGTCCGGACGATATGGAACTGATGATCGAAGCAGCTCACTGGGCAGGCATTGCGATCGAAAATGTGAATACCCGTGAGCAGCTCAGAAAACTGTCGACGGCTGTGGATCAAAGTCCGGCCGCGACAGTGATCACCGACCTGAAAGGCGACATCACCTATGTAAATCCGCGTTTCACCGATGTGACCGGCTATAGCTTGACAGAAGCAATCGGCAAGAATCCCCGGATTCTCAAATCGGGCAGGACGCCGCCGGAAGTTTACCAGGATTTGTGGCAGACCATTGCGGCCGGTCAAGAGTGGAAGGGCGAATTTTTGAACCGCAAACGGAATGGTGGTTTGTTCTGGGAAAAAGCCTCGATAACGGCGATTCGCGACGAACAGGGAGCGGTTTCAGCATATTTGGCGGTGAAAGAGGACATCACCGAACAAAAATTCGCCCAGCAGGCGTTGCTACGGGCGAAAGAGGAAGCGGAAAGCGCCACTCGGATGAAGAGTGCGTTCCTGGCTAATATGTCGCATGAAATCCGCACGCCGATGAATGCGATACTGGGCTTTACCGAATTGCTGCTGCGTGACGACTCATTATCCGTCCAGCAGCGGCACTATCTGACTACAGTCAGCCGAAGCGGCGAACATCTGCTTGAATTGCTGAACGACGTGCTGGAAACTTCCAAGATAGAGGCCGGGCAGATGCGAATCAATTCGGCGCCGTTTGATATACGGTTGATGCTTGACTATCTGGACAGCATGTTCCGGCAAAAAATCGAGGACAAGTCGTTGGTGTTCAGCGTTGATGCCGACAGGCTGGAATATGGTCATTTTGTGGCCGATCAGCAAAAACTGCGACAGATAGTGATCAACTTGCTGGGCAATGCGCTCAAATTTACGCAAGCTGGTCGCATCGACCTGCGTGTGTGGACGGAACCCTGTAGTGGCAGTGAACCGACCGAATGCTACCTATTCTTTGAAGTGGCGGATACCGGTATAGGTATTGCTGCGGCGGAGCAGGAGTCGATCTTTCAGGTATTTAGCCAAACCCGCGAAGGCGCGCAAATCGGCGGCACCGGTCTGGGGCTTTCGATCAGCCGCTCACTGGCGCGAATGATGGGTGGCGATATCGTCGTGGAAAGCGAACCAGGCAAAGGCAGTTGTTTCCGGGTCCATATCTGCGCCCGCGCGGTTGTCGCAGCCAAGTTGCGCCCGATGAAAAAGCGGGTGGTTGGTCTGGTCGAATCGGGGGCTCGACGGAGAATCCTGATTGTGGATGATGAAATATTGAACCGCGAATTTCTGCAGAGTTTTTTGTTGCAGATCGGATTTGACGTAGCGGAGGCAACGGACGGCGATACGGCGCTGGGACTGATTGCGTCCTGGCAACCAGACCTGGTGTTGATGGATGTGATGATGCCCGGAATGGACGGCAATGCTACCACCCGGAAAATTCGCGAGCAGTGGCCGGAACTCAAGGTGGTCGGCGTGTCGGCCAATGTGTTCGAGGAGGCGGAGCGCAAGGCATACGAGAGCGGGATGAATCTCTATGTTCGCAAACCGTACAAAGAAATCGAACTGTTGCATGCGATCGGCGAGATGTTGTCTGTGACGTTCCGTTATGAAGATGAACACGGCGGAGCAGGAAGTGAAGTGATGGCGGCGAATTGCTTCAAGCCGGATCTGTCATTGCTTGCTGACGAACAAATATCGGCATTGAGTCAGGCGGCAAGCTTCGGCGATTATTATCACTTGCTGGAATTGTTGGCGGAAATCGACGCGCCTGCTGGCGGGCCGTTGCAGGAGTCCGTTCAGTGCATGCGAGAAATGGTCGAGAAATATGATTACGAAGCTCTGGAAAATTTTTTGGGATCAAGGGGGAACCAGGATGGATGAGTCGTTCTTGTCAAACTCGCGTCACGATATCTTGATCGTCGATGACGTGCCGGAAAATCTGCAGATTTTGGCATTGATGCTCAAAGATCAAGGGTATTCGGTCCGACCGGTCTCCAGTGGCCGAATGGCGCTGAAAACGGCCAAGGCCAACCCGCCGGACCTGATTTTGCTCGATATCACGATGCCTGACATGAACGGGTATGAAGTATGTGAAATCATGAAGCAGGACCCGGTACTAAAAGATATCCCGGTCATTTTCATCAGCGCGCTGGCCGATACCGGGGATAAACTAAAGGCATTCGATACCGGCGGCGTCGATTACATCACCAAACCCTTTAAGATTCAGGAGATTCAGGCACGGGTCGCGACGCATCTGAAATTGCGGCAGATGCAAAAGGCGCTGGAGCATTACAGTCGCAACCTGGAAGCGATGGTGCAAGCACAGGTGCAACAGATTTCTGCGGCCCAGATGGCAACGATCTTTGCCCTGGCCAAACTGGCGGAGTCACGGGATGATGAGACCGGTAGGCATCTGGAGCGGGTGCAGAAAATGTGCCGCCTGCTGACGACCCAATTGAAGCAGGAACTGCCGCCGGATGCAGAGGTGATCACGGAATCGTTCATCGAGATGCTGTATCATGCGAGCCCGCTGCATGATATCGGTAAGGTCGGCATTTCGGATTTGATTTTGCTGAAACCGGGAAAACTGACCGAGGCTGAATTCAAAATCATCAAGACCCATCCGGTGATCGGCGCCGAGACGTTAGCGGCAGTATACCGTGAACACCCCAACGAAATGTTAAAAATCGGCATCGAAATCGCGCGTTATCACCATGAACGTTGGGATGGGGCAGGATATCCCGAAGGGCTGACCGCGGAACAGATCCCTTTGTCGGCCCGGATCATGGCCCTGGTCGACGCTTATGACGCAATCTGTTCCAAGCGGGTTTACAAAGAAGCGATGTCGCATGAAGCCGCCTGCGAAATCATCAGGCAGGACAGCGGCAAACACTTTGATCCACAGGTCGTGGCCGCGTTCTTGAAAGCAGAACCGCAGATCAGTTTGTTGCGTCAGCAACTGCAAGATTAGTGCAGGAAAGACCGACCGACCGGCGAATATATCCAGTAACGGAAGTAAATGTTATCAGGGAGGGCGCCAAGATGAAACGGATCGTACTGATTGCCCTGTTGCTGGGGTTATCTGCCAGCTTGTCTGCGTCTTTTGCGCTGGCGGCAGAAAAGAAAGTGGAACTGACTGACCAGTGTCGCAAACATGTCGTGGCGTACGAATATCCGGAGGCGATTGAGGCTTGCGGCCAGGCGATCAAACTGGATGTCAAGCATGCTGATGCTTATTTCTGGCGCGGCGTGGCCCTTGTTGCCACGCGAAAATACGAGGAAGCGATCAAGGATTTTGATGTGGTGATCGGCCTGAATCCCAGTGATGTTCAGGCACTCAGCAATCGCGGCCTGGTGTATCGGCGCCTGAAGCAATACGACCAGGCGCTGGCCGATCTGAACAAAGCGATTGAGCTCGACCCAAACTATGCAGAAGCCTGGCTCAGTCGCGGCACCGTGTTTGCCCAGCTGGACCAATGGAACGATGCGGTGCTGGACTATTCGCGGGGCATCGAACTGGCGCCGCAAAACCATACCGCTTATCACAACAGGGGTATCGCCTATGAGCAACTCGGCAATAGGGAAGCTGCGCTTAGCGATTTCCGCACCTTCCTGCGACTTGCACCGCCGAGCGATTTGCTGCGGCCCTCGGTGGAGCATCGGATCAAAACATTGGCAGAAGCATCTTGACCCAAAGGAAAATCAGTTGAATACAATTTAGGGAGGGGTTCACATGTTTAGCAAGATTCTGGTTCCGATCGATGGTTCGGAGATGGCTTGGCACGCACTGGCGCACGCCCGGACGCTGGGTGAAAAGTTTGGCAGCGAGATCACGGTGATGCACGTGGTACAGCCCTACAATACGATTCCCAGTATCGATGGATCGCCATTGTTCATTCCCCGTGATATCGAGGCGATTCAGGAAACCGGCAGAACCCTGCTGAAACAGGCGGAAGACAAGTTGTCCGGCTACCCGTTTGCTGTCGAGACCAAGATTGAGTTCGGCTATCCGGCGGAGCGGATTCTCAGCGTAGTCGATGAAGGAGATTACCGGATGCTGGTGATGGGTAACCGGGGCTTGAGCGGCATTGCCGAATTTTTGATGGGCGGCGTGGTGTCGCGGGTGACTCAGCATGCGAAGATTCCCGTACTTGTCGTCAAATAGCAAGCGAGGTGATGAAACGGTGCTGGGCAAAAAAATCCTGTTCCTGTTATTCTTCTGCCTGGTGCTTGTTTTCAGTCCGACTGCCTGGGCTGCCGAGCCGCAGTACACAACCGGCGATGTCGGTCCAGCAGTCGAGCAGATTCAGAAAGGACTAAAAGACGCAGGATTTTTCGGCGGCCAGGTCGATGGGAAATTCACTACCTTGACCCGCCAGGCAGTCATTAGTTTTCAAAAAGCGGTTGGATTGAAGGCGGACGGCATTGTTGAGGCAAAAACCTTTAAGGCGCTGACCGGCAAACCGATTCCGGCCAAAACAGCTGCGACAGCGCCGGGCAAAAATCAGCCAATGGACAAGAAGGCCGCCGGCATCCTGAAGACTGCGATGTCGTACAAAGGGGTCAAATATCGGTTTGGCGGCGCGACGCCGGCCGGATTCGACTGTTCGGGCTTTGTGATGTATGTTTTTAACAAGCATGGCATCAAGTTGCCACGCACGGCAGATATCCAGTTCACGGTCGGCAAGCCGATAAAAAACAAAAAAGAACTGAAGCCAGGCGATCTGGTCTTTTTTGAGACCTATGAAAAAGGTGCCTCCCATGTCGGAATTTATCAGGGCAACGACAAATTCGTCCATGCTTCGTCGAGCCGCGGCGTCACGCTAAGCGGACTGTCGGAAGAATACTACGCGAAAAGGTATCTGGGAGCGCGCCGCGTTCTTTAGAGCCTTTTTTGTCCGTGTACGCAGGAAAAACTAAGGGTTTGCGCGAATTGACATTATTACAATAAATTTAGGAGGGATTTCTTTGGTTTGGGTTGGCGCTATCATTGTCGTATTAACATTCGCCGCAATCATCAAGAAGTATGAAACAAGGCTGGTTCTGTTTATTTCCGGTGTGGCCATGGCGGCTGCGTCCGGCAAGCCGATGGCAGCGGTGGATGCATTCAGCAAGGCGATGGTCAATCCCGGATTGGTTACGGTCATTTGTACGGTCATGGGTTTTGCCTTTGTCATGAAGCTGACTAAGTGCGATGCGCATCTGGTTCATTTGTTGGCCGGAGCGCTCGGCCGGTTCCGGGTCATCCTGATTCCCGGCACCGTCATCGTTACATTCCTGATCAACATTGCCCTGCCGAGTGCTGCCGGTTGCGGCGCAGCGGTCGGCGCGATCATGATCCCGACCCTGATCGGCGCGGGAGTCAATCCGGTCATGGCGGCCTGCGCAGTTCTCGCCGGGACCTGGGGCAGTGTATTCAATCCTGGTTCGGCCCACGTCCCCTTCATTGCCAAACTGGGCAATACCGATGTCATGACTGTTATTGCTGGGCACACCACAGCTGCGGTGGTAAGCATATTGACGATCGCCATATTGCTGACAATCATCGCCCGCTATCTGAAGGAAGACGGTTCCGGCGAATCAGCTGTCGCCGCTGCTGCGAAGAAAGATGAAGACTTCAAAGTCAACTTCCTCAAGGCGATGGTGCCGGTCATTCCTTTGCTGCTGCTGGTCCTCGGCAGTAAACAGGTCAAACTGATTCCGGAAGTGTCGGTGCCGGCAGCTATGCTGATTGGTGCGGCGCTCGGTTTTGCCGTGACGCTGACCAAAGTCGACGAAGTATCCAAACAGTTTTTTGAGGGCATGGGCAATGCCTATGGTAACGTCATCGGGATCATCGTGGCAGCCTCGGTATTCACTACAGGCATGCAACTGATCGGTCTGACCGGCGCATTGATCACTGCGATGAAAGGCTCGGCCGCCATCGCAAAAATTGCTGCTACTTTCGGTCCGTTCATCATCGCCGTGCTCGGTGGTTCCGGCGACGCTGCGACACTGGCGTTCAACGGGGCGATCACGCCGCACGCACCGCAGCTGGGCTTCGGCATCCT
>CAZYJK010000078.1:0-9113 GCA_964647865.1 uncultured Veillonellaceae bacterium | reverse complement strand
AACCCTCGATCTCCGCCGTGACAGGGCGGCATGTTAACCACTACACCACCGGGCCAAAACCAGACTGCAAAATATATTCTAATAGATATCCGGGGTTCTGTCAATCACCAATCGCGAAACTTATGAAACTCGGGCCCGCAAATCACGCAGCCTTCCGTCCAGAGAGCCGCGCAGGCAGCTCTCCAGCTCTTTCAGGTTGGGGGCGTCAAACAGCTTGGTGGCTTCCGGCACGCCGCGCACCAGCAGCTCGGCGTAAAAATCGTCGCGGAATACGTTGAAAAAGAACCGCAACGAACTGTCACAGGCGTAATCGGAGTAATCGATGATCAGATAGGAACCGTTCGTCACCTGCACGCAGTTTGCCGGACAGACAACCCGACTGAACCCGTGCGACTGCAATGGCAAAACGCTCTCATAATCCCATTCGTGCAGCTTCTTGTTGCGAAACAACGTTTCCATCCGTTCAGGAATGCAGCACTGCAGCGAATCGAGCAGCTGCAGCAGTCCAGTTTGCAGACTTGCCTCAAACCGGTCCCGCTCCGGGTGGATGAACCGTACGTCGCAAAACTCGATCAGCCCCACCCGCACCCGCAGCATGAACTCTACCGTGCTGCGGTCGTAAACGACGGTGACGCTACGGCGGCACTCGTCATTGCGGTAGGCAAAGATCCGCTGGATCAGTCCCTCCTCGCCCGGCTCGTTATCCAAGGAAAAGCCGGCGTAAATGGGCGGCAGCGATTGCAGATAAGGCTGCCACCCCTCCGTCGGATCTTTGATTTCCGCCATCTAGTTCAACTCCCGCACTGGCCTGTTGTTGCCTGCGTAGTCCTGCATCGCCATCGAGTAGATCAGGCGACGGCGGCGGGTGACCGTCAGTACGTCCAGCACCGCTTTCGCCGTGTCCAGTGATGTCAGGCAGGGAATCGCATGTTCGACGGTGGAACGGCGAATCTTGAAGCCGTCCGCTTCCGGCAGCTTGCCTGTCGTCAGGGTGCTGATGACCATCCGGATCACGCCGCTCTTGATCAGGTCAAGGATGTGCGGCGAACCTTCGGAAACCTTGCGCACCGACTCCACTTTCAAACCGGCATCACTGAACATTTTTGCCGTACCTTCGGTCGCTACTAGCGGATAGCCCAGTTCGGCATAGCCACGGGCGATTTCCAGCGCCTCCTGTTTGTCTTTGTCGGCGATGGTCAGTAGAATCGCCCCTTCGTCAGGGATCTGGATGCCGGAAGCGATGATCGCCTTATAAAGGGCCCGTTCAAAATGATAATCGATGCCGATGACTTCGCCGGTCGATTTCATTTCTGGCCCAAGTGCGATATCGACCTGGGTGATTTTGGCGAACGAGAACACTGGCGCTTTTACCGCCGTGTAATCTACTGGGTCAAGCAGGCCTGTCGAATAGCCGAGCGAGGCCAGCGACTGCCCCATCGCGGCTCTTGTTGCCAGATTGATCATCGGCACCTTGGTCACCTTGCTGAGGAACGGCACGGTGCGGCTGGAGCGCGGGTTCACTTCGATCACGTAGAGCTTGTTTTCGTGCACAACATACTGGACGTTGATGATTCCCTTCACCTTCAGCGCCCGGGCCATCCGCACCGTATAATCGACGACGGTGTTACGGATTTCCTCCGACAGGGTGATTGGCGGATAAACGGCGATACTGTCGCCGGAGTGGACGCCAGCCCGTTCGATATGTTCCATGATGCCGGGAATCAGTACGTCATTGCCATCGCTGACCGCGTCCACCTCGACCTCGGTCCCCTGCATGTAGCGGTCGACCAGCACCGGACGGTCCGGCGATGCCTGCACGGCATGGGTCAGATAATAGCGCAGGTCGCCTTCGTTGTAGACGATCTCCATCGCCCGGCCGCCCAGCACATAGGACGGACGCACGACTACCGGGTAGCCGATCCGGTTTGCAGCGGCAATCGCCGCGCCGGCATCGGTGACGCTGGCGCCTTTGGGTCTGGGGATATAGAGGCTTTCCAGAAAAGCATCGAATTTTTCCCGGTCTTCGGCGGTATCGATCGATTCGAGCGAACTGCCCATGATCTGCACCCCGGCCCGCGACAACGGCCCGGCCAGGTTAATCGCGGTCTGGCCGCCGAACTGAACGATGACGCCTTCCGGCATTTCCTTTTCGATGACGTTCATCACGTCTTCCATCGTCAGCGGCTCAAAATACAACCGATCCGACGTGTCGAAGTCGGTAGAGACCGTTTCCGGGTTGTTGTTGATGATGATCGATTCGATGCCCATTTCCCGCAGCGCCCATACCGAGTGCACCGAGCAATAGTCGAACTCGATCCCCTGGCCGATGCGGATCGGACCGGAGCCGAGCACCAGCACCTTGCGCCGATTGGTGACCTGAACTTCGTCTTCCTGGGCGTAGGTGGAGTAATAATAAGGCGTCACCGCTTCAAATTCGGCGGCGCAGGTATCGACCATCTTGTAACAGGGTATGATGTTCCAGCGCTTGCGGCGACTACGAACCTCGCTCTCCGGCGTCAGGGTCAGCTCGGCAATCGTCCTGTCGGCCAGGCCGCAGCGTTTGGCGGCGCGCATCAGTTGCGGCGTCATCGGTTCATTGACCACCCGCAGTTCCATCGCCACGATGCGCTGAATCTTATCGATAAAGAACGGATCAATCGTCGTGATCCGCGAAATTTCGGCCGGGTCGATGCCGCGACGCAACGCTTCGGCAACCACGAACAACCGCTCGTCATCAGTCCGCGACAAGCGTGCCAACACCAGTTCATCGGTCAGCGCGGCAATAGCCGGCAGTTGCAGCCGGTGCGCCTTGATTTCCAGCGAGCGGACCGCTTTCAGCAGCGCTGCTTCAAACGTCCGGTCGATTGCCATGACCTCGCCGGTCGCTTTCATCTGGGTGCTCAGTTCCCGATCGGCGCCGACAAACTTGTCAAACGGCCAGCGGGGGAATTTCAACACGACATAGTCGATTGCCGGTTCAAAGCAGGCCTTGGTTTTGCCGGTCACGGTGTTTTGAATCTCGTCCAGCCGATAGCCGATGGCGATCTTGGTCGCGACCTTGGCGATCGGATAGCCGGTCGCTTTGGACGCCAGGGCGCTGGAACGGCTGACCCGCGGATTGACTTCGATAACGATATAGTCGGTGCTCTTGGTGTCGAGCGCGAACTGCACGTTGCAGCCGCCTTCCACGCCAAGCTTGCGGATGATCGACAGCGAGGCCGAACGCAGCATCTGGTATTCGTGGTCGGTAAGTGTCTGCGACGGGGCGACGACGATGCTGTCGCCGGTATGTACGCCGACCGGGTCGATGTTTTCCATGTTGCAGACCACGATACAATTGTTGGCTGCGTCACGGATGACTTCGTACTCGACTTCCTTCCAACCGGCCACGCTGCGCTCGATCAGCACCTGCGAGATCATGCTGTGGGTCAGGCCGCGGTTGACCACCTCGTCGAGCTCTTCTTCGCTGTTGACGATACCGCCGCCGGTACCGCCCAAGGTATACGCCGGTCGGATGATCAGCGGATAACCGACTTTGCGGGCGAACTCCCGCGCAGCCTCGACAGTTTCGACAATATCGCTGACCGGGATCGGTTGATTGATTTCCTGCATCGTTTGTTTGAACAGTTCGCGGTCTTCGGCTTTCTTAATCGCCTCCAGCGAAGTGCCCAGCAATTCTACGTTATATTTTTCCAGGGTACCCCGTTCAGACAGCTTAACGGCCAAATTCAGGCCGACCTGGCCGCCCAGTGTGGCGAGGAGTCCATCCGGCCGCTCTTTGGCGATGATTTCTTCCAGATATTCCGGCAACAGTGGCTCCACATAGACCCGGTCGGCGATATTGGCGTCGGTCATGATCGTTGCCGGGTTGGAGTTGACCAGCACGACCTCCATACCTTCTTCCTTCAGGGCGCGGCAGGCCTGGGTGCCGGCGTAGTCGAATTCGGCCGCCTGTCCGATCACGATCGGACCGGAACCGATAACCATGATTTTGCGTAAATCAGCCCGTTTCGGCATCTCAGCAGCCTCCTTTCATCAGGGCGGTGAACTGGTCGAACAGATACACGTTGTCGTCAGGGCCTGGCGCCGCTTCCGGATGGTACTGCACCGAAAAGATCGGCAGCCGGTTGTGCTTCATTCCTTCAATCGTGCCATCATTGACGGCCAGATGAGTCACGGTGACATCCATCTTGGCAACAGTCTTTTCATCGACGACATAACCATGGTTCTGGGAAGTGATATAGACCCGGTCGTGGCTGAGGTCCTTCACCGGATGGTTGACGCCGCGATGGCCGAATTTCAGTTTGAAAGTATCGCCGCCGAGTGCAATTGCCAGCAGCTGATGCCCTAGGCAGATGCCGAACATCGGTTTTTTGCCGAGGAGTTGACGGATCGTGTCGATTGCGTAGGTCACGGCTTTGGGGTCGCCGGGTCCGTTGGACAGGAAAATCCCGTCCGGATTGAGCGCCAGTATCGCCGCCGCATCGGTCGAAGCAGGGACCACCGTCAGGTCGCAGCCATATAGCGACAGGGAGCGCAAAATATTCCGTTTGATGCCGAAATCCATCACCACCACATGCGGCGCCGGCCCCTCATGGGGAATCCGGTAGATTTCCGGCGTCGTGACTTCCGCTACCAAGTCCGGCGTGGTATGAGTAGTAATTTCCGCCACTACCTGAGCCGTATCGCGCTCGGCCCGGACGATTCGTCCCTGCATCGCACCATGCGAACGGATCTTGCGGGTCACGGCCCGGGTGTCGACATCGCACAGGCAGGGAATATTGCGTTCTTCCAGGTAACAGACGATGCTGCCTTCTTCGCACCAGTTGCTGGGTTTGGCGCACAACTCGGCGGTGATAAAACCGCGCACGAAAGATTTTCTCGCCTGGTCGAACTTGGGATTCACCCCGTAGTTGCCGATCAGCGGGTAGGTCATCGTCACAATCTGACCAGCATAGGAGGGGTCGGTCAGCACTTCCTGATATCCGGTCATGCCGGTATTGAACACGACTTCGCCGTGCCCTTCCAGTCCGTTCAATAGCAGCCCGTCAAACGTCGTTCCGTCAGCGAGCACCAGTTTTCCTGCTACAAATTCGCTCATGCTGTCACCTGCCCATCCTGCATCACTATTTTTCCTTCGACCATCGTCAGCACAGCCTTGCCTTGCAGCGTTTTCCCTGCAAACGGGCTGGCCTTGCCACGGGTGTAAAACTTATCGGGTTCTACCGTCCAGCGATGTTCCGGATCAAACACCGTGATATCGGCAACTGCACCCTCAGCTAGGCTGCCACCGGCAATGCCGAGGATTTTCGCCGGTTGGCGCGACATCTTGTCAACAATCTCCATCAGGCTGAATTCACCGGTGTGGTACAGTTCGGTCAGAATGACGCCCAGCGAAGTTTCCAGTCCGGTGAAGCCGCTTGGTGCATAACGGTATTCGACATCTTTCTCTTCAAACGCGTGCGGCGCGTGGTCGCAAGCGATTGCGTCGATCGTGCCGTCTTTCAGTCCGGCCCGTAGCGCCGCTACATGATCCGCACTGCGCAACGGCGGATTGACTTTGGTTGCCGTATCAAAACCATAGACTGCTTCATCGGTCAGCACCAGGTGATGCGGTGTGGCTTCCGCCGTGACTTTCACACCGCGCTGTTTGGCGGCGCGGATGACCTCGACCGCCCCTTTGCTGCTGACATGAGCGATATGTATCGGCGCCCTGGCATATTCAGCTAACATGATATCGCGCGAAATCGCGATATCTTCGGCGACCGACGGGCGGCCGGGAATCCCCAGCACCGCCGAAACTGCGCCTTCGTGCATATAACCGCCGGACACCAGATCGGCGTCTTCGGCGTGGGTGATGACCGGGCAGTTGAACATGGCCGCATATTCCAGGCCGGACAGAAACAGGTTGCTGCGGGTCACGTGATGCCCGTCTTCCGATATCGCCACCGCGCCGGACAGCTTCATGTCACCGATCTCCGCCAGTTCCTTGCCTTCCATCCCCTTGGTCATCGCCCCGATTACTCCGACCCGCACGATGCCGTCGCGGCGGGCCCGTTCGCGCAGACCCTCAACCAATATCGAGCTATCGACCGGGGGCCGGGTGTTGGCCATGCAGGCCACCATGGTAAAACCGCCGGCAGCGGCAGCCTGCGTGCCGGACACAATGTCTTCCTTCGCTTCCAGGCCCGGATCGCGCAAATGCACATGCATGTCAATCAAGCCGGGGGCGACGATTTTGCCGCTGCAGTCGACGATTTCCGCATCTGCCGCGCTGATTCCGCTACCCAGTTTGACGATTTTCCCGTCATGAATCAGCACATCTGCCAGCATATCGGTTCCTGATGCCGGATCGATGACCCTCCCGCCTTTAAGCAATCGTTTCAACTTCTTCGCCTCCCATCAAAACCAGATACAGAATCGCCATCCGAATCGCCAGGCCGTTTTTGACCTGCTCCTGAATTGCTGACTGATCGCCGTAAGCCACATCCGGTGCAATCTCCAGGCCACGGTTCATCGGGCCGGGGTGCAGGATCAGTGCATCCGGCTTGGCCAGTTTCAGACGCTTGCCGTTGATGCCGAACAGACGGGCATATTCGCGGGCTGAGGGGAACAACCCCTTGCCCTGTCGTTCCTTTTGAATCCGTAGCACGTTCAGGACATCGGCCCCTTCGATCGCTTCTTCCACCGAAGTATGCACGGTGATGCCCATACTTTCCATTTCGCGGGCCAGCAGTGTCGCCGGTCCGGCCACATGCACGTCGGCGCCGAGAGTTTTCAGGCCCCAGATATTCGAGCGGGCCACCCGGCTGTGCAGAATGTCGCCGACGATAACGACCTTCAGCCCTTCGATCCGCTGTTTGTATTGCAGGATCGTAAACATGTCGAGCAGCCCTTGGGTGGGATGCTCGTGCGCTCCGTCACCCGCATTGATGACCACCGGCTTCAGAATTTGCGATGCGAACTGGGCCGAACCTTCCACTTCATGCCGCATCACCACCACGTCGACGCCCATCGCCTCAATCGTCAGCAGTGTGTCGCGCAGGCTTTCCCCTTTGACCACGCTGGACGCCGAAGTCGTGATGTTGACCACATCGGCGCCAAGGTATTTACCGGCCAGTTCGAACGAAGTCCGGGTGCGGGTGCTTGGCTCGTAAAACAGGTTGATGATTGATTTGCCGCGCAATGTCGGCACTTTTTTGATATCACGGTCGATGATGTCCTTCATCTGTTTTGCCGTGTCCAGCACCAGTCTGATATGGGCTTCCGACATCCCCTGTAGTTGCAGGATATCTTTGTTCTTGAGTGAAACCGAACTTTTTCCCATTGCCGCGCCCCCTCCGTGTTTGTTGCCTGCTCTCATATTTACAAATGGAAACAGCCTTCCTCTGTGTGAAGCACAGAAGAAGGCTGCTGAATACAGCAAATTTTCATCCCCTTACCGGCCTCACGGGACCAGTTTAAAGGTCGTATCATTTACGTATACTCTATCAATCGCCCACTCAATTGTCAAGTCTTCCGACAAACGCCAGAGAATTGCGGCAATATCAACCCTGGGTCAGCAAATCCACCGCCGCGCCGCTCATCAGTGCAATGGCCGGCACAAAGGCATCTTCATTGAAATCGAAGAATCCGTCATGATGTCCGGCTGCCAGCTCGGTGCCGATCATCACGAATGCAGCCTGTCCGCCGTTTTTCTGCACCCGTTCCATGAAATAGGCGCAGTCTTCGCTGCCGCCGATATTGCCGGAAGGCAGAATGTCCGGCAGCAGTTTTTGCCGCTCGGCAACTTTGCGGATGCGTTCCACCAGCTCGTCGTCGTTACCGCAACCGGCCGCGCCGCCCATCAGTTCCATCTTGACGCTGCAGCCCTGCATCATCGCCGCCGCTTCAATAATCCGAACCGCTTCGTTATAGATGTATTCGTTGATCTCGCTGTTGACGCCGCGGGTTTCGACTTTGATCACCGAGTTGGCCGGAATGACGTTGCGACCGCTGCCGCCCTGGATCACCCCGACGTTGACCCGCGAGATGCCTTGACTGTGACGCGAGATGGCATGCAGGTTCAGCGTCGCCGTACAAGCTGCAAGAATCGCATTCTTGCCGGTTTCCGGCGCCGCGCCGGCATGAGCCGGTACACCGGTGAACGTGGCGTCGACTTTGGTCGTCGCCAGGAACCCTTCGGTACGGCAGGCAACTTGTCCGGTCTTGCGCAGATTGACGCCCAGGTGCATGCCGACGACATAATTCACGTCATCGACGACACCTTTGGCCATCATCGCTTTGGCGCCGCGCACGCCTTCTTCGGCCGGTTGGAAAATCAGCTTGATTGTTCCAGCCAGTTCGTCTTTGAGGCCGGCCAGCACTTCCGCTACCGCCAGTCCGATCGAAGTGTGTCCGTCGTGACCGCAGGCGTGCATCGCCCCCTTGTTGACGCTGGCAAACCCTTCCCTGAACGGACGGTGTTTTTCTTCCGTCGCTTCCGACAGGTCGTTGGCGTCCATATCGACGCGCAGCGCAACCGTCGGTCCCGGTTTGGCAAATTTCATCACACCGACGACGCCGGTCTTGCCACCGACCATCTTGTCGACCCAGACCTTGTCGGCCCCCTGATCGATCGCTCGCTGCATCTGCTTTTCCAGTTCCGCCTTTGACGGCAGACCCATCATTGATGCCTCGTCATGTACATCGATGCCAGTCGACACTTGATAGCCGAGATCAGTCAATGTCTGCGCCACATAAGCGGCAGTGCGGAACTCGGTCCAGGCCACTTCGGCATGTTTGTGAAAGTCGCGGCGACGGGCGACGGTCTTCTCTTTGAGCGCGGTTGCCGCCTGAATGATTTTTGCATCCATCGTTTCTACTCCCTTTCCCTATCGACAATTACAGCAGAATGAACATCGAAATGATCGCGGCGACGATCATCGGAATCGCATTGCGTTTGGCCATGTCAATCGGATTGACCTGGGCCAGACCCGCACAAACGATTGCCACACCAGCCACCGGTGACATCGAACGGCCCAGTGCGCCGGCGATGAATGCTTGGGAGCCCATCGGCAGGATGCCGAAGCCCAGCTGCGGTGCGTGCGGCGTGATCGCCCCGTTGAACGCCA
>CAZYJK010000077.1:0-9192 GCA_964647865.1 uncultured Veillonellaceae bacterium | reverse complement strand
CCCGGTCTTCTGTTCAGTTGAATCGGTTTTTCAGGGACCGTGCGTTCGATGATGGCTTGGTCCTGCTTGGCAACCCAGAACAGATCGGGAGTCACGGTCCCCTGAACGATATACTCACCCAATCCCCATGATCCCTCGATCAAAATATTTTCAGTGTTTCCATTGATGACATTGACGGTGAACATCACACCAGAAGCTTTGGAAAAGACCATCATCTGCACAACCGCACTCAATGCCACTTCGGTGTGGCTAAAATTTTTCTTGGTCCTATAGTATACCGCCCGGTCGGTAAACATCGAGGCATAGCATTCCTTGACGCGTTCCAGCACTTCATCGGCGCCTCGCACATTAAGATAGCTCTCCTGTTGACCGGCAAAGCTGGCGTCTGGCAAATCCTCGGCAGTCGCGCTGGAACGAACGGCAACAAATGGGTCGGATTCACCGGTCTTTTCAGCCAGAGCGGCATATGCCGACCGGATTGCGGTTTCAAATTCAACAGGCAGTTTTTCGTCGACAATTGCCTGACGCACTTTTGCGCTGACTGCTCGTAACTGACGACTGTCTTCGACATCCGTCAGTTCCTGCAAAATCAGGGCGATTTTTTTATCTAGTCCGGTTGATGCCAAAAAAAGTCGATAAGCATGAGCAGTCGTAGCAAATCCATACGGCACAGGCACTCCCGTACGTGCTGTCATTTCGCCGAGTGAAGCCGACTTGCCGCCGACAACCGCAACATCTTCCCGACATATTTGCTCAAACCACAATACTAGTGAATCAGTCTGTTGTGCTTCAGTCATATTTACGCCCCCTAGTTATTTTGTGATTATGATATCATATATATAGCCGACATGCCAATATAGCATACTCTATATTGGCATTAAATATTCTTATTGCACGGACTGATTGGATAAAAAATTGACCGACGTCAGGTAAACCCAACGTCGGTCAATTGATTCTTGATCAGCCAAACTCAGTATTATGCTTTGGCGGACAATACGATTTTACTCAGTTCCACTATGCCTGTCGTAAGGCCTGTAATCGCCCGCAACAGAGCAAGTCGATTGTTGCGAACAGCCTGATCGTCGACCATGACCATCACCGCGGCGAAAAACGCATCGATAGGCTCCGCAATTTCCGCGACCACTTGCAACGCGCCTACATAATCGTGTGCGGCTGTCAATTCATCAATTCGCGCACGCGCGCTTTGATAGGCGCTGTATAACGACTTTTCCGCCTCAGCCTCGAACAGGGTTTCGTCGATCTGTTCGGCGTCCTGTTTGCGCGATAAACTGACAAAGCGAATCATGGCTTCGTCAATGCTTACGCCTTCATTTTCCGCCAGCGTCTTGACCCGCCGCCAGACCTGTTCGACTGATTCTCCGACACCCAGTACCGAAGTATCCGCCTCGTTCTTTTTCGCCAGATTGGCGGCGCGGGTGAATGCTTCCACCGCTTTTTCCATCGCCGCCATCCCCTCTGCAGTCATCATGGCGTTGGCGCGCAACCATACCTGATAGACGTTGTTATTGCCTGCGCCTAGCACCGCTTCGATCACATCATGACGAACGCCGGCATCGCCAAGTACGTTTTTCACATTCAAGCGTTGTTTAAAGAACTCATTCATCGCCGTGACGATCTGTATCCGTTTCTGCTCGTCTTTGATCCCGGCAAGATCGAGAGCAGCCATAATGATATGCACTGTCGACAGGGACAGCTTTCCGTCAATCTGAATATTGACAACGCCAAGCGCCTGACGCCGCAAGGCATAGGGATCCTGCGAGCCGGTCGGAATTTTTCCACGGCTAAATGTCGTCACGATATTGTCGATCTTGTCTGCAATGGCAACAGCCCGTCCAGCGGGGGTTTGCGGCAGAATATCGCCAGCAAAACGCGGCAGATAGTGCTCGAACACCGCTTCCGCCACCGCCTCGGACTCACCTGACAGTTTGGCGTATTCACGTCCCATCACGCCCTGCAGTTCGGTAAATTCGCAGACCATCCCCGTCACTAAGTCGGCTTTGGCCAGTTCTGCCGCCCGGTCGACTTCCGCCAGTTGGTTGTCATCCAACCCCATCATCGTGCCAATCAGCAGCGAAAGTTTACGCAGCCGCTGCACCTTGTCATACATCGTGCCGAGACCTTCCTGGAACACGATGGTCTTCAGCTTGTCAATCCGGTCAATCAGCGGGATTTTGCGATCCTCCTCGAAGAAGAACCGGGCATCGGCCAAACGGGCCCGCAGAACCCGTTCATTGCCGTGGCGCACATTCTCAATATGCGCGGTTCCACCATTTCGCACCGTAATAAACACCGGCTGTAAGCGACCCTCTTTACTGAAAACCGGAAAATAGCGCTGATGTTCACGCATCGGCGTAATGATCGCTTCCACCGGCAACTCCAGGTATTTTTCTTCAAACCGGCCGCATAATGCAGTCGGATATTCCACAAGGTAAAGCACTTCTTCCAACAATTCATCATCGATCGTGGCCGTGCCGCCCTGTTCGACGGCAATTGCCTCCACCTGTTCGCGAATCATCCGACGACGCTCATCCTGGTCCACAACAACAAAGTTCGCCGACATTTTTTTCGTATAATCAGCTGCATCGACAATTTCGACATGATCCGAACCGAGAATCCGGTGACCTTTGCTGACTTTGCCTGCCGCGATCCCCGCGATTGTCAGAGGAACGACCTCACGCCCATACAACGCCACCAGCCAATGGATCGGCCGGACAAATTTGAAGTCCAGGTCGCCCCAGCGCATGTTCTTGGGGAAATTTTGCGTTTCCACCAATTGCTCCAGAATGCCTGGCAATAGACCGGCAACCGGCTTCCCTGTTTCGTGCAGAACCGCGTACAGATATTCTTCTTCCTTGACCAGGTCGGCGACTGCAACGCCGCAGCTACGGGCAAAGCCTTCCAGTGCCTTGGAGGGCTGGCCGTCCGGGCCAAATGCGACTTTCGTCGAAGGACCCTTTTTGCGGGTAACCTGATCGGCCTGCATTTCTGCAACAGAAGTAACAATCAGAGCCAACCGGCGCGGCGTGCCATAGGTTTTAATTTCAGCATATCCAATCCGGGCTTCCGCCAAAGCCTTGGCGGCATTTTCCGCTAACTGCGCCAACGCCCCCGGCATAAACCGAGCCGGGATTTCTTCAGTGCCGAGCTCAAACAATAAATCTTTTGCCATTTTATTTCGCCCCCTTCAACAACGGAAATCCGAGTTTTTCCCGCTGATCCAGATAACCTTGTGCACAAAGCCGCGCCAGATTGCGCACCCGACCAATAAACGCCGTCCGCTCGCTCACGCTGATTGCGCCGCGCGAATTGAGCAGATTGAATGTATGCGAACACTTCAATACATAATCATAAGCCGGCAACACATAGCCGAGATCGACCACGCGGGTCGCTTCTTTTTCATACATGTCAAATAGCCGGAACAACATATCGGTATCGGCAATCTCAAAGTTATAGTATGAATGCTCGACTTCGTTGCGGTGGAACACATCGCCGTAGGTCACACCATCCACCCAATCGATGTCAAATACATTCTCCTTGCCTTGGATATACATCGACAATCGCTCCAAACCATAGGTAATCTCCACCGAGACCGGCTTCACGTCGATACTGCCGACTTGCTGAAAATAAGTGAACTGGGTGATTTCCATCCCGTCGAGCCAAACTTCCCAGCCCAGCCCCCATGCGCCAAGCGTCGGCGATTCCCAGTTATCCTCTACGAAGCGGATGTCATGTTCCGCCGCCTTGATTCCGAGTTGTGCCAAACTCTCCAGGTAAAGTTCCTGGATGTTCAGCGGCGAGGGTTTCATGATCACCTGATACTGATGATGCTGGAACAAACGGTTGGGATTGTCACCATATCGACCGTCGTTGGGGCGGCGCGACGGCTCCACATAGGCCACATTCCATGGTTCCGGCCCCAGTGCGCGCAAAAAGGTCGCCGGATTCATCGTGCCGGCGCCTTTCTCCACATCATACGGTTGTTGAATCAGGCAGTTCTGACCGGACCAGAATTTTTGCAGCGTTAGAATAATTTCCTGAAACGTCATGCTGTTTTCCTCCTCCATGCTAAAAATACAGATAAAAATACCCGTCTCTGCAACGAAATCGTTGCAGGGACGGGATTACACTTGCCCGCGGTTCCACCCTGCTTGACCCTTGTCGGGTCCACCTTGTTTTTATTACGGGGTTTACTGGGCCCGACATCCGGACCGTTCCTCCCGCGGTTTGGGAAGGCCTTTCACCTGTGGTCGCCGGGCTTCCACCCTCTCCGGCTCGCTGACGATCCTGTCGGATCTGTTCAGGTTACTGTTTCCCGCATCACCATGACTGCAAACATCATACCGAAATCAGCAACAAAAATCAAGGTTTCGCCAAAAACTCAGTTGCCTGGATTCTAAAGCACAACCACTTGATTGCGCCCAGCCCGCTTTGCCATATACATGGCTTCATCCGCCCGCCTAATCGCATCATCCGCGGTATCGTCAGGCAAGAACGCTGTCACGCCAAGGCTCATCGTAACCTTTGCCGGTACGCCGCTCACTTTCATCTGTTCAGTTTTTTGCCGCAATCGTTCGGCAAATATTTTGCCACCAGCTTGGTCTGTCCCGACCAAAATCATGATGAACTCTTCGCCGCCAAACCGGCCGGCCAAATCCTCGTTACGCATGCTTCGCCGGATCAGTTTGGCCACCGCCACCAGAACCTTATCTCCGATAAGATGGCCGTAATTATCGTTCACTTGCTTGAAAAAATCCAGGTCGGCCATGATGATGGTCAGCGGCGTAGCGGTCCTTCTGGCGAAACTAATCGCTTTGACAAAGGACTCATGAATATATTTGCGCGAAGCCAAACCGGTCAGATAATCGGTAGAAATCAACTCGCTGATTTTCGCATAGGCGTTTTCCAGTGCCGTCTTTTTTTCGCTCAACTCACGGGTCAACGTCGCCATTTCATAATTAAACTTTCCCATGTCCGCCATCGTACCCAGGTCCGCCTGAACAGTATCCTGCGCCACGATCATCAGCTGGTCCTGACGTTTCAGCAAAATGCAGTTATGAGCGGAAGTGTTTCCTTTAAAAGAAAAGCCCAGCACGATGTTGCGATCCGGATTATTGTCCAGGTCGCGCAAACTCAATTGCCCGTCAGTGGAAAGAAACTCGTTGATAGGAACGCCAACCGGAATCTTTTCCAGACTGGCGACCCGCAGAAATTCGTTGTTGCACCATGCTACGCGAAGTTCGGCATCACAGATAACAACGAAATGTTTGAAATATCGATAGTGGTATTCTACCAGCATTTGTTCCGGGTTATAAAAATTTTGTTCCATGTGCGGACCCCTTCCCCTTAGTGTTTCTGCAGGTATTGAAAAAAGTTTTCCTACATGTTAGTTTCCATTTTATTTGTCAATTATCCTTTTTTTGCTTATGTCATTGCAGCAAGGAAAAAGCCCCCCTAACGGGAGGCTCTTTACAAGAAGTTTCATGTTTTAAAATTGAATGGCTTACATCAGAATTTTGGGCAATACGACAAAACCAATCGAAGCAATCACTATCCAGAAAGTGCAGATAAAGGCCATGAAGCCCCATACTTCCTTCAGTTTCATGCCAACCAGAGCCAGCGCAGGAATCACGTACAGCGGTTGCAGCAAGTTCGTTACTTCGTCGCCGGCGACAAACGCATTCATGATCAACGGCAGATTGGCATTCATCGCCTTGCCGGCCTCCATCAGGATCGGCCCTTGGACAATCCATTGACCGCCCTGTGAAGGAATGAACAAGTTGACAAAAGCAGCCGACAGGAACGAATACATGTAAATCGTATCCTGACTGGCAATGCGAATGAGGAAGTCGGCCAATACTTTGCCGAGACCGGACGCCATCATCATCCCCATGATGCCGCCGTAGAACGGGAACTGCAACATGACTTCGGAAGCAGAACGCATCGTATCCTTGAATGCATCCACGAATTTTTTCGGTGTGTTGTACAAAAACGCATTGAGCGTCAGGAACAAGAAGATAACAAAATTGAAGTCCAACGATTTCATGATGCCTTTCTTCATTATGCTATCGCCGATGACAAACAGACCGGCCGCACCAATAATCAGCATCAGGATTCGGCTGCCGTTCATTTTGTCAGCCAATGTCACTTCTGCTTCTTCTTTAACGGCAACCACTTTTTCTTCTACACCAGGATTGTACATAATCACTTCATTTTCCGGCGGCCGGGTGAACACGCCGAGGAAGATGACTGTTGCGACCAAGATAAAGAACAATACCGTATTGACCGGATTATATACCGTCACATCCTGTGAAAATGTGCCGATGCTCTTTTCCAGGAAGTGACCTTTGGTTGCGACAAGGGCATAAAGCGAAGCACTCGGACACCAGGTCTGGCCCAGCACCATCGTTGTATAACCGGCAGCAATCATCAGCGGGAAGTGCAGCCCTTTTACGTTACGGGAAAGCTGCATCGCAAATATCGGTGTCAAAATTGTGGAGAAAGCCCAGTTGATCAAGCTGGATACAAAACCAAACACCAGCAAAAGCACCATGGCAGCTGACGGAGTTTTGGGGATTTGCGCTGCCCTTGACAGGAATTTTTCCACCAGAGGGGCTTTCGCCGCTGCACCGCAGCAGACGACCATGAACGACATCTGGAATGCAAAGGCGATCATAGTCCAAAGACCGTTGTACCATCCAAGAACGATCTTTTCCGGGCCGGATGGTGTCAGCGCAAGACTGGCAATAAACGCCAACAAAGTCAGGATTACGCAAAATACGAACGAGTCAGGAATGATTCGGTCAGCGGCAAACTGGAACTTTTTTGACAATCTCCAAAGCATATTGACACTCCCCTCACTTATAGTATTCTGATGCTTTTAACTGATGAATTAATTTCTGGGCAAACCGTTTCCTGATGGCAGGCAGTTGTTCCGGATCATAGCGGAAAAATCCCTCGCCGCTTTTTATTCCCAGTTTCCCTTCGGCAACTTTTTGCCGCAACAGATTATTGGCTTGGGTCGAATTATCCATGGCCGGCAGCAGATTGTCGCCAACGATGCACCAGATATCCAGTCCGCCAAAATCAGCGACTTCCAGTTGCCCGGTTGTCGCATAGCGGAAGGCCGGGCCGAATTTTAACGCCTTATCCACATCGATCGGATCGGCGATTCCCTGTTCGATAATCGAAAACGCTTCCCTTGCCACCCCTTGCTGTATCCGGTTGGCTACCAGCCCCGGCACATCTTTGAGAACTTTGACGGTTTGTTTATTGATCGAAGCATACAGCTCAGCCACCTGTTGATAAATATCCGCCGGCATGTTGCCAAAGAACGACAGCTCTGCCAACGGCATCAAATGACCCGGATTATACCAGTGGCAAACCATCATCCGCTGTTTGCGGGCTTCGCTCACCAGCGCCATCATCGGTTCCAGCGACAAACTGGAGGTATTGCTGGCCAGGATGGTATGGGGCGGGCAAAAACCGTCCAACTGCTTGAACAGATTTTGTTTCAACTCCATGTTTTCCGGCGCTGCTTCGATTACGTAGTCGCGATCTTTCACCGCAGTCTGCAAGTCTGTGTGGATTGAGATGTTTTCCAGCGTCGCGGCTGCTTTTTCAGCCGAAATGAACGCTTCTTCCACCAACAACTGCTGTTCCGCCTTGATTTCATTCAGTGCCTTTTCCAGCTGAATCGCATTCGTATCATACAGATTAACATTATATCCGAACATGGCAAAGCTTTCCGCAATGCCGTGCCCCATCGTCCCTGCGCCGATTACGCCTATCTTTTTTATCATCTTCTCACCTCCTATCGTTTTAGTTTCAAGATTTCCCGGGCATCACTAGGCGATGCGACCTCTTTGTTCGCTTCTCGAATCAGTCGAGCCGCCCGTTCGACAAACTCAGTATTGGATTTTGCCAGACGATTTTTCGCATAGACCACATTATCTTCCATACCGACCCGAACATGTCCGCCCAACGCAATCGTCGCAAACAGGATGGGAATGTGTCCTGCACCGATTCCCAGCGCCGACCAGGTCGCATCTTTCGGCAACAGGCTCTTCAGATATACCAGGTTTTCCACCGTGGCTGCCGTGCCGCCGGCTGCGCCGAGCACGAACTGATAG
The DNA here is from genome assembly GCA_964647865.1 of uncultured Veillonellaceae bacterium. GTDB lineage: Bacteria > Bacillota > Negativicutes > UBA1444 > UBA1444 > UBA1444. The sequence goes on along the minus strand of CAZYJK010000077.1, from coordinate 1,042 downwards.
TGGCCGGGGCTGCTGATGACACCTTTTTTCATATAGTATTCCGCATTATAGAACATGCCGGCGTCAAACACTTCGATTTCCGGTTTTACACCGTTTTCCGCCATCGTTTTGCCAAGCTTCTCCAAGAATTGCGGCGGGTTGAGAAAAAGACTGGTATGCATCCAGTTCATCGATCCGGCGTCATACGAGGCCAGTTCCGGTTTCAATTCGATCAGGTGCGCCATACGGGTCTCGTCAGTCGCGTTCAAGTCGCCGGATGTTGTGAGATTCAGCACGATATCGCATTTTTCGCGAATCAATTCCACCGTTTCGCGGAATTTTTCCTTGCTCATCGTTCCTTTGCCTGCATCGTCGCGCATATGCAGATGAGCGATACCAGCACCGGCTTGCCAGCACTCATATACGTCGTTGGCAATTTCTTTCGGTGTCATCGGAACATTGGGATTGTTCTCCTTTGTTGGCCAGGCGCCGGTCGGCGCCACCGTGATGATTACCTTGTTCATGTTTTTCTGCCTCCCTGTCTTTCTCCGGACACGTTGTCCTTTATCAGTCAATTGCCAATCATTGCAACATTCGTGCCAACCAAATCGATCACTGCAAAAATACGCAAAAACCCCTGATTTCAAGCTGTTTCCTCAATACTGCTTCATCTTTCACAAGTTCACACAATCACAACCGATGACAAACCGCATCAAAAATGCTCGATAAAAAAAAGAAACGCCTATTACAGGCGTTTCAAGTCGATTCTATTTGTCATCACGTTAGATGACGTTTGTCATCACTTCATCGAGATACCAAATTTTTTGGCTTTTTTCACGATAGTCGACTGATCGATTCTCAGCATTGCCGCAGCTTTGCGGCTGCTGCCGCCAAGTCGCAGCGCTTTTTCAATCATGCGCCGCTCCGTCGCTTCAACCAATTCATATAGCCCCATTGCCTCCTCATTGTTATCGGATAAAAACGGGTCCATGTCCAGCAGTCCCGCGAATCGTGGCCCCCCAACCACTACATTGGGTTCCGAAATGATCACGATGCGTTCGAC
>CAZYJK010000076.1:0-9247 GCA_964647865.1 uncultured Veillonellaceae bacterium | reverse complement strand
CTGAGCAGCAAGCCGGTAATGGCCATCAGCAGAAACGACAGTTTAAATATCCTTGCCGCGCCTGCATAGTCTTTCAGCGCCGCCTTCTCCGCCGTGATGATCGAGACCGCGACCGGGATCCCGGCGTCAGAAATGCAAAGCGCCAGCAGGTAGAGCGGGAACGCGATCTGATAAATGCCGATCCCTTCGCCGCCGAGCACCCAGGATAGCAGAATCCAGTTCACGCTGCCGATCAGTTTCACTACTACTCCGGCCACACTCAGGATCAACGCGCCTTTGAAAAAGTGACAACGGGCATCCTCGGCCCGATCATTCAGCTTTGCTTCGTCCGACATTACTAACCTCTTTTTCGGAGAATCGCTTTTTCACCTAGCTATAAGCGTAATGGAAACACCAAGCGCCGTCAATATCCAGAGTTCTTGACAAGCTTGACACCGGCGCCGATAATTGATTAAATTATACTTATCCACTCATCCTGAAGGGGAGTAGCTGCCCGGGTACGGTCAACACACTGGCAGAAATGCCTGGCCGCACCGTTGACATCCGTCAATCAGCGAGACCTTCGGCGTAACCGTTATGGTTGGGCCGAAGCGTCTCGTTTTGTTTTTCCGGCCAAAAGATTGCCATTATTAAGGAGGCCTTTTAAATGACCGCTTTTCTCGCGTCACTCGCTTTTGTCGTCCTGGCGGAAATGGGCGACAAGACACAACTGCTGGCAATGGCGTTCGCCTGCCGATTCCGCTGGCAGACCGTCATGTGGGGCGTCCTGGTCGCCACCATCCTCAACCATCTGTTTGCAGTGTTGGTGGGCAACTACCTCACCGCATTGATCCCGCTATCGACGATCCAGATCGGTGCAGCGCTTTCTTTCATCCTGTTCGGCGTCTGGACCATCCGCGGCGACGAACTGGGGGATGAAGCAAAAAAAGACAAGTTCAGCCCGTTCTGGACTGTCGCCATCGCTTTTTTCATCGCTGAGATGGGTGACAAGACCCAACTGGCCACGATCGCCCTCGCCGCCAAATATCAGACCATCCTTCCCGTTTGGCTGGGGACTACCGCCGGCATGATGATCGCCGATGGAATCGGTATTGTTTTCGGCATCGTGCTGGGTCACAAAATCCCCGAGCGAACGATGAAATGGGTTGCTGCGCTGTTGTTCATCGGTTTTGGCATTGCCGGGCTGTACGAAAATGTACCGTCCGAATTCTGGAGCCTGCCGATTGTACTGGCAGGCACTTCGGCGCTGCTGGGCTGTATGTGGCTGGCCGCGCGCAATGCAACGCCGTCAGCTGCGGAACAGACTTGCCCGGCTGAGATTCCGCAAACGCCGCTGGAAAAAAATAAAAACTGATTTTTCCCAACCGGGGATCAGGCCAAAATGGCGGATTGTCGCCAACAATCATTATCGATTGCGCGCATTGCATCGCCAGAATTATCAAAAATCGCAGATTTTTTACAACATATTGCGCCAAAGCCTATTTACAAACACTATATATAGTGTTAGCATTTATATTGCACCTGATATTTTTCTATGAAGGAGTGTGAAAAGGCTGGGTCCTTGCATTGACTGCAGCCGGCGATTATGATTTCGACCATCACCAAACGCGACGGACGCACCGTGACGTTCAACCTGGAGAAGATCGCCAACGCGATTGCCAAGGCGCTGCGAGTCACTGGCGAAGCAGACGAGGCCAAGGCGCTTTCACTTGCAATTCTGGTGGCGGAGAAAACCGAACGCAGTCTCGCGACTGGCAATGCTCCAACCGTAGAAGAAATCCAGGACATCGTCGAAACGGTTCTGATTGACGCCGGTCTGCCGAAGACCGCCAAAGCATATATCCTGTACCGGGCCGAACGGACCCGGGCCCGTGAAATGAACACCCGCCTGATGAAAACCTACGAGGAGATCGCCAACAGCGACTCGAAGAACAGCGACCTGAAGCGGGACAACGCCAATATCGACGGCGACACCGCCATGGGTTCGATGCTGAAATATGGCGCCGAAGGTGCCAAGATCTTTAACGAGATGTACATCCTCAAGCCGGAGCATGCCAAAGCGCACAACGACGGCGACATCCATATCCACGACTTCGATTTTTACACCCTCACCACCACCTGTTGCCAGATCGACCTGCAAAAGTTGTTTAAGGACGGGTTTAACACCGGTCACGGATTCCTGCGCGAACCGAATGACATCGCCAGTTATTCGGCCCTCGCCTGCATCGCCATCCAGTCCAACCAAAACGACCAGCATGGCGGCCAGAGCATCCCGTCTTTCGATTACGGTCTGGCTGATGGCGTACGCAAAACCTTTGCCCGCCGCTACTGGGACAACCTGACCAAGACGCTGGAATTTTCCACGGACAATCAGGAAGGTCTCGTCGAAAAAGTCAGGCTGGCCTGCCGCGAAATCAGCGAGCGGTTGCAACTGAAACCGGAAATCACCGGCAGCAACGGTTATCTGGAAGAAGAATTCCGCGTGTTGTCGGCAGTGGTAAATCCTGAATTGCTTAAAAAAGCGCAGGCGTACTCGCTGAAACAATCGCTGAAGGAAACCGAAAAAGCCACTTTTCAGGCGATGGAAGCCCTGATTCACAACCTGAACACCATGCACAGCCGGGCCGGCGCCCAGGTGCCGTTCAGCTCGATCAATTACGGCACCGACATTTCGCCGGAAGGCCGGATGGTGACCCGCAACATCCTGTTGGCGACCGAAGCCGGTCTCGGTTACGGCGAAACGCCGATTTTTCCGATTCAGATCTTCAAGGTCAAGGAAGGCGTCAACTACAATCCGACCGACCCGAACTACGACCTGTTCCAGCTGTCCTGCCGCGTCAGCGCCAAGCGGCTGTTCCCCAACTTCTCGTTCCTTGACGCGCCTTACAACCTGCAATTCTATCAGGCCGGCCGGCCGGAGACCGAAGTGGTCTACATGGGCTGCCGCACCCGTGTCATCGCCAATGTCAACGACCCGACGCGGCAAATCGTCACCGGTCGCGGCAACCTCAGCTTCACCTCGTTCAACCTGCCCCGCCTGGCGCTGCTCAGCAACGGCAACCTCGGTGATTTTTACCAGCGGCTCGACGACATCATCGCCCTGTGCATCGACCAGATTCTCGACCGGTTCGAGATCCAATGCCGGAAAAAAATCCGCAACTTTCCGTTCCTGATGGGTAACGGCATCTGGCTGGATTCGGAAAAACTGGGACCTGACGATGAACTGCGCGAAGTGCTGCGACACGGCACCCTGTCAATCGGTTTCATCGGCCTGGCTGAAACCTTGAAGGCGCTGACCGGCCGCCACCATGGAGAATCAGCGGAATCGCAAAAACTCGGTCTGGAAATCATCGGTCACATCCGCAAGCGTCTTGATGAAGCCGCACAAAAACACAAGCTGAACTTCACCCTGCTCGCCACCCCGGCCGAAGGCCTCGCCGGTCGCTTCGTCAACATCGACCGCAAACGGTTCGGCGTGATTCCCGAAATCACCGACAAGGAATACTATACCAACTCGTTCCATATTCCCGTCTACTTCCCGATCGGCGCCTACGAGAAGATTCAGCTGGAAGCGCCGTATCACGCCATGACCAATGCCGGCCACATCACCTATGTCGAACTGGACGGCGATCCGGCGAAGAATCCGTCTTCGATGGAAGCGATCATCCGCTGCATGAAGGAAAGCGGCGTCGGTTATGGCTCAATCAATCATCCGGTCGACCGCGACCCGGTGTGCGGCTATACCGGCATCATCAACGGCAGTTGCCCCAAATGCAACCGCAAGGAGAGCGATGGCGGGCCCCAGTTCGAACGCATCCGCCGCATCACCGGCTACCTGGTGGGCACGCTCGATCGGTTCAACAATGCCAAACGGGCCGAAGAACGTGACCGCTTCAAACATATGTCAGTCTCCAAAATCTAGCTGCCAACGAATATAACGAGCAAACGCCCCTGGCGAATCCACCGCGGAATCGTCAGGGACGTTTTTTTAGACCACCCTGTTTTCACATTGTGCGATGGCCCTTAGCGAGCGCATCAGGTCGGCGAAGCGGGCTGGCGTGATTGACTGCGGTCCGTCGCATTTGGCATTGGCCGGATCATTGTGCACCTCGATAATCAGTCCGTCTGCGCCAACCGCCACCGCCGCCTTGGATAGCGACTCCACCATCCAGGACAGACCTGCCGCATGGCTGGGGTCGACCAGCACCGGCAAATGGCTCTGCCGTTTCAGCGCCAATACGGCGCTGAGGTCCAGTGTATTGCGTGTGTAGGTTTCGAAGGTGCGAATTCCCCGTTCACACAGAATCACATTTTCGTTCCCCTCCGCCATGATGTATTCGGCGGACATCAGGAACTCTTCGATCGTGGCGCTCATGCCGCGCTTGAGCAGCACCGGTTTTCGAATCTGGCCCACCGCTTTCAGCAAATCAAAGTTTTGCATATTGCGCGCCCCGATCTGCAGCACGTCAACCTCTTGTTCAAATCGTTCCAGCATCGAAACCGACATGATTTCGCTGACAATCGGCAATCCGGTGGCGGCCCGGGCGATTTTCAGCAGCTCCAGCCCCTCTTCTTTCAGTCCCTGGAAACTGTAAGGCGAGCTGCGCGGCTTGAACGCGCCGCCGCGCAAGAATCCTGCTCCGGCCGCCTTTACGGCTTCAGCGATGCTGACAATTTGCGCTTCACTTTCCACCGAACATGGCCCGGCTATCACTGTGAGTCGGTCGCCGCCAATCTGCTGCCCTGCCGTCTGCACCAGCGTGTCCGTCGCACGAAACAGCCGATTGGCTTTCTTATATGGTTCCTTTAGCCGCAATACATTTTCGACGCCAGGCTTGCGCAGCAGTTGCTCCTGGTCCAGTTTCGCCACATCGCCGGTCAGGCCGAAAATGGTCCGCAAGCTATCGGCGCTGCGATTGACAAAGCAGCCTGTCTGTTCGATTTCCTGTTGCAACTGCGCCAGTTGCCGCTCGCTAGCCGACGGATCGATTACGATGATCATGCCGCCATCTCCTCTCGCATTTACAAAATGAAACCAATAAAAAAAAGAAGGCCCGAACGAGCCTTCTTCTATCGCCTATGTTTTTGCTGCCGCCAATGCATGCGGTCAACTCACCGGCAAGAACTCCTTCGCAAACCCGCTATGCTGTTTACCCCGATAAAAAAAGCCAACGCTAAAAAAGTAGCGCCAGCCAAAAGAGGTAAAATATTGGGTTTGCCGGGTCGATGCCGCTGCAATGTTCACGTTGAAAACAACCTCGCTTTTTCCTATGGGAAGAATTGTTGTCATTGTATCAGGCAGCAACTCTTGTGTCAACCTCTTGTCGGAAAATCCGCACATCCCGTGTCGAGTGTAATATTTTATCGCTGCCGCTTCTGCACAACCATTGTCAAAATCGCTGCTGCAACTGCAACATCGCCCGCGGCGGCGTGATGTTGATCCCGTTGAACGGATATTGCACCTCCGAAATAATCAGGATATTGCTCCAGATCATCGCCGAAACGAAAAAGATCAGCAACACTTGCGCCCGGGTGCTGTGCATCGAAAAGAACAAGGTAAAACCAATCGTGATGACTCCGCCGAAAATAACGGAGAACCAGATTGGAAACGGCAGTTCGTAGCGCTTGCCGTAGAGGCGGGTATAGCGGAACTCACGCAGCGCCGTGAACCGCTGCAACATCTCGCTGTAAGCCGCCTGCTGGGCGGCTGTTTCCGGTTTGATCGTCTTGAGGGACGCAGATAGAGCCAGTATCGCCGCTTCCGCTTCCGGCGCCGGACGGTGGACCGCCCTGGCCATACCTGCCCATTCCGGGCCGACAACTGCATTTGCATAGTCGCGCAGATTGAGTTGCAGCGTTTTGCCGCCACTATCAGGAAACCAGTCCGCCATCTGGTAGATCGCACCGACTGCGATCGCCTCGGATGCAGCACAGCGCTCACTCGCGATGTATTCATCATGAACGGTATCGACCATCAGAGCCACTGTCACGGCAAAAATCGCGCCAACCACCGAGTAGACAAATCCGGCCACTTCGTGGTTGCGTCGCAGCGTTTCGCCGCCGATGCGCCTTCGCAGCAACAACATGACCACTACCGCCATTGAGGACAGCAGGATCACTAACGCAACATACAGGAAAAACACGTTCATCCCGTCGCCCCCCGCTTCGCTTCGCTCAACCCTTTACAAACTGTTTAGCGATCGACACCGCCATCACGGCGTCGGGCGCATAGGCATCGGCGCCGGCTTTTTCGGCATATTCCGCTGTCAGGACCGCCCCGCCGACAATCGTCCGGGCAGCTACCCCCGCCTGCTTCAGCGCGGCGATCGAGCGGTCTATCTGCGGCAACGTGGTGGTCATCAAGGCGCAAAGCCCGATAATATCCGGCTTATGCTCGTGGGCAGCCGCCAGGATTTTCTCCAGCGGCACGTCCTTGCCCAGGTCGATGATTTCAAATCCGTTGTTTTCCAGCAGCGCTGCGACGATGTTCTTGCCGAGATCATGAATATCGCCAGCCACCGTAGCCAACACCACTTTGCCCAAGGTTTCCGTCTTTTCCGCCGGCAAGGCGTCGCGCAACACTGCAAATCCCTGCTTAAGAGCTTCGGCTGACAGCAGCACCTGCGGCAGGAAGCATCGGCCAGCGCCGAAGTCTTCGCCCAGCGCGTTCATACCGGCTGTCAGGCCGTGGTCGATGATGTAGGCGGCATTTCGCCCCTCTGCCACCGCTGCCAGAACCAGCCCTTTGACCGCTTCTTTTTCGCCCTGGATGATCGCCTGGCGCAGCCGTGTGACCGGGTCCGGCTTTTCGCCGGATATTTCCCGGGAAATAGCCGGGGACGCCTGTGCGGCAAACCGCTTGCTGTATTCAAGCCCTTGCCGGTCGTGGCCAAGCAGCGCCTGCACCGCACAAATCGCTTCGTTCATCATCGGGTCTAGCGGGTTGAGAATCGGCGCATGCATGCCGGCAGCCGCCGCCATGGCGAAAAACTGCGAGTTCATCAGGTCGCGCCGCGGCAGCCCGTGCGACACATTGCTCAGACCCATCGACACCGGCAGGCCGAACTCTTTGCCATAGAGCCATATCGTCTCCAGGATATCGAGCGCCGAGTCCGGATTGGCCGCCAGTGTGGTCGCCAGGGCGTCCAGCATCAGGTCTTTTTTCCTAAAGCCGATGGCGGTTGCGGCAGCAATAATCCGGCGCACCGTTTCCACCCGTTCATCGGCATTGGCCGGCAGACCGCCGGGAGCAAGCGGCAGACACAACACCGCCGCGCCGTATTTCTTGGCGATCGGCAGAAACTTTTCCAGCCGCTCCGGCTCCGCCGATACGGAATTGACCAGCGCCCGGCCCGGATAAACGCGTAGTCCGGCCTCCAGCGTGTCGGGGTCGGTGGTATCGATTGCCAGCGGCAAAGTGACCAGTTGCGACAATTCGTTCACCAGCCGCACCATCAGCGCCGGTTGGTCGATGCCGGGAACGCCGGCATTCACATCGAGAATCGCAGCTCCTGCCGCCTGCTGGGCCAGCGCATCATGCTTCACCGTCGCCAGGTTGCCCTCGCGCAACTCGGCGGCCATCAGTTTGCGGCCAGTCGGATTGATCCGTTCGCCGATGATCCGGACGGGGAATCCATTGCCAAGATAGACGGTCGTCGAGCGGCTGGTCAAGCTGTGCGCCTCGCGCAAGGGCGATTCGGTCGTCACCGGGCTCAAGCCTGCCAGCGCGGCCTTGGCAGCGGCGATATGGGCAGGAGTGGTGCCGCAGCAACCGCCGATCGTCGTCACCCCGGCGTCCACGATTTTCGGGATCCAGCTGGCGAACTGCTCCGGACTGAGCGGGAACGTCGTCCGCCCGTCCGCCTGCAGCACCGGCATGCCGGCGTTAGGTCGCAAAGTGACCGGCAGCGAGGTGGCCGCCACCATTTTGGCAATCACCGGCAACAGTTGATCTGGACCGAGTGAGCAATTGGCACCGATCATGTCGGCCCCCAACGCTTCCAGCGTAATCGCCGCCGTAGTTGGGTCCGTGCCGGTCACCGTCCGCCCCGAAGCTTCGAACGTCATCTGGCAGACCACCGGGACCCGGCCGTATTGTTTGGCGGCAAGCAGCGCCGCCCGCATCTCCTGGATATCGATCATCGTCTGGATGATGAAATAGTCGACACCGGCTTCTGTCAACGCTTGCACCTGTTCGGCGTAAACGTCGAACACTTCATCGAACGACAACTCGCCGAGCGGCCGGATCAACTTGCCGGTCGGCCCGAGGTTGCCCCCCACCCGCACGTTCGCTCCGCCCGCCTGTCGGGCCAGTTTGACGGCGGCGTGATTCAGCGCAAAGACCTCGCTGGACAATCCGTAGTGGGACAGTTTGATCCGGTTCGCGCCAAAAGTGCAGGCGGTCAGCATTTCGGCCCCTGCCTCCACGTAACCACGGTGCACGGTGAGAATCGGCTCGGGATTCTTTATCGCCCAGGAATCCGGCGACTCTCCCGGTTTTAGCCCCATTGTCTGCAGCATCGTTCCCATTGCGCCGTCGGCCAGACTGATTCTTTTCATGAAACGAACCCCTTCCGCTCTTGTTATTGCGATCGCCAAAGCATGGCAACTTTTCATTTTGTCTGTATTATACTTGATTTGCGCGTCTTCACGCAAAATATACTTGGTTTCCCAGCGCCCTACCGGTTGAAATCCGCGCGCAGGCCGAGTATAATAAAAGAGCGTTAATTTTGGGGTATTAGCTCAGCGGGAGAGCGCTTGACTCACATTCAAGAGGTCACTGGTTCGAAACCAGTATGCCCCACCAGTATTTATGCGGCTTCCAGCGATGGGAGCTTTTTCTTTTTCTAGCTTTGGGGATAGTTTTGGGGATACAAGCATAAAAATCGCCACCAATTTATACAGTTTTTTACAAAGTCCGGGCTAGTTTGTCCGGGCTTTTTTCTTTTCTTCGGCTTCCTTTGCAACCAGTTTTGCATTGGCAAGAATATTGGACATCTGGATTGACAAAGACAACGCTTTATTGTATTTCGTCACAGCGCTTTACCGGCTATTTTCTCCGCCTGTCCATGAATCCGCATCATGTCATGCGCCAGTCTGCCGATCCCATGGCTCTATTCGATCCAACAGACTTCGCTGAACTGATTCCTGCGTTTGATGATCTCTTGCGCAGCGTCACCAGCGTATCCTTGCCGTCGCTACCATGCTGGATAGTCTGCAGGATCGATTACGCATCTGATGCCATAGT
>CAZYJK010000075.1:4761-9397 GCA_964647865.1 uncultured Veillonellaceae bacterium | reverse complement strand
AGATAATATGATCATAAAATAAGAACCATAAAAAATCAGGGAGGGGTTACGCTTAATGCTGGTACACGATCTCGTTTTTCAGGGTAAATCTTCCGATGTTGCTTTCCGCACTGCTTCACAAATCACTTACGAGTGTTTTCAGCAGCAATATCGCAACTATCGCAATTACTTTCACCAGCAGGGAATCGGCCCTGGGCAAAATATCGGCCTGTTCTCGCGCAATTCCGCTGAATACGTTTACTGCTACATGGCGCTTTCCAGCCTTGGCGCCGTGGTTGTTCCGCTGAACTTTCAGCTGACCGGCCGCGAAATCGCCTACATTGTCAAAGATTCTGAAATGACGCACCTCATCTCAATGGAGACCCTGGATCTCGATGTTGCGGTAAAACAGCTGATCATCGCCGATTTTGCCGCCGCAATCAGCGAAAGAAACTTCGAGCAAGCGCCCGAATACACAGACATCAACGAGAACACGCCTTGCGTCATTATTTATACTTCCGGCACAACCGGCAATCCCAAAGGCGCCATCCTGACCCACGGCAACTTGGTCAGCAATGTTGCAGCGTTTCGGGCTGCGTTGCCGCCAACTTCTTCCGCCGACAACATCCTGTGCGTGCTGCCGATGTATCACTGTTTTGCCTGGACCTGCGCCGTATTGTATCCGCTCAGTGTTGGCGCCTCTATCACGATTCTAGAAGCCTTTGCGCCGAAAGAAACCTTCGCCGCGATCAAAGAGAAACAGGTCACCGTCGTCTTTGGCGTTCCGCCGATGTACAACTATCTGAGTCGCATCGGCGAAGCGGAGGATCTGCGGAGCGTCCGCGTCTTCGTTTCCGGCGGCGCAGCGTTGCCGCAGAAAGTCGCCGCCGCATTCCAGCAAAAGTACGGCACACCGATTCTGGAGGGATATGGGCTGTCCGAAGCTTCCCCCGTCGTCGCCCTCAACCCCAGCCACAAAACCAAATTCTGTTCCATAGGACGCGCCTTGCCGGGGCTAAGCGTCCGCGTGGTCAATTCCCGCGGCGAAACATTGCCGCCAGGCGAAGTGGGCGAGTTGATCGTTCAAGGCCCCAGTGTGATGCAAGGATATTACAATCTGCCGCTGGAAACATCGCGAGCGCTGCGAAACGGTTGGCTGCATACCGGAGATCTCGCTTACCAGGACATCGAAGGTTACTTTTTCATCGTAGACCGACTCAAGGACATGATCATCATCAATGGTGAAAATGTTTACCCGCGTGAAATCGAGGAGTTGCTCTACGCATTCCCCGGCATCGTGGAAGCCGCGGTCATCGGCAAACCGGACACACTACGTGGCGAAGCTGTTTGCGCCTATATCGCCCTTGAAGAAGGCGCGGTGTTCGACCGCAAGGCGATCCGCGATTATCTGCAACCTTTGCTGGCCACTTACAAGATGCCGCGCGATATTGTCCAGGTCGATGCGCTACCAAAAAACAAGACCGGAAAAATCATGAAACGACTGTTGCGTGAGCAGGTCGTCGCCGGAGCGAACGCCTCGCAGACCGGTTAAGCAACTTACTAAAATGAGAAAGATGCCGCGACAGCCTGTCGCGGCATCTTTCTCATTTCAGCTGACATCCTAATCACTGGGTTTGTTTGATTTTTCGCATCCCGCTTGATATAATTCGTCATACATACCGCATCAGGGAGGTCTTTTTTTTGCGCGTTATCATCATCGGCGCTGGTAAAGTGGGATACAAGCTTGCCGAGAAGCTCTCACAGGAAAACCATGAGGTCCTGATCATAGAACAGAATGAGGACCGCCGAAAAATTCTGCAGGAAAACCTCGATGTGTTGGTTTCCGGCGGGAACGGGGCTAGTCCGCGCGTGCTTGCCGATGCCGGAGTCACCCACAGCGATCTGCTGGTGGCCGTCACCGATCAGGACGAAGTGAACATGCTGGCCTGTATGGTGGCCAAACGCGCCGGTGTCGGTCGCACGGTGGCCAGGGTCCGCAGTCCGGAATACGTGCAAAAGGATCAGGCTCTGTTTCGGGAGTGGATGGGGATCGACCTCTTGATCAATCCCGAGATGGTTACTGCGCTGGAAATATTGCAAATCTTAAAGACACCTGCAGCACTTGATGTGGAAGAGTTTGCCGGCGGGCTGGTCCGACTATTGGAGGTCCGGCTCCGCGCCGACTCGCCTTTTGCCAACGTACCGCTAAAAGACCTCTCTTTGCCTGCCACGATACTGGTCATCGGTATTTTGCGCGGTGAAAAAATGATCATCCCGAAAGGCCATGATGTGCTGCGACCGGATGACCATGTCTTTTTCATCGGCGAACACGACGCCATCATTTCGTTTGAGGACAGTTTCACCAACAAACGGACCAAGGTCGAACGGGTAATGATTGTCGGCGCCGGGCGGGTCGGTTGCAACCTGGCCGTGCTGCTGGAACAGAACGGAATTTCCGTAAAAATTGTCGATAACAACCCCGAACGCTGCGACACAACGGTTTGTCTGCTCAACAAAGGGATTGTACTTCAGGGCGATGGCACCGACATCGACCTATTGATGCAAGAAGGTATCAGTGAAGCTGATGCGGTCATCTGTCTGACAAACGACGATAAATTGAACCTGTTGGTCGCCTTGCTCGCCAAACGACTGGGCGCCAAGAAGACTTTCGTCCGGGTCGGACGCAACGAATACGCCTCCATCATGCAACAGGTCGGCGTCGATGTCGTACTCTCGCCGCAAATCCTGACGGCCGGTGTCATCCTGCGGTTCATCCGACAAGGCGACCTGGTTTCGCTGATGCTGTTTGAAGGCGCCAAAGCGGAGGCAATGGAGCTGATTGTGCCGGAAGGCGCGAAAATCATCGGCAAACCATTGTTCAAAGCAAATTTTCCGGCCCAGTCGCTGATCGGCATGGTGGTCCGGGACGGTCAGCCGATGATTGCCAATGGCAATACTGTGCTACAGGCCGGCGACCGCGCCGTTATATTCACACTGCCCGGCAAATCAGACGAAATCACCAGCCTATTTCAAGTCCAAGGAAACGGATAAGACATCATGGATTATCGATTCACCTTATCTGTCCTGGGCAGGCTGACTTTCGGCTACGGGTTGTGCATGCTGATACCCGGCTTACTGTCCCTATACCACGGCGAAACAGCCTGGAAGGCCCTGTTCCTGTCGGCGTTCATTTCTCTCGCGCTCGGCTGGGGCATGACGTTTTTGCGCCGCGACAGTCACCATCTGGGAATCCGCGAGGGGTTTGCAATTGTCGGTGGCGGCTGGTTGCTAGCCTCGTTCCTCGGTGCCCTGCCCTATACCTTTGCCGGAGTTTTGCCAAATTACATCGATGCCTTGTTTGAAACGGTTTCCGGTCTTACAACGACCGGTGCCTCTGTCTTCAGCGATATCGAGAGCCTGCCGATGGGGATTTTACTGTGGCGCAGTCTAACCCATTGGCTGGGCGGTATGGGCATCATTGTCTTATTTATCGCATTCCTACCGGAAATCGGCTCCGGCGCCATCCACATGTTCCGCGCCGAAGTCCCCGGTCCGATCGCCGACCGTGTTGTACCGCGCTTGCGGGATACCGCCCTCACCCTCTGGGCGATTTATAGTATATTTACACTGGTGCAAATCATATTGCTCATGATAGCAGGCATGTCTTTGTTCGATGCAATCAACCATACATTTGCAACCATGGCAACCGGTGGCTTCTCGACAAAAAACGCCAGTATCCTGTACTATGACAGTCTGGCGATTGAGCTGATCATTATTGCCTTCATGACGATTGCCGGCGGCAACTTCGGTCTGTATTTCCTGGTTTGGAAAAAAGGCTGGCGGCATTTGTTCCGTGATGTTGAGTTCAAAGTGTATCTGGGCATTATGACGGTAGCGGCACTTTTTATTGCCGCGAATCTTGTCTTTACCTCCGGCCTGCCGGCCGGCAAAGCACTTCGCGACGCCTTGTTCGCTTCTTCGTCGATCATGACCACGACCGGCTTCGTCACTGCCGATTTCGATCAATGGCCGGCGTTTTCCAAGCTCCTGCTGCTGATCCTGATGTTCATCGGCGGCTCGGCCGGTTCGACAGCCGGCGGGATGAAAGTCGTGCGTTTGCTGTTGCTGTGCAAACAGTCCTGGAATGAACTGCAGCGCGACCTGCATCCTCGCATGGTCATCAACGTCAAGTGTGCCGGCAAACCGGTGCACGCCTCGGTGCTGCAAGCGACCGGACAATTCTTTTTTGTGTTCATGCTAACCTTTGCCGTGTCCGTCTTGCTGGTATCGGCTGCCGGCCTGGATGCCTGGGATGCCATCGGCGCCGTAGCCGCAACGCTCGGCAATGTCGGCCCCGGCTTTGGCGTCGTTGGTCCTACCCAGAATTATAGTTTGCTTTCCGATTTCGTCAAAGTCGTGCTGACAGCCTGTATGCTGCTCGGCAGGTTGGAGCTGTTCACCCTGCTGGTGTTCCTGCGTCCCGAGTTTTGGCGGACGCACCGCAACTGGTGATTTCGCTCAGCGGTAGTTGACGTCCGGGTTCACGCAGGTCTTCAACGGTTTTTTCTCCAGCCCGAGGATCAAGTTTTCCGCTGCCAGCATCGCCATGCGATTGCGAGTTTCCAGCGTAGCGCTGCCGATATGCGGCGTGACAAAC
>CAZYJK010000075.1:0-4661 GCA_964647865.1 uncultured Veillonellaceae bacterium | reverse complement strand
GCCTTTGTGAGCAGTTCGGCAAAATCAACGTAAACCGCGCCGTTTTCTTCTTGCGGGCTGCGCCGGCGGCGGTTGTAATAAATGACGTTCATACCGCTGGCCATCGCCCGGCGCGCTACCGCGGAACCAATCTGTCCCAATCCCACCATGCCCAGGGTTTTGCCGAACAGGTCAACGCCCAGGGGAATCGGTGACGTCGGCGTCCAGCGGCCCCCCTGCACGATTGCCACACTTTCTTTTAATCGTCGGGCCGCCGACAGTACCAGCAAATACGTCAAATCCGCCGTAGCTTCCGTCAACACGCCCGGCGTATTGCCGAACGGCACGCCACTAGCGGTGCAGGCCGCCACATCGACATTGTCATAGCCGACCGAACTTTGCGCGATGACCCGAAGCTTCGGTGCATGAGCCAGCAGCTCCGCATCCACTCTGACCGGTTGCGCGCCAACCGACATCAATCCCTCGGCATCGGCCAGCCATTCCAGCAACAGCGGGCGCGGCATCACACCTGGTTCATCCCAGGACACGACTTCGCATCGCTCGCGGATCCAGGCATCAGCCTCCGGCATCGGCTTTCCGGTCATGACTATTTTCCCTAATTTTTTCATCGTATCTCCCCATTTTCTTTGTTTATTTGCGGGACAGCTCAGTTAACTTCCACAGCAAATCGCCGATATCCTGCTGACGGGCTACCAGATAATGCGCAGACGTCGGCCGGATTCCCACCCGGATTGTGGCGGCCTCCTTGGGCAATGCCTGGAACATGTCTTCATCCGTCGCATCATCGCCGGCCGCCAGGATGAAATCATAAGCGGCATCATCGAGAACCGCCAGAACCGCCGCCCCTTTATTGGCGGTTTTCGCCCGGACTTCCAAGACTTTGTTTCCTTCCAGCACTTCCATGTTGGTTTGGAATAACAGGTTATTCAGTTCAAATTTCAATTCCTGCGCCATAAAATCAGCCGATTCAGCATCCGACTGCCGGTAGTGCCAAGCGATCGAACACTCTTTTTCCTCCAGAAACGAGCCTGGCAAACGTTCCACGTAGAATTCGAGCATCGGCATAATCCGGGTTTTCCAGCTATGATCAGGAAATACCCGCTTACGCCAGATTCCGCCGCGGCGTCTCATCCAGGCGCCATGCTCGGCAACCAGACTGAGCCGGATATCGCCAAGATGCGTCTGCAAAAATTCGCGCTGCCTGCCGCTGATGATCGTGATGTCATTGCGCGGGTCGCTGGCGAGGCTGCGCAGCAAATCCTTCAGCCCCCCCTCCGGCGTCGCCAGTTCGGGACTCCGGGCCAGCGGCACCAGCGTGCCGTCATAATCAAAAAACAGCGCCCGCCGTTTCGACAGGTCAAACTGACTGACCAGCCGTTCGATGCCGGATGCGGTCAGTAATTTTTCCCCGGTGACTTGTTGCAACGCAGATCGTTCTTCCAGCGCATGCAGAAAAATCTTGCCCCAACGATGCACGTCATATTTTTTCACACTTTCACGCATTGCCCTGATTCGAGTCACCTGTTCCGCTTCTGGCATGGTCAGTGCCTGCAGGATCGCATCAGCCATCTCTTCACGGCTGTTCGGATTGACAATCAATGCTTCTGGCAATTCGCGGGCTGCCCCGGCCATTTCGCTGAGGATCAACACACCGTCATCCTGAGTGCGTGCTGCCACGTATTCTTTGGCAACCAGGTTCATCCCGTCGCGCAGCGGGGTGACCAAAGCGATATCAGCCATCGAATAGAGCGCACTCAGCGCTTGCAATCCGAGGTTTTTGTACAAGTAGGCGATAGGCGACCAACCGATATCGGCGAACCGTCCATTGATCCGGCCCACCAGTTCGTCGATCTCGCTACGCATGTCCTGATATTTGTCGACGCCGATCCGTGAAGGAACGACCAACAGCAGCAGAATTACATTCTGATGCCATTCCGGATGACGTTCCAAAAACAGTTCATAGGCGCGCAACCGTTTGGCGATTCCCTTGGTGTAGTCCAGCCGGTCAACCGACAATATCGCCTTTTGCTGGACCAGTTTACGCCGGATTGTATCCGCTTCCTTGCGCACTTTTCCCAGACAGGCCGTACCATGGTACCGCTCAAAATCAATGCCGATGGGAAAGGCGTCGACCTGGACTTCCCGTCCCTGCACCATCAGGCGGCCGATTTGATGCTGATTGCCGGTCAGGCGTAGCACAGAGGTAAGAAAATGACGCACATAATCGACGGTATGGAAACCGATCACATCGGCGCCCAACAATCCTTCGACGATGCCGCTCGCCCATTTGCGCGGCAACATCCGGAATATCTCATAGGCCGGAAACGGGATATGCAAAAAGAACCCGATTGAGATTTCGGGGCAGCGCTGCCGCAACATGGCGGGCAGCAGCATGAAATGATAATCGTGGATCCAGACCACATCACCCGGACGCACCTGCGCTGCAACCACCTCGCAGAAGTGACGGTTCACCTGTTCATAAACTTCCCACATCGACTCTTCATAAACCGTCAATACCGGGAAATAATGAAACAACGGCCAGATCGTCTTGTTGCAAAAACCCAGATAAAACTGATCCATCAGTTGTTCTTCGATAAATACCGGTTCACACTCGCCCATTTGGCGCAACTGGCTTGTCACCAGGTCATGATACTCTGGGGCGATGCTGTTGCCGGGCCAGCCGATCCATTTATGTTCGGACAACTCCACGCCCTGCGCCTTGCGGCGTTCGAGAAACGCCCCCAGAGCACTGACCAGCCCCCCCGCGCTAGGACCGGTCTTCATTGTGCCATCTTCGATGCCAACAGTCATCGGCATCCGATTGGATACGATAATCAAACGTCCTTTCTGTTCTGTCGCTTTTTCCATTAGCATCCCTCCTGTTAAATCCTATTCGTCCTGCTCTCATTCCAACGCAGGAATCGAGCATTGCCGCGCAGAAACAAACTATTGAAAGAAAATATCGACAATGCCGTTTTGTTCATTATAACACAGAGTGAAAGAGGAGGGCTTGTGATGAAAGCAGCGACCTGGTACAAGGATGCCGTGCTCTATCAGGTACATATCCGATCGTTTGCCGATTCAAACAAGGATGGCATCGGCGATTTTCCCGGCCTGACAGAAAAACTCGATTATATCGTCAATCTCGGCGTCACCGCCATCTGGTTGCTGCCGTTTTATCCCTCCCCTTTGCGCGATGACGGTTATGATATTGCCGACTATCGTGACATCCACACCGATTACGGCACGATTGCCGACTTCAAGCGTTTTTTGAAAGCAGCCCACGCCAAAGGCCTGAAAGTCATCACCGAGCTTGTCCTCAACCACACCTCGGACCAGCACAGTTGGTTCCAACGGTCCCGCAGCGCCAAACCGGGTTCCAAATGGCGCAATTATTATGTCTGGAACGACAATGACAAAAAATACAGCGAAGCCCGAATCATTTTCAAGGATTTTGAAACATCCAACTGGAGCTGGGACCCGGTTGCCCAGGCTTATTACTGGCATCGGTTTTATCGCCATCAGCCAGACCTCAACTACGAAGAACCGGCCGTGCGGCAGGAAATCTTGCGGGTTGTCGACTACTGGTTCGGGCTGGGCGTCGACGGACTGCGTATGGACGCGGTTCCCTACCTCTATGAAACCGAAGGCACCGATTGCGAAAACCAACCGAAAACCCACGCATTTTTGAAGGAACTGCGCCAGCATGTCGATATGCATCACCCCAACCGCATGTTGCTGGCCGAGGCAAATGGCTGGCCGGAAGATGTGGTCGAGTATTTCGGCAATGATGATGAATGTCACATGGCATTCCACTTCCCGCTGATGCCCAGACTCTACCTCTCCGTCGGCTTGGAAAACGCCTGGCCGGTCATTGACTCGATTATGAAAACGCCGGTCACTTCCGAGAAATGCCAATGGGCCCTGTTTCTGAGAAACCACGATGAATTGACCATGGAAATGCTGACCGAGGAAGAGCGCGATTTTTTTGTCAAAATCTATGCACCAGACCCGCGTTCCCGGATCAACCTCGGCATCCGGCGCCGGCTGGCCCCACTGCTGGGCGGCAACCGTCGCAAAATCGAACTGCTCAACGCATTGCTACTTAGCCTGCCTGGTTCGCCGGTCATTTATTATGGCGATGAAATCGGCATGGGCGACAATATTTATCTGGGCGACCGCAATGGGGTCCGGACCCCGATGCAGTGGTCGGCCGACCGTAATGC
The DNA here is from genome assembly GCA_964647865.1 of uncultured Veillonellaceae bacterium. Classification (GTDB taxonomy): domain Bacteria; phylum Bacillota; class Negativicutes; order UBA1444; family UBA1444; genus UBA1444. The sequence goes on along the minus strand of CAZYJK010000075.1, from coordinate 435 downwards.
CGGGTTTTCACAGGCCAATCCACAGCAACTTACCTTACCAGTGATTACCGAGCCTCACTATCATTACGAAAGCGTCAATGTGGAAGCACAGGAACAAAACCCCAGCTCCTTCCTCTGGTGGCTACGCAAGATGCTGGCGCTGCGCAATCGTTTTTCGGCTTTTGGCCGCGGCGACATCAGCTTTCCGGTTTCGAGCAACGACCGGATTCTCGCCTTCGTGCGAGCTCTGGACCAGGAAATCATTCTGGTGGTTGCCAACGTATCGCGTTTTGTCCAACATGTCAGTCTTGACCTTGCAAACTGGAAAGGGCTGGTCCCGCGTGAACTGATGGGAGAAAGCCTGTTTCCGCCGATTGAGTCGATACCATACGGTCTGAGCCTGGGGCCGCATTCTTTTTACTGGTTCAGCCTGGAAAAAAAGATGCTGCGCGGACG
>CAZYJK010000074.1:5319-9732 GCA_964647865.1 uncultured Veillonellaceae bacterium | reverse complement strand
ATATGCAAGACCCCGGGACAAGATCACGGGGTTGCTGCGCCGCGGCGATATCATCCGTGTAAAAAAAGGACTGTACGTATTTGGTGAAAAATATCGACAGCGTCCATACTCCCGCGAGCTGTTAGCCAATTTGATCTATGGTCCGTCTTATATTTCGCTGGAATACGCATTGCACTATCACGGCTTGATTCCCGAGCGAGTCTGCGCAGTGACATCTGTGACGAGCGGAAGAAGTCGCCGTTTCTTGACGCCGGTCGGGCTTTTCTCTTATTGGCGAATTCCTGTCAATGCGTTCAGTGCGGGGATGGATCAGTTTGACCTTGGCGATGGTCGCTATTTTCTGATGGCTGGGCCGGAAAAGGCGTTGTGTGATAAAATCCAGCAGGACCGCGGCGCCACTGGAGCGGCGCAAGAAGAACTGCGCGAATACCTTGTTGGTCAACTTCGCGTTGAAGAGGAGGGTTTGGCACTGCTGGACCCAAGACGGATCGAAGAGTTTGGCGCCGGCTATCGCTCCCGGAAACTTCTTGCCCTGGCGCTTTGGGTCAGTCAACTGCGGCGTGAGAGATTGGGGTGAGGCAATGAATGACGCTGTCGGACGGATGCTGGCACGGTATGAACGACGTAATACCGAGGATTCTGTGCGAGCGCTGCGGGAAATATTGCAGGAAATTGCGCTGCTCGGATTGTGGCGCAGTAAGTTTTTTGACAAGGCCGCATTTTATGGTGGGACATCCTTGCGTCTGCTGTATGGGTTGGACCGATTCTCGGAAGATCTTGATTTTTCCTTGTTAACACCGACACCGGCTTTCGAGCTTTCTCGCTATGGTGACGCGCTCCAGGCAGAAATGGCCGCTTTCGGCTTTGATGTAAGGTTTGAAGCACGGACAGAGCGAGCGGTGCAGTCGGCTTTTTTGAAGGCGGATACGCTACAGCAGTTAATGGTCATAGAAACCGACCGGGCAGCAATCGCAGATTTACGCGGGCAGGTTCTGAAAATCAAGCTGGAAGTTGACACGGCTCCGCCAGCGGGTTTTTCCACGGAAGTACGCTATTTGTTGCAACCGGTGGCATTCCCGGTGAGGGTCTATGTGTTGGCGGATTTGTTTGCCGGCAAAATGCATGCGGTATTGTGCAGGAAGTGGAAGGACAGAGTCAAGGGGCGCGATTGGTATGATTTGGTCTGGTATGTAACGCATCATCCGCGACTCCACCTGGGACATCTGGAAAAACGGATGCGTCAGAGCGGGCATTGGCAAGGCGAGGCGCAGTTGAATGCAGAGGCTTTTTTTCGCCTGTTGGCGCATGCGATTGAGAGTCTGAACGTAGAGCAGGCACGAAAAGAGGTGGAGGTTTTTGTTCGGGATCCTGGCGGTCTTGCTATTTGGTCCCGCGATTTCTTTCATGACATCGTGCGCCGAATCGAAGTGCAAATATAAGGTGCGGAATGTTTATCGGGCGAACAAGCATTTCGAGCAATATTAATCAGGGTTCGATTCTCGCTAAGTCGTCCAGGCGGTCAAAATGCTTGTCGAACGAGTAAAGCTCATGGATCCCTTTGGCAATCAGTTGCGCTGCCATAAACGCATCGGTCCAGTCGGTATTTTTTTCGACATAATAGTCAAATGCTGCAAGGGCCTGTGCTTTGTTTGAACAATGCAGGCCCTTTAGTTCGATGATTCGTCGCATAGCAAGGCGAATATCGGTTCTAGGTAGTTTATAGTATTTTTCCAGGATCCAGACGACGTCGGCCAGGGTGATGTCGGCCAAGAAAACCGAAACAGTAGCGTCTTGGACTTTTTCAAAAAGTTTCTCGCAACGTTCGGCTTGTGCGGGAACGTCATTGGTCAAAAACCGCAATATGATATTAGCATCCAGACCTTTGAGGTCTTTGCGTTTATTCATGGGAGATTTCTGCCATTACTTGCTGCCGGATTTTTTTGAAGTCCTGCTCTTTATCACATTTAACCATTCCGCGCAACGAGCCTATGCTTTGACTTTCGGGAATAAGACGGATTTCGGAACCGTGGATGGCAATCCGGACATAGCTGCCGCGATTGATATTTAACTTTTTGCGAATTTCTGCAGGGAGAGTAAGTTGCCCTTTTTCCGACACTTTTGCAATCGTCATACGCAATCACCGTCGCTTTACTTTTTTTATATGTCTTACCTAAAATTATAGTACGGTGGTATTGTTGTGTAAAGTGCGATGCAAGGGGAGTAGAAAATAAAAATATTGCAGAGGGAAGGCGGGAGATATATAATTTACTCATAAGTAAGTAACTCGTGAGTTAATAGAGGTGCGAAATGTTTATCGGACGGATACGGGAAATGGATGTGTTGCATCGACTGGCGGCTGCTCCGGGGTTTCAGTTTCTGGTGCTGTACGGGCGTCGCAGGGTAGGCAAGACAACGCTGCTCGGCGAATTTTGCCGGGGGCGAAAGGCGATTTTCTTTGTTGCCGACGAGTTCGACGCGAAAACTTCATTGGACAGATTTTCACGACAGTTGCTTTCCTGGGCCGGACTCGCGGAAATCTCTCAACCTTTCGCATCGTGGGATGCTGCCTTTGAGTTTTTAGCTTCGCGAACGGAGCAGGAACGCGTGGTGTTGGTGCTCGACGAGTATCCTTACCTGGCGGAAGCGTATCCCCGAATTTCTTCGTTGTTACAGAACTTGATCGACCATCGGTTCGCGGCGGGTCAGCTGTTCTTGATTTTGTGCGGCTCATCGGTCGGGTTCATGGAGCGGGAAGTTCTGGGCGAAAAGAGTCCTTTGTTTGGTCGCCGCACGGCGCAGATTCAATTGCAGCCGTTGCTTTTCGCCGAGAGTCGGCTCTTTTTCCCCGAATGGAAGGCAGAAGACCAGCTGGGCGCGTATGGTATTCTAGGCGGCATACCGCAGTATCTGAAGCAGTTTGCTCCTGCAGGGACCCTTGCGGATAATGTGAGAGAACGCCTGTTGGAGAAAACGGCCTACTTGTATGAAGAACCTAAAAATCTGCTCAGGCAGGAGCTCAGGCAGCCAGCCTTGTACCATTCGATTTTGACTGCTGTCGCCGGCGGGGCGAGTAAAATTGGCGAGATTGCCGACAAAATAGGCGAACCCAGTGACAAGGCGGCCAAATATGTCGGTACGTTGGTAGACTTGCGCATTTTGAAGAAGGAACTTCCGATAGGCGTTCCCGCGGCAAGCCGCAAGACGATCTATCGCATGGAAGATGCTTTTTTTTCCTTTTGGTACCGTTTTGTGTTTCCGTCGACCAGTGCTTTGGCTCAGGGTATGGGAGCTGTAATCTGGTCTACCCGGGTTGAGCCTTACCTGAACGAATATCTGGGGTCCGTTTTCGAGGAGGTTTGCCGTGAAACGCTGTGGCAATGGAACCAAGCGGGTCGGTTGCCTTTTGTTTTTGATCGGATGGCTCGTTGGTGGGGGAATGATGCCTTGCTGCGGCGGGAGGCGGAACTCGATATCGTAGCGACGGATGGCAGGGCGGCCTTGGTGGGGGAATGCCGCTGGAGAAACGAGCCGGTCGGGCGTGCGGATGTGGAGGCGCTGCTGGATAAAGGGCGTTTGCTGCATTTTGATGATTATTACTATGTTTTTTTTGCCAAGCGCGGTTTTCGGACGGGGGCGCGGGAGTTGGCAGCCGATTCCAATGGTCGCCTCACCTTGGTATCTTTCGCGGACATGGTGAAGTAGGGCGTGAAGCAAAGGAACCGCGAATTAATTGGGGACTGTCCCCAATTAACAGATTCTTGACGCACCGCCTCCATTGTTATAACATAAATTATAACAATGGAGGCGGTGTTGGTATGAAGGCGAAGATATCGCAAATCGGCAATTCGGTCGGCGTGATTCTGCCGAAAGAAGCCGTGGCGCGGCTAAAAATAAAAAAGGGCGACAGTGTGTTTTTGACGGAAACGTCGGAGGGCTATGTTGTGACGCCATACGACCCGGAGTTTGAAAAACAGATGGCGGTGGCGCGGGAAGGCATGGCGGAATATCGCAACGCTTTGCGGGAGCTTGCCAAGTGAATGCTTGGCTCTGGCTGGTTGAAGGAGTTGTCATTGCCGTTCACGCCGAGCAAATTGCCGAGCATGGCGGCAGCGACGGGATTCGCGATCGCGGGCTTTTATCATCAGCCCTGGACCGGCCACGCAACTTAGCGGGATATGGAATGCCGACAGTATTTGACTTGGCTGCAGCCTATGCATTTGGCATCATGCAGAATCATCCGTTTATCGATGGCAACAAGCGGACAGGTTTTTTGGCTGCTTATGTTTTTTTGGCATTGAATGGCTGGAAACTGATTGCGGCCGAAGCGTCTGCGGTGGAAGCGGCGTTGGCGCTGGCAAGCGGCAGGATGAGCGAAGCGGAATTTGCCGGTTGGCTGAAAGCGCAGTCGGTCAG
>CAZYJK010000074.1:2912-5219 GCA_964647865.1 uncultured Veillonellaceae bacterium | reverse complement strand
GCTGTTTTTGCATCGGCGAGGGAGTTTCAACAGGCGGCACAGGAGTTGCTGAATCGGCTGGAGGCGAAAAACTGCTGATGGATCTTAAGCCACAACAGTTGGAACAAGTCAGGAAGATTTTGCAGCAACATGTGCCAGAGGCGACGGTTTATGCGTTTGGCTCGCGGGTGCGGATGACCGCCAAAGCGCATTCGGACCTTGATCTGGTGGTTGTGGCAGCTACTGTAATTCCGCTCGAACAGATGCAGTTGCTGGAAGAGGCTTTTTCTGAGTCGGATCTGCCGTTTCGCGTGGATGTGCTGGATTGGCATTCTATTTCGGCGGAGTTTCGTGAACAGATTGCGGCGTGTCGCGAGCGTTTGTGAGCGAAGTAGGGGGGCAGGGAGGTGACAGGCGTGATCAACCGTCGAGAGCAGACGTTGGAACGGGTAAAAGATATTGTAATTGGCGAGATTGCCGACGCCAACGTCAAGGTGTATTTGTTTGGTTCGTGGGCGCGGGGGGAAGAGCGACGATCTTCGGACATCGACATCGCGTTGGATTGGGTCGGCGGTGCGCCGCCGGATAAGTTGGCCCGCCTGCGTGACGTTTTGGCGGAGTCTGATGTGCCATTTCGCGTGGATGTAGTAGATTTGTCGAGCGCTGGCGAAGTTTTGGCTGGTAAAGTCGCTAAAGAAGGTGTGCAATGGAAAGGTTGACGGAACGGTTGGCTGTGGCGTCAAGGGCGCTCGAACGTCTGCGGCGGATCACGGAATTGCCGCAGATTGGCGAGATCGAGCGTGATGCAGTGATTCAGCGGTTTGAATTTACGTTTGAAGCGGTTTGGAAAGCGGCGCAATTCCATTTGCTGAAAGTGGAGGGGCTTGATGTGGCGTCACCGAAAGCCGCGATTCGCGCCTGCCGTGAAGTGGGGCTGCTGGATGAACAGGAAGCGATGCAGGCTCTGCGAATGGCTGATGACAGGAATTTGACGGTACACACTTACAACGAGCAATTAGCGGAGCAAATTCTTGAGCGAATCATGGGATATCAGGTTTTGCTGGATCACTGGCTCACGGCAATGAAAAATATTCAGATCACATGATTTATTTGCTTAAATTTTTCTACTCCTGGTTGTTGCCGCCGGCGATTTTTGTTTTGCTGCTGCTAGGGCTAGGCTGGGGGCTGCGCAAAAAAAATGCCAGTGCCGCAGTCGGCCAGTGGCGACGTGATTGTCGTGCTGGGCGGCGGTAGCTTGGCAGATGTGCCATTGCCACAAGGCTGGTCGGGGCAGGTGACGGACGGTCCGGCGCAGCGGATATTAGGCGCTTTTGTTTTGCATCGCCGCAGCGGCTTGCCGGTGATTCCGTCCGGCGGCGAGGTGTTTCGCGGCAATGGTGCGGAGGCGCAGATCATGCGGGATGTGCTGGTGAGTCTGGGCATGGCGCCGGACAAGGTGGTTGCCGAGGCAAAGAGCCTGAATACGCAGCAAAACGCCGAGTTTACCGCCGGGCTGCTGCGCCAATACGGCTGGCAACGACCGGTGCTGGTGACTTCGGCGTTTCATATGCGGCGGGCGGTGGAGGAGTTCAAGCGGGCGGGGGTGGCGGTGACGCCGTACCCGGTAGGCTACAGCGTGCTACGCAGCAATTATTGGAATGCGCTGAGCTGGGTGCCGTCGGCGGACGCTCTCTGCGGGACTAGCCTGGCGCTGAAGGAGTACCTGGGACTGGCGGCAGTGCTGCTAAGATAATTGGGGACTGTCCCCAATTAATACGTCGTCAGGAATGGCCGATTCCGTCACGAGTCGACTTGGTCGATTTTTCTCTGGTGCCTGATTCATTTGTAAAGATTGCATTGCAAGGTGGGGTGGAAATATGGAAAAAACGCCGGACGCATTCGCTCTTCACGTGACGCAAATGGTGAGTTTAATCAGGCAACGGACGGGAGCGTTTTTAATTATTTTGTTCGGGTCATATGCCAAAGGTTTGGCCCGCGGCGATAGTGACATCGACATTGCCTATGCCGGTGAGCAGACGCTGAGCGCATACGATAATTTTATGTTGGCGCAGGAGTTGGCTGTGCTGTTGGGAAGAGATGTCGACTTATTGGACCTGTCGCAGGCATCAACAGTGATGAAGGCGCAGATTGTTGCTTATGGCAAGGTTGTTTTTTGTTCGGATGAAGGAAAGCGCCAATATCTCTATATGAGAGCGCTTAAGGAATATGCAACATTACACGAAGAAAGGGCCGTCATCGTGGACTCGATTACATATAGGGGGGCTGTATATGCCGACTGATGTGATTTTGAACAAGGCGCAAATCATT
>CAZYJK010000074.1:0-2812 GCA_964647865.1 uncultured Veillonellaceae bacterium | reverse complement strand
CACCGGAACTGTCGAAGCGACTGCAGGCGATGGTGGGGTTTCGTAATATTGCCGTACATGATTACCAGAGCGTTAATTTAGTGATTTTGCAGAGAATTATCGAGAACAATATGTCTGATTTGAAACAGTTTGCAGAGATTATGTTGAAGAGCTAAGTAAATGTAAATTGGGGCCTGTCCCCAATTATTTCTTTGCAAGTTCTACCGCCGCCGTCACCACTTCCTGCGGGTCGATGTGCAGCAAACAAGTGAAGCGGGGACAGGTTTCTTTGACGCAGGGGCCGCCGCACTCCCAGGCGGTTGGCCGGATGATGCGATGGTTGGTGCCGGCCGGACGCCAGCGGGCCGGGAAGTCGCTGCGCAGGGGAAAGATATCGACGACCGGGACGCCGAGGGCGGCGGCCAGATGACCGGTGCCGGTGTCCGGGCAGATAAAGACGTTCATTTGCTCGATCAGGGCGGCGGTTTCGCGAAGCGAGCACGCACCGGCGAGGTCAATGATAGCCGATTTTTCAGTTGTTTGTGCCGCCACACTGGCTGTGAGCGGCTTTTCTGCTTGCGTGCCGGTCAGGATGACTGTGAAGCCTTTTTGGATCAGTCCTGCGGCGATATCGACGAACCGGTCGAGCGGCCAGCGCTGTTCATCAACTGCCAGGCCTTTGCAGATATGCAGGCCGCAGATCGGCCTGTAAGAGGCGAGGCCTTTTGTTTTGAGAAATTCTGCCGCCCATGTTTTTTCGGCTGCGCTAGTAACAACGACCGGTTCCAGTTCGCCGTCAGGCTGGCAGCCAATCGCCCGGGCATAGTCGAGCTGAATGTCGGCCCAGTGACTGGTGGTATCGCCATAGACGGAACGAACCCGGACCGGATGCGTGAACAGAAAACTATAGCTGAGTCGTCCCCCCTGACCGACGCGGGTCGGGATGCCGGCGAGCGTAGTGAGCCAGGCATGTCTGCTGACCGACCAGGGGACGAGCACGGTATCGAAATGGAGTTGACGCAGCAACTTCGCGTTCTGCAGCAGCGAAGCGGCAGGATCCAAATCAAGCAAGGCGTCAATGAAGGGATGATTTTCCAGCAAGCCGGCGAAGCGGCGCTGGGCCCAAAATGTGACGCGGCAACCGGGATAACAGCGGTGCAGCGCTTCGGCCAGTACCGAAGAAAGCAGCAGGTCGCCCATGCCGCCGTGGGTGATGATGACGAGGATGTTTTGGTGTTTTGCCATGCAAGCAGGACCTCCGTGAGTAAATTGGGGATTACCGTTTAACTATTCGTGGATGGACGCGTTATTCCTGCCAGAAGCAGAGGAACCGAAAAATTGGGGACAGTCCCCAATTTCTTTTTTGTGAAAATCCCGGTTTGGGCAGGAAGTGGGCGACGTTTTGCAGAATAAACATAGCATATTGCATTAATAGCTGCGGTAATGATTGCAGCAATGATTCGGAAAGGACTTGATAGGGAATGAAGATCATTTTGCTGGCGGGAGGTGGCGGCACACGCCTCTTTCCGCTTTCGCGCGCCCGCTTCCCAAAACAGTTTCTCAAGGTGACCGGCGACGAATCCTTGTTTGCCCAGACGGTGCAGCGGTTTCTGGCGGTGACCGCGGCCAGCGACCTGGTAGTGATCACCAACCGGATGCATGAACACTTGGTCAAGGCGGAACTGGCAGCCAGCGGCGCTGCCGCAGCCCATGTGGTGCTGGAACCGGAGGGACGCAACACGGCGCCGGCGATTGCGCTGGCAGCGGCTTTTTGTCGCGACAAGCTGGCGTCTACGGAGTCCGAAGTCCTGTTTGTCACGCCCTGTGACCACGTGATCAAGCCGGTCGATGTCTTTGCCGCCGGCGTGCTGGATGCGGTAAATTTGGCATCGGATGGCAGCATCGTCACCTTTGGCGTCAAGCCGACTGCGCCCGAAACGGGCTATGGCTATATTCAGGCCGGCGAGGCGGCGGGCGGTGCGTTCGCCGTGCAGTCGTTCCGCGAAAAACCGGACCGTCAGACGGCGGAAGAGTATCTTGCCGCAGGCAACTATTACTGGAACTCCGGCATGTTTGCCTTTACCATGGGCCGTTTTCTGCAGGAACTGGCGGCGCAGCAACCGGAGATCGCCGCGCTGACGTCAGCGCCTGTGGAGACCGTGCTGGGCGAGTTTGGCCGGATGCCGGACATTTCGATCGACTACGGCATCATGGAGAAGGCCGACAGAGTGCGGGTGATTCCGCTCGCCGCCTACTGGAACGATATCGGTTCCTGGGATGCGATCTACGACGTGCTGGGCAAGGATGCCGCCGGCAACGCCGTGAAGGGCGACTGCATCAATATCGGCTGCAGCAATACGCTGATTTTGTCGCACCGTCATTTGGTCGCCGGGATTGGACTAGAGGACCTGCTGGTCGTCGAAACGGCGGATGCGATTTTGGTGGCAAAAAAAGGCGAGTCGCAAAAGGTGAAGGACGTGGTGGCCCAGCTGAAAAGTCGCGGCCGTCGTGAAGCCAGCGAGCACCTGACCGACTATCGCCCTTGGGGCAGCTACACGATTTTGGGTGAAGGCGCCGACTACAAGATCAAACGGATCACCGTCAATCCGGGCCAGGTGCTGAGTCTGCAGATGCATCATCATCGCAGCGAACACTGGGTGGTGGTGAGCGGCACGGCGCTGGTGACGATCGGCGACAGAGAGCAGCTGATTTGTGAAAACGAGAGCGTGTTTGTGCCGCAAACGGTGAAGCATCGCCTGTCCAACCAGGGGAAAGTGCCGCTGGTGATGATTGAGGTGCAGAGCGGTCGCTATCTGGGTGAGGACGATATCGT
>CAZYJK010000073.1:0-9734 GCA_964647865.1 uncultured Veillonellaceae bacterium | reverse complement strand
TGCCAGGATTACCGGCCTGAACCAACAAGACGGCTCCCAGGCCGAATGCCAGCCCGGCGACAATGACCCATACAGTTGACAAGATAAATCACTCCTCAAAAATAATAACGATAGAATTAATCTATATCAAAGATAGTTAAATTCTATCATGCAATATTGCGACTTGCAAAGGAAAAAAGCGACCGATAGCGAAAATAATTAGCACGGGGGTGAATCATGACCAATTTGCAGGCATTGGCAGTTTTTATCGCGGTTGCCGAAGAGCATAGTTTTTCGGCGGCAGCCAAAAAACTATCCCTGACGCAGCCCACGGTATCCTTTCATATTGACAGCATCGAACGCAAGTTTGGTTGTCCCTTGTTTGTGCGGACGCGCCGCGGCGCCGAACTCACGGTTTACGGGCGGACTTTGTATGAGAATACACGCAATGTACAGGATTTGCTGGAGCGAACCGAACGCAAAATCCGCGATTTGTGTGCGGGAGTGTCGGGGCAGGTCGCAATCGGCGCAGGAACCATTCCCGGCGAATATATTTTGCCGCCGCTGCTGGCCCAGTTTTTGCGACAGCACCCCGGAGTCTCGGTAAATCTGGTTTCGGCCGATAGCCAGTCAATTTATAAAATGTGGCAGGACGGGAAATTGCCGATCTGTGTGATCGGATTTTTGCCGACGGAGGTGCCGACGGCTCAACGATTGTGGACGGATGAGATCATACCGGTCGCCGCCAAACAGATGGAGATATCGACAGCGCCGTGGGCGCCGGAAGACTTTCGACGGTTCCCGCTGATTGTCCGGCACGCCAGTTCCGCATCGATGTCAACGGTTCGGCAGGCGTTTGAACGGCTCGGCATTTTGTTGGCGGAATGCAACATTGTGTTGCAGGTAACCGGAAATGAAGCGTTGAAAGCTGCAGTTCAGGCCGGGGGCGGAATCGGCTTCATATCAAGGCAGGCGGTGGCAAAGGAGCTTGCCGAAGGCAGTTTGGTTGAGATTCCTGTGACGGGGTTGAATATCAGGCGCAATTTCTACGCGCTGCGCAGCGAGGACAACGAAATGCCGGCCACCCGCATAATGTGGGAGGCGTTGTTGGCGGCGCAATCCCCGCTGTTGCAGGATGCTGATTGACAGGCCGGCCCGATTGTTCTATAATCAAGCCCGTAACCAAACATAGAGAATACCCTTTACAGGGGGAGTAGCCGGACAGCAGAGTCGTCATTACGGGGAGACCCCGGTTCTGTTGGCAGCGTTTTGTTGCAGGCCAGACCTTGTTCCATAGCGGAACGGGGTCTTTTTATTTGACAGTTGCCTGAAAGAAAGGGGTTTTATTTGATGGATCTTTTTTCGATGGAATTCTTCTGGGGTTTGTTTGCGGTGGTCATGATCGACTTGGTATTGGCAGGCGATAATGCGATCGTCATTGGCATGGCGGCGCGCAATGTGCCGCTCGAACATCGGCAGCGGGCAATTTTTCTGGGGATGGGCGGCGCTATCTTCGTTCGGATTCTGGCGACGTCCGGCGTCGTGTATTTGCTGCAGATTCCGGGGTTGTTACTGGCTGGCGGAGTTTTGCTGATCTGGATCGCTTATAAACTCTTGGCCGAAGACCAGGGAAACCGGCATGAGATTGACGCGAAAGACAGCTTGCTGGCGGCCGTCAGGACCATCGTCATTGCTGATGCGGTAATGGGGATTGACAATGTACTGGGAGTCGCCGGGGCAGCGCACGGCAGCATTATTCTTGTCGCGCTGGGCCTGTTGATCAGCGTGCCGATCATTATCTGGGGCAGCACTTTCTTTATCAAATGTGTAGAAAAATATCCGTTGGTGATTTATGCCGGTGCTGGGATTCTGGCCTGGACTGCGGCAAAAATGATTGTTGGCGAGCCACTATTGGACGCTGTGTTCAAACCGTTTCCGGCTATGCAGTGGCTGGTGATGGCGGCGGCGGTGGCCGGCGTACTGGGCAGCGGCTGGCTGCGTAACCGTCCGGTGCTGATTCCAATCCGTGCCAAAGATTCCGACCGGGACTAAACAAAAAATATCGGTTTAGTTGCTGATCGGCAGGGTTTTTGTTGCAACTGTGGAATAACTAACTCATTGTAGTTGCTTTCGATAGCAGGAGGGTTGGTTGTGAACAGGATGCAGCAGTTTGCAATAGTGATAGACGGGGTTGTTCCGCCGGTTTTTTCTGGCGGAGCAATTTTTTTGTATTATGGCAGGGTGGGCGATCGGCAGGTGCAATCCCGGTGGCAGTGACGATTAATGACGTGGCTCGCGCGGCAGGAATCTCCAAAAGCACGGTTTCGCAATACCTGAATGGCCGGTTTGAATTTATGAGCTATGAAACGCGCCAGCGGATCAGCCAGGTCATTGCCGAACTGGAGTATCGCCCCAATGCGTTGGCCCGTAGCCTTAAACAGAAAAAGACGCATACGGTGGCGGCAGTCGTGTCCAGCATCCTGAATCCGTTCATGACCAATACGATTCGTGGCGCAGAAGATTATTGCAAGGAAAATGGTTTCAACCTGATTCTGTGCAATGCAGACGATGATCCGGCGCAGGAACTGGCATATATTCACACGCTCGCTTCCAAACAAATCGACGGAATTTTGATCAGTACCACCGGGCGCAATAACGAGGCGCTGCGGTCGCTGAATGGCTCGGGAACGCCAGTGGTGCTTTTTTCACGGCATGTGCCGGAAATTGACGCTGATACGGTATGTGTGAATAACAAACTGGGCATTGACCTCGGAATTCGGCACCTAATGGCGCATGGACACCGGCGAATCGCCTTTTTTGTACTGCCTCACAGTCAGAGTCCGGTGACACCGAGGCGCGAACGGGCCCAGGCTTATTGCGACCTTGTCCGCGAATACGGCCTGCCTGCCCGTGAAGCATGGTTGGTGGAAACGACAAATGATGAAGTGGTTCTGACCGAAAGGCTTGAAGAATTGTTGCGGCAGGAAGAAAAACCTACCGCTCTGTTTGGCGCCAACGACCTGATGACGATGTCGCTGGTGCGGGTGTTGGCCAACAAGGGTCTCGGAATACCTCAGGATATGGCAGTTCTGGGGTTTGATGACTGGGAGTGGGCGCCTTATTTGCAGACGCCGATCACCGTTGTTGCTCAACCTTCCTATGAGATGGGCCGTCGCGCCATGGAACGTCTGATCATGAGGATTCGCGGCAAGAACGATGCAATGCCGCCCGTACTTGAGCACTACGAACCGGAACTGATTGTCCGCCGTTCCTGCGGCGAACGCTGAATAAAATCAAGCGAAGTTCTGGCCGCCTTTGGCAGGAAAAATAATAAGCGGTGAAGAATAACCAAATACAAAACCGGTTTAGTTGAAGACCGATTGAAAAGGAGGAACAGCATGATACCGAAACTGAAATTATTGGGACAATTGATTGATTCCGGAGTGGTTGCTGTGGTGCGGGCGGAAAATTCCGACCAGGCGAAAAAAATCGCCGATGCTTGTATCAAGGGAGGAGTTGCCGCGATTGAAATCACCTTTACTGTGCCAGGGGCCGCATCGGTCATCGAAGAACTGGCCAACACATACAAGAGTGGCGAGTTGATTCTCGGCGCCGGCACGGTTCTCGATCCCGAGACAGCTCGAATTGCTATTCTTGCCGGAGCCCAGTACGTGGTCTGTCCCTCGCTCAACCTGGAAACAGTTAAACTGTGCAACCGGTACCAGGTTCCCTGTATGCCGGGCGCGCAGACAATCAAGGAAATCATTGAGGCGATGGAAGCCGGCGCTGATATCGTAAAAGTGTTCCCCGGTGAAACACTGGGTCCGACCTTTGTCAAGGCGGTAAAAGGTCCGTTGCCGCAAGCGCCGCTGATGCCTACCGGCGGAGTCAGCCTGGAAAACGTCAGCGAATGGATTAAGGCGGGTTGTTTGGCAGTCGGCGTGGGCGGCAATTTGACCGCCGGGGCCAAAAAAGGCGATTATCAGTCCATTACTGAGATCGGCAGGCAGTTTGTTGAAAAAGTCCGTTTGGCACGCGCGCAATAAGGAGGATTTGAATCATGTCAAAAGTCATTTGTTTTGGCGAAATCATGTTGCGACTGGCGCCGCCCGGCTACCTGAGGTTTGAGCAGGCAGCAGCGCTGGAAGTGGTGTATGGCGGCGGGGAAGCCAATGTTTGTGTGGCGCTGGCCAATTTTGGCGTGGACAGCGCGTTGGTGACCAGAGTGCCGGAGAATCCAATCGGCCAGTCGGCAGTCAATGAGATGCGCCGCTATGGGGTGGATACCCGATGGATGCTCAGGGGAGGAGATCGCCTGGGGATTTATTTTCTGGAAAAAGGCGCGTCGCAACGCCCGTCAAAAGTAGTATATGACCGAAAGCTATCGTCTATTTCCACCGCCCGGACGGCTGATTTTGACTGGCCGGCGATCTTTGCCGGAGCCGAATGGTTCCATTTTACCGGCATCACGCCGGCACTCGGCGAAAATGTGGCAGAGTGCGTGCTGGAGGCCTGCAAGGCCGCGAAACAGGCAGGGTTGACTGTCAGCTGCGACCTGAACTTTCGCAAGAACCTCTGGACCAGCGAACAGGCCGGCAAGGCTATGGCGCAGTTCATGCCGTATGTGGATGTTTGCATCGCCAATGAGGAGGATGCCGAAAAAGTATTTGGCATCAAAGCCCCGGATACCGATGTGACCAGTGCTTCGCTCAGCCACGAAGGGTACAAGGATGTGGCCAGGCAGCTTAAAGAACGCTTCGGTTTCAAAGCGGTGGCGATCACGCTGCGGGGCAGTATTTCCGCCTCTGATAATACGTGGGCGGCGATGCTGTTTATCGAGGGAAACTATCATTTCTCCCGCGAATATCCGGTGCACATCGTAGACCGGGTCGGCGGCGGCGATTCCTTTGCCGGCGGACTGATCTACGCGATGCAGAACAAGATGCCGCCGCAACAGGCGCTGGAATTTGCGGTAGCCAACTCCTGCCTGAAGCACACGGTCGAAGGCGACCATAACCATGTCAGCCTGGCCGAAGTGAAAGCTCTGATGGCGGGTGACGGGTCTGGTCGCGTGCAGCGCTAAGGCCGCTTGCCCAAAACTGCTTAGGCAACAGTACCGAGGCCCTGCAGCTGATGTTGCGGGGCCTCGGTTTATGATGTGATAGGAATCAGCAAAGTTTTTTGCGGATCGGACAGGCGATTGGCAGGATTTTTGCGGTGCAAGGCAAATAAGATATAGATGGAAGGGGCTGAAAAGATTGAAATTTACGGTAGTTGTGGACAACAATGTTCCGCCGGGCGCAAAAGCGGCTTTTCGCGGCGAACATGGATTGGCAGTACTGATTGAAACCGGCGCGAACAAGATTCTGTTTGATACGGGCCAATCGGATCTGGTAATCTACAATTTAGGGTTGTTGGGAGTCCATCCCCGTGACTTGGACGCTATCGTGCTGAGTCACGGGCACTATGACCATACCGGCGGCTTGCCGGCGGTGCTGGCCATGGCCGGCAAACGGATTCCGGTATTTAGCCATCCGGATATTTTTACCCCTCGGTTTGCAGTTGCCGAGAAAAACTGTAAATATGTCGGCGTGCCGTTTGCTCGCGAGCATTTGGTTCGTTTGGGCGCCGATTTCCGCGCGATAGAAGAGCCGATGGAATTGGTGCCGAATCTGTGGATCAGCGGACCGGTGCCACGCGAAACTGCTTACGAAGAAGGCGACGCCCGCCTGGTTGTTCCGACCGAACCCTGTGACGCCGAGGGCTGTTGCGAGGCAAACGGGTTTCAGAAGGACCCGTTGACCGATGACATGGCAATTTATATCCGCTGTTCCAAAGGACTGATCGTGCTTGGCGGTTGTGCGCATTCAGGGATTATCAACATGGTGAACCATGGGCTGAAGGTCACGGGTTCGATCAAGGTGCACGGACTGCTGGGCGGAACCCACTTGGGGCCGACGCTGGAACCGCAACAAAATGCGACCATGGCTGCGCTGGAATGGTTCAATCCCGACTTTATTGCGTCCAATCATTGTACCGGTTTTGCCGTGATGTCACGACTCGCGCAGGTGTTCGGTAAAAAGTTCATTCCGGCTTTTTGCGGCACACAGATTGAGTGCTGAAATTTCAAAAGCAACAAGTCAGGTGAAAATGACAGGGTTCGGAGAGATTGTGTTCTTTCTGAACCCTGTTTTTTCACTTATAGATTGATTTAATATTGCTATCTAATAAAATTAATAATATTAAACAAATTAAATAAAATATTAGTATAATAATATTTATAATTACATAAACATATAGATACTACAAAGCCTGGGTATGCGATAATAATCGCATGTCCAGGCTTTGTGAACGGTGTTTCTGTTCTTGCGTCAGCGGATTCTACAATCGCTCAGCGCTTCATGACCAAAGTTTTTGCGATTTTGTCGTGCAGACATTGATTGCGCACGGTGATGCCGATCATCAAGAAGCCAAACCCAAGCGGCAGTAGCGATAAGATTTTGGCGACGTTTCTGAGCAAAGCGCGGGAAAACGAAATCCGTTGTCCCTCGAGGTCGGTCACACGCATTCTTAGCAACCGTTTGCCGGGAGTTGCCTGTAGGCCCGAACTTTCAAACAACGGCCAATAAATCAGATGGATGCCCAGTTTGAGATAAGAAGGCAGGCCTGATTGGGCGGCTAACGCTTCCTGGGAGATGCCGCCAGGCAATCCCAGAGACAAGTCGATGGCGGCGCCTATCGCGCCAATCAGTAACGAATCGACTAAAAAAGCGCAAAACCGGCGAAAAGGGCCGCCGTAGGGGTGCGGTTGCTGCAAAATAAAAACTCCTTTCTGTTAGCAACTTGAGAGGGCGGAAAATCAACATATATATCTTTTGACACCGAAGTGGTTTTTCCTGCCCGGAGATGGCAGCCTTCAAACGCAACATCAAGGCAAAAAAAGAATGTAAACTAAAAATTAAATTGATATTTACAAAACGCTAATCCGCTTGTATAATCTGCTTTGTAAATAAAAATATTAGTTTTGGTTTGCAAAGGGGATGTCGAAATGTCATTGCGAAAAAAAATGCTAGTCTCTTTGTTTGCGGCGCTATTGTGCGTAAGTTCGTATGTGGTGCTGCCAATCGGGCCGGTGCCGGTAACCTTGCAGGTATTGTTCGTATTGCTCGCCGGCGCAGTTCTCGGCGCGGAAATGGGGGCGCTCAGCGTCGTGATCTGGATCATGCTGGGGGCTTTCGGGTTGCCGGTATTTGCCGGTGGCAAGGCCGGGCCGATGGTGTTGATCGGACCGACCGGCGGTTATCTGCTGGGATTTGTGATCTGCGCCTGGACAGTAGGTTTCTTGACTCGGGGAAATCCTCGATCAAAACTTCGCAGCGGCGCTGCGATGCTGGTCGGATTGACGATTGCCTATGCGGTGGGGTTGGCCGGTTTTATGGCCAGTTTTGCTTTCTTCCTGCAAAAACCAATGACGTTTCAGCAGGCGCTAACCATAGCGGTGTATCCTTTTGTCGCATTTGACCTGGTCAAACTGGTCCTGGGGGCCTGGTTGGCGCCGGTACTGATCGAATCTCTGGCCCGGGCCGGTTTTGCTGAAAGGCGGCAAGAGCATGCGTGATCAAATGATGGACATCGCCGATCAAATACTGAATGGCGGTGTTATCAATCGGGAAGAGGCCTACCGGCTGACGCAGATTGAACAGCGTGACCTGCCTTATTTACTGGCGGCGGCGGATTCGATCCGGCAGCGGTTTCAAGGCGAAAAAGTTCACCTGTGCTCTATTTTGAACGGTCGCTCCGGCCGCTGTAGCGAAGATTGTTCGTACTGCGCCCAATCGGTTCATCATCAGACAGGGGTGGCAGTTTATCCACTGTTAAGTAAAGCAGAGATTCTGCGTCATGCCCAGGCAGCTGAGGCCGCCGGTGTCAGCCATTTTTCGATTGTGCTCAGCGGTCGCGGCATGGATGAAACGGATGAACGGGCGACATTCCAGCGCGTGATCGAAGCATACCAGGCGATAAAGAAAAGTACGACGCTGCAGCTCTGCGCCTCGCTTGGTTCCCTGAACCTGGAACAAGCCAGGCAATTAAAAGCTGTCGGTGTGCAGCGCTACCATCATAATGTGGAAACCAGTCGCGAGTATTATTCGACAATTTGCCGGACACATAGCTACGCAGATCGGACCCGAACCATCAGCGTAGCGCAAGAAGCCGGTTTGGCCGTGTGTTGCGGCGGGATCATCGGCATGGGGGAAACGCTGCCACAAAGACTGGACATGGCATTTGAACTGCGCGAACTCTCCATCGGTTGTGTGCCGATTAACATTTTGAATCCGATTGCCGGAACACGTCTGGAAGCCGCTCCGGCACTACCGCCGCTTGAAATACTCAAAACCATTGCTCTGTTCCGGTTCGTCCTGCCCCAGGCGGTAATCCGCACTGCCGGTGGGCGGGAAAAGAATTTGCGCGATTTACAGGCGATGGCTTTGCTGGGCGGGGCAAACGGGATGCTGATTGGCGGCTATCTGACCACCAATGGCAGAGATAGCCAGCTGGATATCAAAATGATCAATGACCTCGGCCTGAAGGTGGCCGGTTGATTCAACGCAACCAGTAGGTTTCACGTCGGTAAGCAATAAGGCAATAAGAAGGCGGTCGTAACCCGTTTGCCGGTTACGACCGCCTGAGTTTCGTTTGGCGAGAAAGCGCTTCGCGCTGGTTCAGATTCTGAATTTGGCGACGGCAACTTGCAAATCATTCGCCAGTTTCGCCAACGCTTGACTGGAAGAGGCGATTTCCTGCATCGAGGCGGACTGCTCTTCAGTTGCTGCCGAGACGTTTTCGGCTTCGGCCGAAGCGTCGCGGCTCAAACCTTCGACAATACCCACCGAATCGGCGATGCGGCGGTTGCCGATCTCTACTTCGGCAATCGCTTCAGCGATCGTGCGGACCTGGGTTGCCACATCCCGCACCATTGTGTCAATCTCCTTGAAATTGCTGCCTGCTGCGTTGACCAAACCGATGCCTTTGTCAATGTCGTTTATCGCGGTATCGATTGCGCCGACCACGTTGCCAATGCTCTGGTGGTTGCGGTCGATCAGGTTCTTGATCTGTTGAGCCGCTTGCTCTGATTGTTCCGCCAGTTTGCGGACTTCTTCCGCAACCACGGCGAATCCACGTCCCTGCTCGCCGGCGCGGGCCGCTTCGATGGCTGCATTCAGCGCAAGCAGATTGGTTTGGCCGGCGATGCTGGAAATCAAATTGACGATTTCTCCAATCTGGGATGAACTGGCCTTCAATTCGATCGCAGCATCCTGGGCCTGGCGGGCGCCGCTGCCGACCGCATCCATTTGATTTACAGCCTGGTCCACTTCATGTTGCCCTTTATCGGTGACTGTGGCAGTTTGTTCGGCAAGAGCCGCCATTTTTCGGGTGGTGTTGGAGACGCTGCCGACGGTGGCGGAGAGTTCCTCCACGATGGCTGCTGTGTCGTTTACGGCTGCCACTTGTTTTTCTGCCCCTTGCGCTACCTGCATGATTGAACCGGCCACGTTGTTGGAGGCTTCGGCCGACTGATGCGCGCTGGCGGTCAGTTGCTGGCTGGAGGCGGCGACTTGCTCGGCGGAGGAGGCGATCGTCCGCATCAGGCCGCGCATTTGACGGTTCAGTTTGTCAAATGCCAGCGCCATTTCACCGAATTCATCCTTGCGGGCCAAAAAAGCCTGATCGATATCTTTGGAAAAATCGCCGTTGGC
>CAZYJK010000072.1:0-9774 GCA_964647865.1 uncultured Veillonellaceae bacterium | reverse complement strand
GCGCAGCTGAACATCAAGGAACTCTTTTTGTCTTTGCGCTTCACAACGGGCTTTCTCTTCGTTGACCAACCGGACCTGCTGCTCATTGCCCAGCCGCTCCTGGTCCAGTTTTTCCAGTGAAGCTGACAAGTCGGCGATATCCCGCTGCGTCGCCTGATAATGCAACCGGTTCTGCTCCAGGGCGCTACGGATACGCTCAATCTCCGCCCGCGCCGGCAAAAACCGCTGGATCAGCAGCCGCCGCTCCGCCTCGCTGTATTGGGCAAAGACCCTGTCGACGGCCTGCAAGCCGGCGATCCGACGCTTCACCTGGTCCAGCTCGCCTTCCAGCTGTTTGTAGTGGCGGATGTTCTCGCGCATATCGTCGATTTCCACTTTGCCGGAGATGTTGCAGACAAAATTGGCGATAAAATCCTTGATGTCCATGATCGGTGAAAACGGCACCGCCTTGCGGAACAACGAGAAAAACTTCTCGCCCAGGCCGCCCATCAGATGGCGAAAATGCTCGCGGTAAGTGGCATTGGAATCGTAATAGCGGAAATTGTTGCGGCCCGCCTCTTTCCCGGCCCATTCCCGCAAGGCGCGAATCCCCAACGGCGTGTTGTCTACGATGAAGTGGTTTTGCGGCAGCGCGCCGTTCCAATAGAAAAAGCGGTGCTCCTCTTTGCCGCCGTCAGCGTAGCTGTCAAACACGACGCCGAGACAAAAGCTTTTCTTTTCCTTGTCGTCAAAAAACTCACCCACGATATAGCTGGAAAAATCCTTGCCCTGGCGCAGGTAGACGACGCCTTCCTCCTCGTTCTCCGCCACCTCGCCCTGCAGATAGCTTTTCAGGCTGCGCCGCGACTGCTCGTTGGCCGCCTTGTTGAAAAAATAGCCGCTGGTATCGCCGAGCACCAGCAGTTGCAACGCGTCGATAATCGTCGACTTGCCGGAACCGGTCTTGCCGGTCAGGAAATTCAGCCGTTTCAGTTCAATCGTTTCATGGACAAAAAAGTGCCAGTTAATCAGCAGGAGTTTGCGCAGCGTTTTCATCCGGTTCCAGCACCTCCTCCCGTGCGGATTTCCATTGGCGCGACGCTTCATAAAGCTGACGGATCTGTTCCTCGTTGACCGCCAGCAGCACCGAAGGGTAAATCACCAGTTGCGTTTCCGGCTCGCTCCACTCGCCCTCGACCCGGTCGATCAGGTTGAATTCCCGCAGCGTCGACAGCCCTTCGGACAGGCTTTTGTCGGACAGCTTCTTTTCCAGCAGATTAAACATCGACAGCTTCTCCAGCAAATCGCGCACGCTGCAGGTCACATCCCGCCGCAGGGTGAGCTTTTCGGCAGCCTCGGCGTAAATCAGCCGCAGCACCAGCAAAAAATAGCTTTCAACCTTGTTCAGGCGGTAACGGTTGCTGCCGGAACGATTGTACAGCGCCGCCACCCCCAAAAGCGAATCGAGCTTCAGGTCCCAGCCGGCCACGTCCAGATACCCTCGCAGCAGCGAGTGATAGCGCTCCAAGAAGCGAAAGTCTCGGTCGATGGCAAGCGACTTGTCGCGCGGGTCGACCCGCTCGCGAATCAGAAACGTCCGCGCCAACAGCAGGTTGACCAGACGGCTGAAACTTTCGCGGTCGCGGTCATTCAAACTTTTTAGTTCATCCATCCACATCTTGCCGTTTGCCTCCGCTTTCCTGCTTTGCCGCATCCGGTTGCTGCTCGATGATCAGCTCGGGGATGCGGAACCCGTTGACGGTCAGATAGCCCTGTTCAAAGCTGATGCGATAGGGCAGGTTCGCCTCGTCCGTCTTGATCACCGCCAAAATCAGCTTCAGCAAGTCTTCCGTCGCGGTCAATTCCAGCTGCTCGGCCCTCACTTTGTCGCGCCCGGCCAGCTGAAGCCGGATAAATTCCAGTACCTTTTTGTCGCTCAGGCTGCTGCGAACCCGCTGTTTCAACTGTTCCAACTCCGCCGCAAATTCCTTGCGGTTGGCTGTTGTCGCCACTTGCAGCGGCGCAGCTTTTTCAAATTGTCTTTTTTTCGGCTCCCGATACAGCGAAGCGTCATCCAGCCACTGCTGTTCGAACAGGCTGAAGGTTTGCTGCAAATCGTTCAGCAGCGCCGGCGGCGGCGTGTGATGAATCCGCGGCAGCGTTTTAAGTATTTCGATCAACTGACCGCGGGCGTCACGGTTGGTGTTGAGCAAATAACGGGTTCGCTCGACCGAAGCGCGGGTGTAGGCGGCGTTCTTGCGGTCGATTTCCTTTAGCAGCCGGTCCATCCCCTCGTACTGATCGATGATGAAAGTGATCATCCGCAGCGTCTCTGCGGCAGCGC
The DNA here is from genome assembly GCA_964647865.1 of uncultured Veillonellaceae bacterium. Classification (GTDB taxonomy): domain Bacteria; phylum Bacillota; class Negativicutes; order UBA1444; family UBA1444; genus UBA1444. The sequence goes on along the minus strand of CAZYJK010000072.1, from coordinate 7,451 downwards.
TGTCCGCATCGGAACATTGTCCCCGGATTACCAACTGGTTGCCGATTTTTTGCAGCACCCGCCGGTCCGCCAGCCATTCGCGCAAAATCGCCAGAATCCGCGTGCGAAACCGCGGCACGCTGTCAAACGTCTTCAGCGGGTGATAAATCTTGTCGGCCAATAGTACCTGATAGCGGTCGAAATGCTCGCGCAGCACCTCGCGCACCGCCTCCTGCTCCTGCAGCGCCAGGTAATAGCTGCGCATGTTGTTGTGCAGGCTTTTCAGGCTGTCCACCAACCGGTCGGTCAGGTGCCAGGACGCCACCAGCGCCTCGGCCATGAAATCGCCGCGTTCCGCCTGGGCCTGGCTCAGGTTGGAATAGGTCGAATACACCAACGAATTGTACTCTTTCGGCTTGTCTTCGCAAATCTCATGCAACACCTGCAAAATCCGCACGCTGTAGTCCGGCAGCGCCACATACTCCTCCACCGTGTGAGCCGTCGGATCCAGTTCGACCCAGCCCGCCCCGATCATCCGGCGCAACAGCCAGTGGGCCCGACCGGACAAAGAACCGTCGTCGATTGCATCGCCCTCTTCGTCGGCCAGCTCGAACATCCGGTCTTCCAGCGCCGCCACCAACCGGTCAATCAGGTCCTGCCGGCGAATCATCAGTTCCTGTTTGTAGCAGCGGAACACAACAAATAAAGCCTCGACATAAATCTCACGATTTGGCGAGGACAACAGGGAAAAGAACTGTGGATTGCGGATCAGCTGAAAAAGTTGCATGACAAGACCTTTCTGAAAAATTGCGCAAGTCGTTAAACGCCTGCCGCCTGAATCACCGCATGATTTTGCCGGATTCGCTCGCGAAATGCCGGCGAGATCGTCGTCCACTCGACGAGTTCGACGCGAAACGACAGGTCCGATTCTTGAAAAGCTTCAATCAATTGATTGTAAGTCCGCGTCGGCATTGCCTCCTCGCCAAGAATAGCCAGATCCAGATCGGAATAGGGCTTAGCCGTCCCGGTGACCCGCGAACCAAATGCCCAGACTTCACGCTCCGGGATATGGCGAGACAATATGACGCGAACGGTTGCCAGCGCCGCAGGCGACAAGTCAAGCATTGCGCTGCTCCAACCGATGCAAAAATTCCTGCGCCGCCGGCAAAAACGCCAGCGACTCGCGCAATACGATTTCAGCAATCGCCGTGTCGTAAGTGTGTGAAGTTCGATTTCGGGCCTGATGAAAATCCATCCAGCGGTCCACATCCGTCAGCAGTCGGTTTTCAGCCGCCAGACGAAACAGTTCCCGTCGCGGCACGCCATCGACGTATGCAGCGCCGATTTGTTCTTCCAGCCAGCGCTTCATATACTTCCAACACAGTTCATAGGTAAATTCAAAGTTTTGAATCACACCGGCGCGGATAACATTCATTTCTGCCGGTGTTGTCTGCGAATCGGCCAGCTTATGGTCAAACACACCAATCGCCGACTCCAGCGAACGAATCGCCTGCTGCAAACTGCCGAGGTCAAGCGCCAATCGATCCACCTCCTGTGACTTATACTCAAGTTTTGATTCTTTTGTCACTGCGGTTTCTCCTGCTTTACCAATGAGAGTTTCCCTTGCGACTGGCTTACCGCCACCCGTCCGCCACCACCAGCGCCGTCTGCAAATCCGGCGCGAACGCATCTGCGCCGAGCTGCCGCCACAGGTCTTGGTCCCAGCCCAGCACCGAGCTGCCCAGCAGAATGCGGGGCGGCGACTCCGGGCATGCGGCGCGCACAGCGGCGATCAGCCGCTCAGTATTCATCAGGTTGTAAGGCATCACCAGGCTGACGCCGACAAAGGTCGGCCGCAGCTTGCCGACCAACGCGGCCACATCGGCCACCGGCAGGTCCACGCCGAGAAAATGAACGTCCCAGCCTTGCAGTTCCAGCAAGTCGGCGACCATCCTGCCGCCGACTCCGTGCGATTCATCCGGCGCCGTGGCAATCACCGCCGAACCGTGCGTCGTCGCCGGCAGCTTGTCCGTCATCGCCACATAAGCGGTCGCCAGCATCCGCTCCGCCACCGCCGTGGCCAGATGCTCGTCCGCCGCCGAAATCAGCCCGCGTTCCCACCTGAGACCAACCTCGCGCAGCGCCGGTTGCAACGAATCCTGATAAAACGCCGCCAAATCATCGACATCCCGCAGTTGCGGCCGCATCCGTTCCACCGCCGCCGCATAGTCGCCTTGCAGCAGTTCCTGCACCAGAGCCTCGCAGTCAACACCGGCGGCATCCTGCCGCTCCGCTTCCAACGCCGCCGGAGTCGCCAGTTGCATCAGTTCCTCGTGCCTCTCCAGCATCCAGGCGTAGACTGCGTCAATCTCCGCCGCCACCGGCGGCGCCAGGCACTCGCTCACCGCTGCGCGCCAGGCAGCCAATTCGATTGGAAAATACTCGCCGGCAAATCCATGGTGACGATAAGCCCGATAGACCCAGACCAGGACCTGCGCAAACAAACCGAAGCAGGAATAACGGAACACATTGGCCATAAACAGCGCATGGTTACTATGATTCAACCGCATCAGCGCGATCGGATTGTTGCCGATCAGTCGCTGCAAATCCTCCCGTTCAATCAACTTTCGGTCAACGAGCGGCAACATCGTGTCCCGCTCCGCCTCGTACGCCGACGCCGCAGCCGCTGAAACCCGCCTCAGTTGCAGCGCCTCCCGCCGGAGCCGCGAAAATTTGTCGACTTGTTCCGCCAACGCCGATCCCTCCCTTGCCTTTGTCCTGTTTACTTCCACAAATCAGGCCTGCAACCCTGCCGAGTGCGGCAGGATTTTTTCGCTTCAGCGAGAACGTACTATTATCATATATCCGTTATTGCTTGGCAAAAGCTTCAGGAGGAGTGATACAGGAGATGAACAGGGAGAAGCCGGACCTTATCATCGGCATCGGAGCTTCAGCCGGAGGACTGGACGCCATTGAGCAGTTCTTTCAAAGCGCGCCCTTTTCCAGCCAGGTCGCCTATGTCATCGTCCAGCACCTGTCGCCTGACTTCAAAAGCCTGATGGACGAACTGCTGGCCCGCCGCACGCAGATTCCGATCTTGCACGCGCAGGACGGGCAGCCGCTGAAGCCCAATACGATTTACCTCAACCCGCCCAAGAAGGACCTCACCATCCAGGACGGGTGCTTCCGGTTCAGCCCGCGCGAGGAACGCCAGACCGAAATGCCGATTGACATCTTCTTTCGCTCGTTGGCCGAAGACGCCGCCGAACACGCAGTGGCCATCGTCCTGTCAGGCACCGGCTCGGACGGCTCCCGCGGCATTCGCGACATCCAGAACGCCGGCGGCCTGGTCATCGTACAGGACCCGCAAACCGCCCAGTTCGACGGCATGCCCCGCAACGCGGTCGCTACCGGCGCCTACGACTTCATCCTGTCCCCGGTCGAAATGCACGAAGTCATCGCCCAGTTCGCCCTCGACCCGTTGACCAAGGCCAGCGCCGCCCAGCAGCGCCTCGCCTTTTCCGCCGACGAATACGACAACATCATCGCCGTGCTGAAACGCAGCTATCAAATTGATTTCGCGCAATACAAGGCGACCACGATCCGTCGCCGGATCGCCCGCCGCATTTCGTTCAAAAACTACTTCTCCGTAGGCGAATACCTCGAAGCGCTGACCAAGGACGAAAAGGAACTGGCCGCCCTTTACCAGGACCTGCTGATCGGCGTCACCGAATTCTTTCGCGACCCCGAAGCATTTCGCGTTCTCGAAAAACGGGTATTGCCGGAAATCTTCCAGCACAAAAAAGGCCGCGACGAAGAAATCCGCGTCTGGTGCGCCGCCTGCTCCACCGGTGAAGAGGCCTACTCTGTAGCGATTTCGCTGTCTGATGCCGCCCGAGAATTCAATTTTCGCGGCAAAATCTTCGTGTTTGCCACCGACGTGCATCGCGCTTCGCTGGATGCCGCCTCCAACAACCGTTTCAAAAAAAGCCAGCTGAAAAACGTCTCGCCGGACCGGTTGCAACGCTATTTCCGCGAGGATGCCGCCGGCGAATACCGGGTCGTGCCGGAAATTCGCGAAATGATTGTCTTTGCGTCGCACAACCTGTTGAAAGACCCGCCGTTTACCCGCATAGACCTGATTCTCTGCCGCAACTTCCTGATTTATCTGCAGCAGACTGCGCAGGACCAGGTGTTGGCGTTGTTCCATTTCGCCCTCAAAACCAATTCTTTCTTGTTCCTTGGCTCCAGCGAGGGACTTAGCCGAATCGCCGGTGAATTCGAGACAATCGATGTCAAATGGAAAATCTATCAGAAAGTCCGCGACTCCAAACTGAACTTCGATTTTCTGCCTGGCGCCGCCAGCGAAACGGTCCGCCAGTCGCCGACGCCAAGATCCGCCTTCCAACCGGGACTGCGACCCAGCCAGGACCGCCAGATGCTACCGATCTACGACACCCTGCTGGAACAAACGGTGGAGAATGGTCTGCTGGTCGCCGAGGACCGCAGCCTGCTCCACGTCTTCGGCAATGCCCGAAACTACCTGACCCTGCCGACCGGTCGCCTGGACTCGGATGTGCTGTCGCTACTTGAGGGCGATTTGCGGTTGGCTGTTTCCACCGGCATGCAGCGGGCGCTTCACGCCAAGGCGGCTGTGGTATCACGGGCGGTTCAGGTCTTTTCGACCGGTGCGCCGGAGCAACTGGACCTGTCGATTCGTTATTTCCCCGCCGGCAAGACCCGCGCCGGCTTTTTCCTGGTTACGTTCGACTCGCCGCAAACCCCGCCGCCGGTCGTTTTGCCTGCCGCCGACAACCCCTGCGCTTCGCTGGAAAACAACCAACTGCTGCAAAGCCGCGTCAGTGACCTGGAGCAAGAGCTGAAATCGGCGCGGGAAAATCTGCAGGCGATGGTGGAGGAACTGCAGACCACCAACGAAGAATTGCAGGCTACCAACGAGGAACTGCTGGCGGCTAACGAAGAACTTCAGTCGACCAACGAAGAACTGCACTCGGTCAACGAGGAGCTTTACACCGTCAACGCCGAATACGAACGCAAAAACCGCGAGTTGCAAGTGCTGAACCTGGACCATGACAATCTGCTGGAAAGCCTGGATGTCGGCACGCTGTTCGTCGACGGCGAGCTACGCATCCGCAAGTACAACACGGCCCTTACCAAATATTTCCGGCTGTTGCCGCAGGATATCAGCCGTTCGATCGTCGACATCGCTTACCAACTGGACGGACAAGCCACCATGCTGGATGACCTGCGGGAAGTGCTGGCCAGCGGCAAACCGGTCGAGAAAGAAATCCGTTCGCACGAAGGCATCTATCTGCTGAAAAAGATCATGCCGTTCCGGGCGCCGCATGGCGAGACCGACGGCGCCATCATGACCTTCACCAATATCCAAAATGTGAAATCGGCCCAGGCGGCCTACCAGGCCGAGTTGGAAAAACGCGTCGAGGACCGAACCCGCGAACTGACGGAAACGTTGTCTGCCCTGCGCCAGCGCGAAGAACGCTACCGCAACGAACTGGCGGTGGCCGCTGCCGTGCAGTCCGACCTGCTACCGCCGCCGCTCGAGACCGATCTGTTCAGCCTGCAGACCCTCAGCAGTCCGTTCCATGAGGTCAGCGGCGATTCCTACTGGTATTACTGGAATCAACAAAGCAATCTGCTCTCCTGCTATGTCATCGATGTGTCCGGTCACGGACTGTCAACGGCGCTGCAGACTTCGGCGATCAACGTGTTGTTCCGCGAGGCGCTGGCCGCCGGATATTCCCCGGCGCAAATGCTGACCCAGGTCAACACGCGGGCCGCCAACTACCTGCAGGATTCATTCGCCGCCGCGCTCTGCTTCCAGATCGATTTTACCGCCAAGACTCTTTGTTACGCCTCAGCCGGCATCAACTACTTCCTCGCCGGCTCGGTCGCACTGGGACCGGTGGTGTCGGTGCCTGGCCTGCTGCTCGGCATCATGGAAGAAGAACAGTTTGAAGAGCATACGATTTCCATTGCCAGCGGCGACTGTTTTTACTTCCCCACCGACGGACTGTGGGAAGTGCTGCCGGAACCGGCATCGCTGCCGGTCGGCCAGTTCGGCCGGGTGATGAAGCTGATGGAACGGCTGTGCAATTCGGCCAAGGCCGAAAGCCTGCCGGGACGATTCCGCGGACTGGTCCCCTGGGACGACGCGACCGTCGTCAGCGTGCGGATAAAATAAAAAGGGGGCCGCAGCCCCCTATGAGTATTAGCGAATCCCGATCATGACGAAGCAAAAAAGAAATACAGCAACCGAAACCAGCCTTCGTGTCATCTGCATCGCCTCCTTTTCACTTACATCATATCTGTTGCCGCGTCGAACGGACATTCTCCGCCATCGATAATAATAATCGTCAAAAAGCCGGTCCACTTATCCGCCAAGGATAATGGGCCGGCTTTTTTTGATCATCAAGCCATGATAGAGTTTTGTTCCTTCTGCACCCCTTACTAAAAGTAACCCACCTGTTCGGAGGTCTGTTTCAGAGCCGTTTCGCGACCTTCTCCCAGGCTTCCTTGTCCAGAAAACTGCCTGGCGCGTTGCTCTCCATTTCCACAAATAGGCTGTACGGCACGCTAAATGACAACAAATCGGCCTCAATGTAAGGGCGGGCCGAAATGTCGACCATGCCGACGATGGCAGCGGGCTTTTCCTGAACTTGTTCACTCCAAGGCAGCAAGCAAGTCGACTGGCAACCTGCCGCGAACGGGATCTTTACGCTGTTTTCCGCCCGACCATAATTGGCCAGCACCACCAGCGCCGACAGTTGGTCGGGGTTCGCATAAAACACCACCACTTGCGGCTTTTCCCCGCTTTCCGCCACTTCCGCCAGCGGCTTGAACACCACATACTGCGCCGGAATATCGGTGATTGGCAGGTTGTCGACGAAGCTTTGCGCCAACTCCGGGGTCTTCTTGTACGCCTCGCCGGGCGGAAACCCCTCGCCGGCCCCGTTGGAAAGGAAATTGGCGATGCCGCCGGGCATGCCGGGATAAAAATTGCCCAGCCCAAGACCGACCCCGCCGCCCGGGCAGCCGAACGTTTTGCGACTGAACGCGACGGTTCTGCCTTTGGTCGCCGCCGTCAGCATGGCCGCGACACAGCCCCATTTCTGCTCGGCAAACTCCAGCGCGTTTTCCGGTTTTTCATCGCTGAACAAAACGGCGACAGGCGAGTAACGCAATTTCAACCGACTGGCAAGTTCACTGTTCATTACGACTCCTCCCTTAACTTGATTGATTTCCTTCACGTTGTTTCTTCCGCGTGACGCACCCTAGCCGATGACAAACCCGGCCGCGCTGCCGCCATTGCCGGTCTGGACCTCCAACCGCGCGCCGATCTCGTCCTTCAGTTCCGGCACATGCGAGATGATCCCCACCAACCGGCCGGATCGCTGCAGGTCGATCAGGCAGTTGATCGCGCTTTGCAGCGA
>CAZYJK010000071.1:0-9775 GCA_964647865.1 uncultured Veillonellaceae bacterium | reverse complement strand
GCCAGCGGTTGCATCGCCGGACTCGTCTCGATCACTCCCGCCGCCGGTTTTGTCAGCCCGTTGTCGGCTGTGGCCATCGGTTTGCTAGGCGGCGTCATTTGTTACCTGTCTGTCAGTGTCGTCAAGGCGAAACTCGGTTACGACGACTCGCTGGACGCTTTCGGCGTACATGGCGTCGGTGGCGCCTGGGGCGCTCTGGCCACCGGGTTGTTCGCTTCGAAAGCTGTCAATGAGGCTGGTGCCGATGGCTTGCTGTTCGGCAATGCCGCCCAGTTCACCAACCAATTGATCGGCGTTGCAGCAAGTATTCTGTTTGCCGCCGTGATGACATTCGTTATAATTAAGATCATGGGGCTGGTGATGGATCTTCGGGTCAGCGAAGCCCAGGAAATGCAAGGACTCGACCTTTCAGAGCACGGTGAGCGCGGCTACTCCTATCAGGATCTGGTCACCGGTTCACCGGTCAGCTTTGCCTCCCTGGAATCGCAACCGATTCCGGCCACCAAGACGAGCATGGCCTGAGGGCGAATAAAGCAGGAGGGTTGACAGATGAGAAAAATGACCAAAATAGAAATCATTACTCGTCCGGAGAAATTGGAAGCACTAAAAGAGGCGATGAATAAAATCGGCGTAACCGGTATGACCGTCACTCAGGTTCTTGGCTATGGCCTGCAGAAGGGCCATAGGGAAGTCTACCGGGGTACTGAATACAATGTCAATCTGGTACCGAAAGTCAAAGTCGAAATCGTGGTTTGCGAAGTCCCTGTCGACAGCGTGATTGAAACCGCAAAAACTGTATGTCGCACCGGCAATGTCGGCGATGGAAAAATATTCGTTTATGGCATCGACAACGCCGTTCGCATACGGACTGGCGAAGAAGGTGACAGTGCCATCATCGACCCGGCCGATATCCACAAATTAAAATAAACTTTTCCTCTTCCCCCTCTTCCCCTTCCCCCCGCAAGAAGCCCCCTGCCAGTTTGGGCAGAGGGCTTCTTGCTATTTCCGCTGATAAATCAAACCGGTGATCAGCCCCTCGGTTTCCATTACGCGCTGCATCGCCGCCATCCGGTCATACCGGTTGTAGCCTGTCAGGTCGTCGACTTTCTGCAACCGCTGGCTATACCAGTCATAAGTGTTGACCTTGTTGAAGGTCACACAGGGACTGAACACATTGATAAAGGAAAAACCTACGTGCCGGATGCCTGCCTCGATCAGCGACGCCAGTTCGTTCAATTCTTTGGAAAAACCCTGGGCAATGAATCCGGCCCCCGCCGACAATGCCAGTTCCAGCGCGGAAACCGGCGTTTCCGCCGAGCCGTCCGGACTGGTCTTGGTGACAAACCCCCGGTCGCTGCGTGGCGATACCTGTCCTTTGGTCAATCCGTAGACGTGATTGTCCATTACGATATAGGTGATGTCGAGATCCCGCCGCATCGCATGAATGGTGTGCCCCAAACCGATCGCAAAACCATCGCCGTCGCCGCCGCAGGCCAGCACCGTCAATGCCGGATTAGCCAACTTCACGCCCTGCGCCAACGGCAACGAACGTCCGTGTATGGAATGAAAGCCGTAAGCGTTGATGTAGCCGGGCAAGCGGCTGGAACAGCCGATGCCGGAGACGATGACCACTTCATGCGGGGCGCGGCCGAGATTGCCAAGCGCCCGCTGAATCGCCGCCTGTACCGAAAAATCGCCGCATCCTGGGCACCAGTTCTGTTTCACATTCAGTTGAAAATCAGCTGCCGGGCTCATTTCAGCACCTCCCTGCATCCGGCGGCAATTTCCACCGGTCGAAACGGATTGCCGTCAAACTTCCGCACCGCATGTAGCGGCTGCGCCAGCCGGCAATGCGTCTGGACAAGTTGCGCCAACTGACCGCCGGCATTGTGTTCCACCACCACTACCTGTTCTGCCTTATCCAGTTCCGCTTGCAGGACTTCGGCCGGAAATGGCTGCAATAATCGGATTTGCGCCTGATTCACCGCTATATCTTGCTTACGCAGATGTCCAACGGCTTCTGTCACGGCCCCATTGGCGCCGCCCAATGAGATCAGCAATAGCCGGGCTTTGGCAAACGGCGCGTCAAGCCGAACCGGCTGCGGAAAGTTCGCCACTACATCTTGCAATTTACGCAAACGTTTTTCCGTCTGAGCAACCCGATTGGCCACCGCTTCAAACGGACGACCGGTTTCATCGTGTTCCAGACCGGTGACGTGGTGAATGCCATTCGGAGTTCCTGGCAGTACACGGGGTGAAATCCCGTCCGGTGTCAACTGATAACGCTTATAATACTGGTTTTTCGGCAAATCCGGCAATGACTCGGCCCCGGCAAGCTTGCCGCGCCGGATCGGCGGGAACTCAGTCTCCGGTTCATCCAGCGTCTGATTGCCTAAAGACAGTTGCATGTCCGACAATAATACGACCGGACACTGATACTGTTCAGCCAGATTAAATGCCGTTATTGTATCGGCTTGCAACGCCGCCAAAGCATCCGGAGCCATCACAATCTTAGCAGCTTCACCATGCGTCGAATGGATCGCCGCCAGAATGTCCGATTGCTCATGTTTGGACGGCAATCCGGTCGAGGGTCCGCCGCGCTGGACATCTACGACCACCAGCGGCGTCTCCGTCATCGCCGCCAGGCCGATCGTCTCGGCCATCAGCGAAAATCCTGGTCCCGAAGTAGCCGTAAAAGCGCGAGTTCCCGCATAGTTGGCGCCAAGCGCCATCATACAGGCAGATATCTCGTCTTCGGTCTGGACCATGACGCCGCCGCACCGCGGCAGCTGCTTGACCAGGATCTCCATGATTTCCGAAGCCGGTGTAATCGGATAGGCTGCCATCAGTTTCACGCCGGCAGTCAGCGCCCCCTGGGCAATCGCTTCATTGCCGGTCAGGTAGTCCCGCGATACGCCGTCGCCATCAGCCAGCCGATAGGCCTGCGTCAGTTCTGACGGCAACTGCGCGGCATATTCCCAGCCCAGCCGCAGTGCCTGACGGTTTCCCGCCAGCAACGCGTCGCCTTTTTCGGCAAACTCTCCGGCCAGCGCCGCTTCCCCGTCGGACAATGGCCGGCCCATCAACGCCAGTGTCAGGCCGACCGCAACCACATTGCGCATCTTTGCGCTACCGGCCTGCTCGGCCATTATCGTCAGCGGCGCGCCAATCAGCCGCACATTGCTGCCAGTCGGCAACACCGGCCCGAACTGCTGATCTGCCAGCAACAATCCGTTAGTTGACAGCTCGCCGCTGCACAAAGCGATGGTCTCCTGATCCAGAGCAATCAACAAATCGATATGATCGGCGATGGCCGCGACCGGCTTCGTGCCGATCCGCAATTGATAATCGGTATGACCGCCCCGAATTCGCGAGGAAAAAACACGATAGCCATATAAGTGGTAGCCTTTCCCGGCCAGGCCCCGCGCCAGCAATTCACCGGCGCTCTCGATTCCTTCTCCTTGTTGTCCGCCGATCTTCCAGGCAATTTCCTGCATCATTGCGCACGCCTCCCCTCATACTAAGGTAATACCATAAAAAACGGCAAATCCCTGCAAAGGAATTTGCCGTCATCAGACAAGCCAAAAGATTTTCTTGTGGAATCAGTTTTCCATTTTTAACAGCCGATGTTTTTTGCGTTGCTGGATGTATGCGCCGACGACGGAAATCACCGTTAGCGTCAGAATCGCCACGCAGATCGGTCGGGTGAAAAAAATCGAGAATGAACCGGACGACAGCAACAGGCTTCGCCGGAACTCGCTTTCCACCATCGGGCCGAGAATCAGCGCCAGCACGATCGGCGACACCGGAAACTTGTATTTGTCCATCAGATAGCCGAGCACACCAAAAAACATCATGATCAACAGGTCGAACAGGCTGTTGTTGATCGCGTAGGAACCAACGATGCAAAGAACGAAGATGATCGGTGTCAGAATCGGTTTGGGAATATTGATGACCCGGGCGATATATTTGATTGCGAACAGACCGAACAGCATAAAGATGATATTGGCGAGAAACATGCCGGCAAAGATCGAATACACCAGATCGGCATTATCCTTGAACAGTAGCGGACCTGGTCGCAATCCCTGCAGCATCAGCGCGCCGAGGAAAATCGCCGTGACCGCGTCGCCGGGAATCCCCAGCGTCATCAGCGGAATCAACGCCCCGCCGGTCACACCGTTGTTGGCTGCTTCCGGCGCCGCCACCCCTTCCAGTTCGCCGGTACCGAATTTGTCGCCGTTCTTGGAACTGCGCTTGGCTTCGCCATAGGCCAGAAATGCGGCAATATCACCGCCGGTGGCCGGAATGATTCCAATCATCGTACCGATTGCCGAGCTTTTCAATATCGTCTTGGCGCAACCGCGCAACTCGCTGAAAGACGGCAACACACCGGACAGTTTGAAATCAACATGCGCGGTTTTTATCATCGACTCAGTCGTCCGCATTGCTTCCGACACTGCAAATAATCCAATCAAAACGGGGATGAACGAAACTCCGTTCAATAAGTCGACCAAACCGAAAGTGAATCGCGGATAGCCATTTAAATTATCCAGGCCGACCAACCCGACCAGCAGTCCGATACAAGCGCTGATCAAGCCCCGCACCACATAGTCGCCGGAAATACTGGCTACGATCGACAAACCCAGCAAACCCATCGCAAAATACTCGGGTGAACTGAAAGACAACGCCACCCTGGCCAGTTCCGGCGCAATGAAGGTCAGGCACAACGCGCTGAAAATCCCGCCGGCACCAGAAGCAATCGCCGACATTCCGAGCGCTTTACCGGCCAAGCCCTTTTTCGCCAATTCATTCCCGTCGAATACGGTAGCCGCCGCCGCCGGCGTTCCCGGCGTACGGATCAGGATCGCTGAAATCGAACCGCCATAAATCGCGCCGCAGTAAATTCCGCACAGCATCACCAAACCGGTGGCTGGCGGCAAACTGAACGTCAGCGGTGTCAACAGCGCAACCCCCATCGTGGCGGTCAAGCCAGGCAGGGAACCGATGATGATGCCGCCTAGCGTACCAGCGACCAAAACGAAAAATATCTGCGGCTGCAAAACCGAAACAAAACCATTCAATAATAATTCCATTTGTCTCTCCCCCCTGCTAAAGTGACCAGGCTGGCAGCGGTACGTCAAGCATCTTCTCAAAAACAAAATAAATCGCTGCCGTCGTGATGACCGACGACAAGATCTTGACTTTCCAGTCGCCTTTTTCCAACACCTGCATCATGATCAACAGGCAAATCGGGGTTGTGATCAGGAATCCGACATAGGCCATAAGTACCAGATAAATACCAGTTATGACAAAAACGATTGCGGTTCGGCGATAATTGAACTTGTCCCACTCGAAAATGACTTGATCCTTCACTGTGCGATTTTCCAGCAGCATCAGGACCGTCAGGCCCAACATGATCGCAGCTACGGCACGCGGAAAATAAGACGAATCCGCCGTGAACGCGGCCGATCCGATCCAGACAACGATCGCCAGTGCAATCAGCAGGATCCCGGCGACAATACTTCCACGCTTCACAATTTCACCTCTTCACGGAAAGAGGGCGGGCTCGTGCGTCCGCCCTCTCTGTAATAATTTCCGTTACAGTTAGGAATTTACTTCTTCTGTTTCAGGCCCAATTTGTCAACCAGTTTTGCGTAATTGGCAAATTCAGTATCCATGAATTTAGTAAAATCAGCCGCACTAAGATAACCGAGGCCTAAGCCAAGTTTATCAGCTTGTGCAATGAAACCGGGATCTTCCATGGCTTTTTTGAACGCGTCATGCAGAATCTTGACTACAGGCTCGGGCGTGCCTTTGGGAACGCCAAGTCCGCGCCAGGTTCCGATCGAGATATCGTAGCCTTGCTCTTTGAAGGTCTTGACTTCCGGGAATGCTTTTTCGCGTTTATCGGACATGACGCCAAGAATCTTCAGTTTGCCGGATGCGACCTGGGCGCCGACTTCGGCCGGGCTGACCGCCACAGCTTCAATCGCGCCGCCGAGAAGTGCTGTAACAGCAGGTGCTGCGCCGCCATAAGGCACATGGTTGAATTTCACGCCGACCTTGTCTTCCACAGTAGCTGCGCCAAGATGCCAGATACTGCCGGCGCCGGAGTTGCCCATGCGGACTTTTCCGGGATTCGCTTTGGCATAATCAAGGAATTCCTTAAGTGTTTTCCAGGGTGCGTCCGCTTTCACGGTGATCGCGGCCGGGTCCATGTTCACACGCATGATCGGCACGAACAGTTTGTGGTCGGCCTGGGCGATTCCCAGATGCGGCACAATAACGATTTCAGCAAAGAACATGGTAACGGTATAGCCATCCGGTTTGGCGGTCTGGCCGGCCGTGAAGCCTACCGTGCCGCTGCCGCCCGGCTTGTTGACGATAACTACCGGCTGTCCCAGCAGGTCTTTGGCTTTGTTGGCCAGGGCACGGGCCAGCATGTCGGTGCCGCCGCCAGCACCTGCCGGCACGATGATTTCAATTTGCTTGGTCGGGAATTTTGGCGCTTCCGGTGCTTTTGCCGGCGTTGAACCGCCGCCGCAGCCAGCGACTACCAACATCAACGATACGATCAGAGCCATTGCCACCATTGTCCACGTTTTTTTCACATTCAGTCCTCCCCTTTTTTCTAAAACGGTTTAGATTGTGCAAACATCTATTTGGATATTTCTCGCCACGCGACAAAACTCCTGCTAATTTTGTAAAATTCACAGTAATCAATTTGTAACCGAACGCTATTTCCAGGGAATCAAAAATCTTTCCAATCTTTCTAATAAGCGGTTGAACAAAAGTCCCAACAGGGACAGCACCAGCACGCCGACCATCAGCTTCGTGGTCAGCATCAGGTCGCCATAGTGCAGCACCATCGCACCGATCCCTTCTTTGGCGGCAATCATCTCGGCCGCGACCAAGAGTAGAAGCGATGTGCCGGCAGCCAGTTTCAGTCCGGCAAAAATCACCGGCAACGCGGCCGGCAGAATCACTTTGCGAATGATATTCAGCTGTGATGTGCGGTAGCTGACCGCCACTTTGATCAACAAGGGATCGACGTTTTTCACGCCGGAATAGGTGTTGATTACAACCGGAAAAAAAACTCCCAGGCTAATGATCGAAATTTTCGATACCTCGCCGATACCGAGCCAGAGGATAATTAAAGGCAGCAACGCGATTTTCGGCACCGGATACAGCGAATAGATCAACGGATTCCCCACGGCTTCCGCCAGTTTGGAAAAACCGGTCAGTAGCCCGATAAGGATGCCAGCGATGCTGCCGACGAAAAAGCCCCAGCCGATCCGCTGCAGGCTGGCTTGCAGGTTTACGGCAATCTCGCCGCTCGCCAGCATTTCCCATCCGGTCTGCAAAATCGACGTGGGCGCAGGCAGATACAATTCCGAGACTAAGCCGCTCATGCACAACGCCTGCCAAAGCAACAACAATGTCAAAATCCCCGCTGGTCCGGCCCAGCGCGGTGCGCGCCGTTCCAGGAAAGCGAGGCGGAATTTTACTTCCCGTTCAAATGAAGCCATCCGCTACACCTCCCTGAGCGCCTCTTCCGCGTCTTTGCGGATGAGGTTCCAGATAAGGTCGCAATAGCCGTTGAAACGGGTGATATGTTCAGCGCCGTCACGTCCGCGGCGCGGCATCTCGATCGGAATGATCCGGTTGATCCGTCCGGGGCGGCGCGAAAGTACAACGACCCTGTCGGCCAGATATACGGCTTCCTGGATGTTGTGCGTCACATAGAGCGTGCTGAGCCGGTGTTGTTCCCAAATCCGCAGCAGTTCTTCCTGCATCAGGGTCCGCGTCTGCGCGTCCAGCGCCGAAAACGGTTCGTCCATCAATAGCAGGTCCGGCTGGATGGCCAGGGTGCGGGCGATGCCGGCCCGCTGTCGCATGCCGCCGGAAAGTTGATGCGGGTAGGAATTTTCGAAGCCGCTCAAACCGACAAGCTCGATATGACGCTCAATGCGCTGTTGTTTCTGTTCAGGCGGCAACGGCGATTCTTCCAGACCAAAACCGATGTTTTCCACTACGGTGCGCCAGGGAAATAATCCGACCTCCTGAAACACCATGCCTACCGATGGGTCGCGATCTTCCGACAGACCCTCGACGAAGATCCGGCCGCAGGAAGGCGCCAGCAGACCGCCCACCATGTTGAGCAATGTCGACTTGCCGCAACCGCTCGGCCCCACCAAGACGACAAACTCTTCTTCCTCA
The DNA here is from genome assembly GCA_964647865.1 of uncultured Veillonellaceae bacterium. Classification (GTDB taxonomy): domain Bacteria; phylum Bacillota; class Negativicutes; order UBA1444; family UBA1444; genus UBA1444. The sequence continues at coordinate 1,555 of CAZYJK010000071.1, read as the reverse complement.
ATGTTCAGGCAGATATCTTCCAGCGCGGTGACCGGACTGCCGTCCGGCCCCGCATATTGTTTCCCAACCTGGTCGATGACAATCCTCATTTGGCGGCGCCAACCTTCTGCAGCGCCTCCTCCCAGAGTTTGCCGTCGACAACCTGGTCCGCGCCGATTTTTTTCTCAATCATCTTGTGGTTGAAATACCAGTCGATCTGGGTCTGAATATCACTGGCCAGCAGTTTGCCGTCCCGGTCCATGTACGGCAGGCCCAATTTGATGTCCGCCGCTGGCGCGCCGGTGTATTTGGCGATAATGCCGACAACCTCTTCATAATTCGCGCCTGGCGCCAGTTTACTGTCTTTTTTTACCAGCGTCGCATCGTAGTAATAGCGGCAGGACTTGATGTAGGCTGCCAGGAACCGCACGGCAACCTCGCGGTTTTTGCTGAATTCCGGTGCGAAGAAGATCGCAGAGGTCTGATAATCGATTGCATCGCCGACCTGGACTACCACCTTGCCATGTCCGGCTTTTTCCATCTTGGTGATGTTTGGTTCGTTCAAAATGACTGCATCGACCTGTTTACCCTGAAGCGCCGCCATGACTGAGCTGAGCTTGCCGAGCGGTACGACTTCCACGTCGCTCAGTTTCAAGCCCTTTGTTTCAAGCAGACGTCCCAACATATAATGGAAAGTGGAACCGGTCTGGGTAATCCCCACTCGCTTCCCCTTGAGGTCTTCGATTTTCTTGGCGCCGCCATCCCACAAATCGCTGCGCATCAGCAAAGCTGAAGATGAATAGCCTTTCTGTTCGCGCCCTTTATCGGCGACAATCGACAGTTTTTGTCCACCTGACACCATGTTGAACAAACTGGCGGTGATGCCTGTCGCGCCTACCTGTACTTTATTGGAAGCCGTCGCCACGGCGATCGGGTGGGCTGCATCAAACCACTGCGGATCGATTTCAATCCCCTGTTCTTTGAAATAGCCTTTTTCCATGCCGATAAAAATCGGTGCCGTGCTGGTCAGTTTCAGAATACCGACCGACACTTTCGCCGTCTGGGTCGAAGCCGCCGGCGCCGCCGGTTTTGCTGGTTCCGCCGCTTTACCGCACCCCAGCAACAGACCCGTCAGAATAAAAATCGCCAGAACTCCCAGAATCAATCCCTGTCGTTGTTTTTTCACGTCAATACTCCCTTTCTACCTTTCTACATTTCTACAACTGAGTCCGTTCAGAAAAAACAGGCGCTTCGCCCATTTGAACCTGATTATATTATAATCGAAGCCACGCGGCAACAATGTCCTGTTGTTTACACGCGCCACCGTCTATCTTTCAATACAACTTAAACCGCCCCGTCTAGAATCATTAACAATATTTCTGCGCCAAACAGCAGGATTCTGCCTACCCAGCCCGAATTTTATGATTGAGGTCCATTTTTCGGTTTTTCCCACATTGGCATGATAATTGCATTAAGTTTATAGATTAGTTAATGCAGCGTTGACTGTCTATCCATTTTGACAATTTACAATTAGGGAGGAGAACGATTCATGTCCGAGGTCAATCTGGTTCTGGAA
>CAZYJK010000070.1:1518-9918 GCA_964647865.1 uncultured Veillonellaceae bacterium | reverse complement strand
AGCGCGGCATCTTTGAATTGAGCTGTCGCTGCTGCTGCTTGCGCCGTCTTGGCATCGGCCAGCGCCGCTACCGTGGCTTTCTTGGCCGTGTCATAGCGACCGGCCGCCGCCGCGCTCTTGGCTTTTGCGTCAGCCTCTCTCAGGTAAAACGAAGCCATCGGATTGTCTGACCAGCCTTTAGGACGACTTGCGTAAGCGGAGAAAGTCTTAGCGAACGGAATATTTGCTCCGCTCAGACTGCTTTTGGCGTCACTGGCCTGATACCATTCCAGTGTCTTGAACGGCGCCTTTTTGGCCTCTGCTGCCATGACCGCGTTGCTTTTGGCAATTGTCGATTCCATATTGGCCGGAGTGGAAGAAAAGAAGACAAAGAGACCGATGATAAGAATCGTTAAACCCATCCAAATTGCCCAGTAATCCTCGTGTTTCCACAGATAAGAGTAGTCTTTCTTGGCTGGCGAATTTCCATTGGTTGTCATAGGTTGAATACACCTCCTCGAAAATTCTGTCCGTTCATTCAGACCTGGCGGTAGACTTTACTCGCGATTGCAGGAAAAGATTTGATCCGCTTCTTTTTTTCTGCGAAGGATGGTCTCTTCTTCCAGCCTCTTGATAACGTCTCGCCACGTCATGTCTGGCTCAGAATTGAGGGCAACGGCCGCTTCGTTTACGAGGCGCTCCCTTTGTGCCAGTTCAACCAAGAAAAGCTGGAATTCTCCGGGCCGGTAAGCCTCCCTTACCATGGCAGCATAATCAGCGGCCTGCGTGGACAACAACCGCCGATAATGTTCCGTCAGCAGAGTGATTTCACTTAACTGCGCCTGATATACCTGCTGCAACAGGGTGTCGGCATCCGGATTCTTTCGGACCTTGCAGGCTGTTTCTTCTTCGACGGTTTGCGCGGATACTCCTGCAACGAGTCGTGCGGCAGCTTCAAGTGCGTGGTTCTTTGTATACAACAAGCCCCGCAGGAACGTATCGCCCAACTGCTTGAACTTCTGCTGGCGTTGCATAAAAACAATGAACAGGAATGGAATCAGAATCATCCAGACTGACAGTTCGGGCTTTTCCAGCACCGACTCGGTCAATTCACCGGCGAATCGACGCTCATGACGGGCGACGATTTCCTGTTTCTCATTTGACTCCATTTTATACCCCGTACAATTTATAGCAATTCCGGCAAAGCAGCGGGTATTCCGGTTCTGATTTGGTCAAGGCCTGCAGCAACTGCCTGGTATTTTCGCTTCGCAATATTTCCAGCAGGGACTGCTGATCGGCTCGCCCCAGAACCACGGGTTCGCCGACCGAAGGTTTTCCATGGAACCAGAAATTCGCCACCGCCCCCGGCGGCAATGCCATTTGATGGCAAGGCACTATGCGGGCATCCGTTGTCACATATAACGTACCACGCAACGGATCGGCACTACAGGTCCGGCAATCTGGCGAAACGGTCATGGGTTCGCAGGAAAATAAAATCGAACGCTGTTCGGCAATTCGTTGGGCCTCGGCAACAACATCCGGATCCGTTTCCTGCGGATTCAAAAATACCACCTGTTTTTCCATTGGAAGAATAGGAATGCAATCCATGTGCTCAACGCAAATCTGGTCGGCGCCGAGAGTTGCCGCCAGCTCAACCGCAGCCGGCAGTTCCTGCAGATTGCTTCGCATCAACGTATAGTTGAGACTGATGTAAAGCGACTTGTTTCTGGCACTTCTGCGTTCACGCAACTGACGGACCCGCCGACATATCAGATCAAAATCCGTTCCTGAACGATGGTGCTGGTGCGTTGCCGCAGAAGCGCCGGTCAAAGTAAACGAAATAAAATCCAGCTCCATGTCCAGGGTCCGTTCAATAGCCGCTTCGTCATATAACAGGGCGTTGGTGCGAAAGCCTACCTGAGAGCCGCTGCGCTTGGCCAGCGCCGCCATATCCCAGAATCGCGGATGGAGCAGCGGTTCGCCCCAACCTTGCAAAAAGATCATCTGAAAAAAGCCAAATGCCGGAGCAAGGGATTTTTCGTATACGTCCCACGACAGTATGCCGTCGGTCCAGCTACCCCGCAAGGCAGTACGCGGACAATAGAAGCAACTGCTTTGGCAGGTCGTAGTCAATCCGACCTGGAGGGCAAACACGCGCGGCGTCGTTTGCGTCAGCCGACGAATCCGGTTTGCGATTTGCCCGAGCCAGGTTCGGTTTTTCATTGGTTACACGCAGCCGGTCGGTTTTGGCAAGCCGGCGATTTTACAGGCACCCTTTGCCGGTCCTGTCGGGAACAACGCGTACAATTCCTGCATGGAAATAGCGTTATCCTTGCAGACTTTGCGGACCATCGGCGCAATACCGAACTGTTTGAAGTAGTCTTTCAGATAGTTGATGATTTTCCAGTGCTGTTCGGTCAGTTCTTCGACTTCTTCTTCCTTGGCGAAGTATTCGGCGATTTCCGTGCTCCAGAGATCCGGTTCTACGATAAAGCCGTCCTCATCCAATTCGATTTGCTGGCCTTTAATTTCAATAAATGACATAGCTTATAGCTCCTCTCATTTTTCCCGCCGCGTAACGCGGGAATTAGAATTTGAACTGGGTGGTCGACCGGAAGGTCGTGTTGGCATGCGTGAAGTCATCCAGGTGCTTGTCGGTGAACGGCAGATTGGTGATGGTGAAGAAACGTTCCCAACCAATACGTCCGATCCATTCGCCCATTCGCTCGCCAGGGCGCGCATTGCTGGCCCAGGTTTCGACCAGGTGAGTCACCGCATCGGTCACTTCCGGCCAGAACGGCGGATTGTTGGGGATGAAGGGGATTGCCAGACGCGAGAACATCGGCTTCGAACGGGCGTTGGACACTTTGCCGCCGACCCAGATCGACACGCCATCATTTTCCGGATCCATAATCTTGATGGCCGGACAAACCACGGTACAGTTGCCGCACATCATGCATTTGTCAGGATTGATTTCCACGCTCTTCAGTTTCGGGTTCGGCCGAATCGCGCCGGTGGGACAGGATGCGATCGTGTTGGGGATTTCGCAGATCTTGGAAGCCAGTTCGTGATTGATGCGCGGAATCACCCGGTGGATACCGACTACCGCGATGTCGGAGCAGTGGCAGGCGCCGCACATGTTTACGCAGCAAGCCACGGCAATACGGCAACGGGCCGGCACCGATTTCTTACCTGTGAAATAGTCCACCATCGTATCCATGATGTTCTTGGTCAGGCCGGAGGCGTCAGTGACGGCGCTCTTACAGTGAATCCAGCCCTGGGTATGCACGATGTTGCTGATGGAAAGGCCGACGCCGCCGACCAGATAGTCTTTTTCATCCAATTCTTTCAACAGCGGCTCCAGCTTTGCCTTGTCAGAAACCAGAAATTCCACGTTGTTACGGGTGGTAAAACGCAGGAAGCCGTCGCAATACTTCTCGGCGATATCGGAGATGTCGCGGATGAAATCGCTGCTGACCAAGCGAGCCGAAGCGACGCGGACCGAATAGAGTTCTTCGCCGGTTTCACTGACATGGCGCAACACGCCGGGTTGCGGCACTTCATGATAGAGCCACTTGCCGTAATTGCGTTTGATGACCGGCGGCAGCATCGTCTTATAATCGGGAGGGCCGAAATCTGTTCTAGCCATTTTTAAGTACCTCCTCTTCTTTCCAGAAGATATAGGGATTCGCACGCGGCGCGCTGACCATTTGCGGCAGTGGCTTCAATCCGATTCCTTCGAGGAAGGTGGCCAGACTGAGTCTTTCTACCAATTCGCCCAATCTTTCGCGGTTTTTGCCGTGCTCGGCCCAATATTCGGTAATCCGCTCGACCAGGTCCTTGATTTCAGTGTAGGGTGCCTCCGCTTTCATAAACGGAACCAGAATCCAGCCAATCATGGCCCCTTTGACAACCGGCGCCTTGCCGCCGATCTGGATGGTAATGCCGCGTTCCTTGCCGATACGCAGGGCCTTCGGCATCACATTGATACAGTGCATGCAGCGGACGCAATCTTCGGTCCGGACAGAAAGCGTCTGAGTTTTTTCGTCCCAGCCCAGCGCTTCGGTCGGACACTTGCGGCAGACTTGAACCATGTTCATGCCTTCGGCAACATACTTGCGCACTTCTTCCTGGTCCACCTGGATCGCGTCGCGCCAGGTCCCGATCAGCGCCATGTCGGAACGGGCCGAGGCAGCCGCGCAGTCATTGGGGCAACCGGAAATCTTGATTTTGAATTTGTAAGGCCAGGCCGGACGATGCATTTCATTCTGATAATGCATCGTGAGATCGTACATCATATCCATCGCGTCGATGCAGGATTTTTCACAGCGAGCTTCGCCGCAGCAGCAGCTGAGCGTGCGCAGGGCGCCGCCGGAACCGCCGAGGTCGAAATCGATTTCTCCCAAAGCATCAAAGCAGGGTTGCAGGTTTTCTGTCGTAGTGCCCAGCAAAATGATATCTCCGGTAGATCCATGCATGTTGTAAAGTCCACTGCCATACTTATCCCAAATGTCAGCCAAAGCACGGAGTTTTTCGCTGGTATAGAAAAAGCCCGGCACCTGGTTCACGCGCATCGTATGAAATTCGCGAGCTTCCGGAAAACGCTCGGGATCATCGGAATAACGACCAACGACTCCACCGCCGTAACCCTTGACTCCTACAATACCGCCATGCTTCCAGTGGCCAGTTTTCTCAACGTAGGAAGCCTCGACCTGCTCGAGCAGACCCTGAGCCATTTTGCTTGTTTTTGCCGCTTTCTTGATTTCGGTGACAAAACTGGGCCAATCGCCTTTTTCCAGTTCGTCCAACAGCGGTGTTGCAGCTACTTTTTTCTCAACATCCATGAACTTTCCCTGCCTTTCCTTTATTTTGAGTTTTCGCTCAGTATTCCGTTACGGTAATCGCCTCGGCCGGGCAGGTCATGACACACGACTGACAGCCCATACACTCGGCGGCATCGCCGGTCACTTCCGCTTTCGCGCCAACCATTCCCAGGATCTGCGCCGGGCAGCCCTGTGTACATTGAGCGCAGCCGATACATTTTTCGTCGTCGATCGCAACCATGAACATTGTCCACTCACCCCTTTCCTTTACAAATTCAAGCCAGATTCCGCACAATTCTTTTGTGAAAAATCGCACACACCATTGCAGAATTTGCACATATCTTCAGTTAATTTTACATCCGAAAGCATTATTAGTAAAATTCTAAAAATTGATATGATGTATTAAAATAACCGATGGCAGCAAGGGTAATCGCTGCCATCAGTTATTTTAAGTATTCGGCAAATCCAGACCATTCATCTGGCTCAGAAAAAACGCGCAGAACCGATTTACAGTCTTGGTCTGAAATTTCGCCTTGTTGCGCAAGATCCAGAAACTGCGGTCGATCGTTCCTTCGCAGAGCTTCACCACCTTGACCTCGCCACGTTTTATTTCCTCAGTCACCGCCAGACGCGACATGATTCCTATTCCTGCACCGGTCATCACCGCGCTTTTTATCGCTTCCGTACTGCTAAAACTCATGATTACATTGAGCGCCGCCGGCGAGCAATCGTGCCGGACCAAAAAGTTTTCGAAAACCCGTCGTGTTCCTGAATCCGTTTCGCGCAGCACCCAGCGTTCCTCCAGCAGGGTCGCGATTGAGACCGGCGCTTCCAGACAAGTGTTGTTGGTATTGTAAGAGGCCGATTTGATAATTACCAGGTCATCGCCGCAAAAACATTCGCCTTCCAGATCAGATACCGGTTTATATACGCCTTCGACAAAGCCGATGTCCGCATTGCCTTCGACGGTTTTGCCAATGACCCGCTCGGTATTTACAATATCCATCGTGATATTGACTTTCGGATATAGTTGGTTGAACTGGACCAGGATTTTCGGCAATAGATATTCACCGATGGTCATGCTTGCCGCAATCGATAAGCGTCCGGTCACCAGGTCCAGTTGCCCCGACATGGTATCCCGCGCCTCCTGATACAGTCGTTCAAGGCTTACAGCATACGGGTATAGTGCGCTACCGGCTTCGGTCAGGCAGATGCGACGATGCAAACGGTCAAACAGCTTAGCGCCAAAATAGATTTCCAGCGCCTGAATATGCTGACTCACCGAAGATTGTGTCATGTGCAGTTCTTGGGCGGCAAGCGAAAAACTTTTTTTCTCGACTACCGTCTTAAAAATTTGCAGTTGAACGTCAAGCATAGATTCTCACTTTCTTTATCCTTTGGCATTTAGATTCCTTCAAGTATTTTCTATCTGCTGCGCCGATAATCCTTTTTTCCGCAAAAATCCTTGCCCTCGATTATGCTGCCAAACCCCAGAGCTCTGCCTTTCCCATCCGGTTGTGATATAATCGCGGTAGGAGGTGCATCCTTTTTGTCTATTTACCTTGACAACGCAGCCACATCCTGGCCCAAATGCCCACAAGTCCTTGCCGCGATGCAGCAATATCTCTGCGAGTGCGGCGGTAGCCCGGGCCGGGCCGGACATGGCAAATCCCTGACCTCTTCCCGTATGGTTTACGATACGCGCGACCAGTTGACCGCTCTGTTCAATGCCGCGTCGACCGATCGGGTCGTGTTTGCGAAAAATGCCACCGAAGCTCTGAATATGCTCCTGTTTGGTTTTTTGAATCCCGGCGATCATATCGTGACAAGCGCTATGGAGCACAACGCGGTGATGCGGCCGCTGCGCCAGTTGGAAGCCCGTGGCGTCAAGCTTTCGGTCGCGGCCTGCGACGGTCAGGGCAGGCTAGACCTTGACACCATACGTCATCTGCTGACAGCCAAGACTCGTTTGATCCTCATCAATCACGCGTCTAACGTAACAGGAACCATCCAACCGATCGCTGAGATCGGCGCATTGGCGAAACAGGCCGGGGTCCGTTTCGCGGTCGATGCGGCGCAGACGGCCGGTGTCTGCCCGCTCGATATGCAACAGAACGCCATTGATTTTCTCGCGTTCACCGGACACAAAAGCCTGGGTGGACCGCAGGGGACCGGCGGACTGGCTCTGGGACCAGACGTCGACCTTCGTCCGCTGATTTTCGGTGGCACCGGCAGCGCTTCCGAATCTGAACTCCAACCAGATTTTCTGCCGGACAAACTGGAAAGTGGCACCCTGAACGCCATCGGTCTGGCCGGTTTGGGAGCTGCGCTGTCTGACTTGAGCGCCTTCGGCGTTGACAATGTATTGCCGCATGAACAAAAACTGCTGCGACAGTTCCGCGACGGATTGCGCGAACTGCCCGAGATCGAGGTCTACGGGCCTGCCGATCCGGCGGAATCGGTCGGCGTGCTTTCGCTCAATGTCGCCGGCCTCCCCTGCGATGAAGTCGGAGCCCGGTTGGAACAGCAGTTCGGCATCTTCACCCGTACCGGCCTGCACTGCGCCCCCGCCGCCCACCGCAGCATCGGCACTCTCGCCAAAGGCACGGTCCGTTTCAGCGTGAGCCGCTTCACAACCGAAGCGGAAATCGCTGCGGCGCTGGCCGCGCTGGCGAACATTGGGCGCGATTTGAAATAAATAAACCGCCGTTTGACTGTATGCAAAACCTAATCTGAGAACCTCATTAATACGCAAACAACCTCCCGAGACAGCTAGTTGCAGCTGACGCCGGGAGGTTGTTATTTCGCTTTGCTTTTCGGCCAATCCTTACTGTTTTCGGCTTTGCGCCACCGCTTGCATCGCAACCTTGGCTGCCAGTAACGTTTTTTCGATATCGGCATCACTATGCGCAGCCGACATGAAACCGGCTTCAAACTGGGACGGTGCCAGATAGACGCCCTGTTCCAGCATCGTATGGAACCAGACTTTGAAGGCCGCTTGGTCTGATGTGGCGGCACTGGCGTAATCGGTCACAGGACTAGCGTTGAAGAACAATCCGAACATGCTGCCCAGTTGATGCGACTGAATCGCCACACCGGCTGCCGCAGCCGCGGCGCCGACGCCTTCGCACAGCGCATTGGTTTTTTCCGTCAGCTGCGGATAAAAATCGGGATTATCCATGATTTCAGTCAGTGTCGCCAGGCCAGCCGTCATCGCCAGCGGATTGCCGGACAAGGTCCCCGCCTGATACACCGGACCTGCCGGTGAAATGCAGCTCATGATGTCGTGTCGACCGCCGTAAGCGCCGACCGGCAGGCCGCCGCCGATCACCTTGCCCAGGCAGACCAGGTCCGGCTTGATGCCAAAATGGACCTGCGCCCCGCCGAGCGCCACCCGGAAACCGGACATCACTTCATCAAAAATCAGCAGAATTCCGTAGTGGGCGGTCAATTCGCGAACTTTGGCCAGATAGCCGTCCTGCGGCAGAACCATGCCCATGTTGCCGGGCACCGGTTCGATGATCACCGCAGCAATCAACTCGCCCTGCTGCACGAACAGTTCTTCCATTGCCGCAATATCGTTGAACGGCAAAGTTAG
>CAZYJK010000070.1:0-1418 GCA_964647865.1 uncultured Veillonellaceae bacterium | reverse complement strand
GCGATGAACGGCGGCGTGCCGCCGACACCCCGGTAAGAACGGACCGGACTGTTGACACCGCCCGGCATGTTCTGTTTCGCTTCGGCAAAGGCCGCTGCTGATTTTTCCAGATTCAAAGCCATGATCCCCAGCTCCCTCCCTGTTTGGTTAACGCAGCCACGCGGCAGCTTCCAGCGCGTGATAGGTGATGATGATATCGGCGCCGGACCGTTTGATTCCGGTGAGAATTTCCAGCGTGGTCCGCTGTTCTTCCATCCAGCCGTTAGCCGCCGCTGCCTTGACCATTGCATATTCACCGCTGACATTATAGGCGGCCACCGGCAATTCAAAGCCGTCCCGCACTTTGCTGATCACGTCCATATAGGCCATCGCCGGTTTGACCATGATGATGTCGGCCCCTTCGGAAACGTCGAGATCGACTTCCCGCATCGCTTCGCGCACATTGGCCGGGTCCATCTGGTAAGCGCGGCGGTCGCCGAACTTCGGCGCCGAATCGGCCGCTTCACGGAATGGTCCGTAAAACGCCGAGGCATATTTGGCGGAATAGGCCATGATCGTCCGTTGGGCAAAGCCTTCGACATCAAGTGCTTCGCGGATGGCAGCCACCCGGCCGTCCATCATGTCCGACGGCGCGATCACATCTGCTCCCGCCTTGGCCTGGCTGACCGCCACCCGCGCTAACAGATCCAGCGTCGGATCGTTGTCGACTTCCTGCCCTTTTAACAGGCCGCAGTGGCCGTGATCGGTATACTCGCACAGACAAACATCGCCGATCACAACTAGGTCCGGCAATGCCTTTTTGATCAGCATCATCGCCCGTTGCACCGGACTTTTCATGTCCCAGGCACTCGACCCTTTTGCATCTTTATATTCTGGCAACCCGAACAGCAACACCGCAGGTATGCCGAGCGCCGCTGCCTGCCTGGCAGTTTCCAGCGCCTGGTCGGCAGACAGGTGATACTGTCCCGGCAACGATGGAATTTCTTTGCGGATATTGATGCCTGGTACGACAAAGATCGGATAGACGAAATCATGCACCGACAGCTGGGTTTCCCGCACCATGTTGCGAATGCCGGCCGAAGCCCGCAAGCGACGCGGTCGGTATAGGATCTCACGCATGCTGTTCCCCTCCCCTTTCGCGAATGATGCTTTCTGCCAGCCCCTTAATCGTGTATTCAGTCGCCACCACCGCCGGCTGCAATCCATGTTCGCGGCAGGTATCGGCAGTCACCGGTCCGATGCAGGCGATTTTCACGTTGCTTAGCAGTTCCTTGGCTTTGCCGCCGAGAATCGCCAGCAGATTGGTCACGGTCGAAGAACTGGTGAATGTCACTATGTCGATTTCGCCGGCCGCCAGCATTTCGGTCAGCTGTCCTGAATCAGCGTCACCGAGCACGGTTTTATAAACCGGCACAACA
>CAZYJK010000069.1:0-10070 GCA_964647865.1 uncultured Veillonellaceae bacterium | reverse complement strand
TGTTTGCCTGCGGTTGCCAGGCCGGCTGAAAAATCCAGCCGGCAACATATTGCCGCGCCGTTTCATCCAACTCCCGCCTGCCGCTGGAACGGATCACGCGGCTAGCGCCTACCCGCCCGTCAGCCAGCACCTCTACCTGCAGCAGAACTTCGCCGACAGAACCGGCAAGGGACGGCGGCACTGCCAGCGGCGGTCGCTCCCGTAGCCGTGGCGGCACGATTGCATAGCCGGTCCTTGACGGCAAATCCGCCGAGGGGTCGGTCGCAGCCGGCGGGGCAGTTGGGGGGGGAACCGTCAACGGCGGTGAAGTTGGCGAAACCGGGGCAGCAGGTGTTGTCGTAGTCTGTTGGGGGATCGACGACTGCGTCGCCGGCGGCGGAACCGCCGTTGCTGCAGCAGGATTTGCCACGGTTGCAGCTGCTGTGGCGGCTGGCGCAACTGGGGCGGCAGGCGGTTGCGGCGTCGGTTGCGGCGCCGACCATACCCACTCCAGTTTGGTTTCCGGCTGCTCCGGCGTCAGAACGCCGCCCAGTCCGGCAAGCAAAACCAACAACCCGGCGTGAATCAGCAGCGACCAGCTCAGCGCCGAACGAAAACTAATTTCGCCAGTTTCCCGCCGTTTCACGGCTGCTGCTCCACCGCAACCGTCAGTCGCTGCACATTCAGCTTGCGAAAAATATCCAGCACTTCCACCACCCGGCCGTATGCCACTGCCCGGTCGGCCCGCAGCACAAACCGGCTGTCGCGGTCGCCGGATAGCGCCGTCCGAATCTTTGTTTCCAGCGCCACCAGAGAAACCGGCTCCTCGCCAAACCGCAACGTCGCATCAGCCAGCACCGTCACCGCCAAGGTCCGGGCCGCGTCGACCTGGGCCGCCGTTGCCGCAGGCAATGTGACCGGCAGGACTTTCTGTTCGACCATGAACATCGTGCTCATCATGAAAAACACCAACAGAAAAAATATCACGTCAATCATCGGAATGATCATCAAACGAGGGTTTTCCGTGATCCGCCGTTCCCGCAGTTTCATCCCGCTTGCTCCAACGCCGCTTCCAGCACCAGTGCAGCGGTTTCTTCCAAATCACCGAGCACAGCGTCGAGACGCATCCGAAAATAACTGAGCAGACTGAGCGCGAGAATCGCGACGCAGAGACCGGCCGCCGTCGCCACCAGTGCTTCACCGACCCCGCCGGTAATCGCGAACGGCTGTCCGGAACTGACATTTAGCACGTTGAACGCGCGGATCATGCCTACCACCGTACCCAAAAGACCGAGTAGCGGCGCCATCGTCACCATCAGACTCAGCAGGTCGAGCCGTTGCCTCAGCCTGGCCGCACCGCGGTTCGCTGTTTCTTCCATCACCAGTTCCATCGCCCGGCTGCCGCGTTCCCGGCGGCTCAGGCCAGCGGCCGCCACGACCGCCGAAAGGTTCTGGTACTGGCAGGACAATTCCAGCGCAGCCGCGAGATCGCCCTCCGTCAGCTTCTCTGTCAGCTGTTCGCGAAAAGTCGCCATTCCGTCAGTAGCCCGTCCAAATACCCTGAACCGTTCCACCGCCACAGCCACAGCCAGTACCGAACCCGCCAAGAGCAGCGGCATGACCAGGCCGCCTTTTTCAAATAATGCCACCATTTCCATCCACGCCGCCATGCTGTTCCTCCTATCGCTTGCCTAACGCCCACCGTCAACATCGGCAAAAAACTGCCACACGGCAAAGTCCTCACAACCGTAAGACGTGACCCTGCCCCGGATTAGCGCTTGCCCGACGCCGATCTGCAGCGCGCCTGCCAGGTCGACCATTCGATAGCTGGCGTCATCCGGTTGTTCCAGCCAGTGTTGTTGTTTCAGCACCAATTGGCCGGTTGCCCGATCAAGTAAACCGGCCAGCCGGAACGACCCTTTCGGCACATTCGGATTGTCGGGGTCGGGCGCAAACGCGAAATCCGCCTCCCAACGCTGGCCACCGGACAGCGGTCGCAGCGTCAGTTGCAGCCGGGTCAGCCCCTGATTGCAGACATAGGATCCATGCCAGGGCGAAGTAACTGTTTGTAGCCAGCGATCCGGCGCCGCAGCAGCCGGGCTGGAAAAATGAGGCGCGCCGCCAATCAGCGCCGCGAGCAGCGCTCCACAGAGCAGGAAACGACACAACACTGTTTTTTTCACCTGCGACTCCTGAAAACAAAGTTTGAAAGTTTGTCCGAGCTATTCCTTTAACTAATTCCCTGTCGCCCGGCAAACTCCTCCCGACCGCTATCCATGGTCGGGCAGGAAACAGCTGGCCGGCTGAAGAAAGATACTATACACAACCATCAAGGCTCCTTAGTGATATCAGTGGCAGGAGGATTCGCCGTTGTCTTTGCCCAACCGATTCACAGCGCAGGTCCGGAGGATTCTGACATTGGTCCTGTTTACTTTATTATTAATAGTAATGACAGGCTGCGTTCCCTCGCGCGGCAACACCTACATCGACCTGACCAGACTGGAGCCGGCCGCTCCTGTCGCAGCGCCGATTGCCGGCACCATGCCGCTTAGAATCGCCGTGTCCCCCTCCCTGTCAAATCGTGATACCGTCGGTTCCTACCGCCTGATTGCCGAACACATCGCCATCCAGACCGGGCAACCGACCGAACTGATTTATCGGCGAAACAATGCGGAAACCCAGGCGTTATTGTCCAGTCAGGGCGCCGATTTGGCCTTTTTTTCGACCGGCGCTTTCCTGACTTACAGCGGAACGGAACCGATTGAACCGCTAGTGATTCCCGAACTGGAAAACGGACCTTTTTATCAGGCATTGATCATCGTGTCCCAGAACAGCCGCATCGAAAATCTGGGCGGACTGGCCGGCAAACGTTTTGCATTCAGCGACGCGGCTAGTTTTTCCGGCTACCTGTTCCCGGTTTATTTGCTGAAACTACGCCAACAGACGCCGGAGAATTTTTTTGGGCAGAGTCTGTTCAGTCAAAACCATGCCAAATCGCTGCAGTCTGTGGCGATGAACTTGCTGGACGGCGCTGCGATCGACAGCATCGCCTACGATCATGCCCGCCGGAACAATCCGGAGCTAGCCGGCAGGGTCCGCATCATCCATTCGTCGGAACCGATCGGCGTCGGTCCGGTCGTGATCCGCAAAGCCTTGCCTGCGCAGCAGAAAGAGCTGCTGAAAACGATTTTTCTCAATATGCACTACAACCAGGACATGCGCAAAGTTCTGCGCGATCTGATGTTCGAGCGGTTTAGCGTAGCTCCCGCCAGACTGTATGATGCACCGCGGCAAATCCTGCAGGAAATGAAACAAGCGCCATGAACAAACTCCGGCAGTGGAAGATTTTTCACAAACTCGCCGCCACCAACATTTCTTTGGCGCTACTGCTTGGCGTGTTGCTCAGCTACGTGGCCCTGGCCTCACTGCACGAGTTGAACAGCCGTCAACAGGAGAAACGCGGCCTGGAAATCGCCGGCCATGTAGCTTCGCTTGTTGCCAGTCCGATTTTGGTCAATGATCGCTACACCCTCGGCGAAATTCTGCATGATTTCAAGAACGAAACGGAGGATTTGCGTTACCTGCTGGTCTTTGACCACTCCGGTCAATTATTGGCGCACACGTTTCCCAGCCGGTTGCCTGCGGGCCTGCGCAGCGCCAACCCGATCCCTCTGCGCACCGAAGCGCGCATTATCGAGCTCTCGACCAACGAAGGCGTCATCCGCGACATCCTGTCGCCGGTGGAAAACGGTGCCATCGGTTATATCCGGGTCGGACTCAGCGAAGAATTTTCCAAAGCCCTGATCGGCAAAACCACCGCTTCCCTCCTGGCAATCACCGTGTTCTTTTGCAGTATGGCCGCTTTGCTGGCAATCCTGCTGTCGCGGTTCATCACCGCTCCGATAAATTCTTTGGTCGATTCGGCGCAAGCGATTGCCGCCGGGCATCTCGACACGCGGGCCCCTGTCACCACAGGCGATGAACTGGCAAAGTTGGCGCGTTCATTTAACGAAATGGCCGATGGATTGCAGGAAAAAGAACAATTACGGGCCAGTTTGCTGCACCAGGTCATCACGGCCCAGGAAGCCGAACGGAAGCGCCTGTCACGCGAACTGCACGACGAAACCGCCCAGGCTTTGACTTCATTGATTGTTTCGATGCGGGTGCTCGCCGGCAAAGCCACCGACGAACAGCAGCGGCAGTTGCTGCTGAACGCCCGCGACGTAGCTTCCGAATTGCTGCTGGACATCCGCAACATGGCGGTCGAACTGCGGCCAACCGCGCTAGATGATCTCGGTCTGGCTGCTGCCATGCGAAAATATGTCGCCGACTTCCAGGAACGGTTTGGCATCACGGTGCAGTTTTCGGCAGACTCCGATATGCCGATGCTGGACAGCGATTTGTCTGTCACGTTATACCGCATCATGCAGGAAAGCCTGACCAATGCCGCCCGCCATTCAGGTGCCAGCAGCGTCGAAATCCGCCTGCAGGCAACACAAGATAGCATCCGGCTTGAAATCCGCGACAATGGCAAAGGCATGCCAAGCAGCGAACTGGAGAGGGCTTTGCGCGAGAAACGCCTGGGCATTTTCGGCATGCAGGAACGGGTCGAATTGTGCAGTGGCCAATTCAGCCTGGAATCCTCACCCGGTAGCGGCGCCCTGATCAGCGTCAGCATTCCCATCGCCAATAAAGGAGCTTAACATGACAGTCAAACTCCGTATCGCCTTGGCCGACGACCACCATCTGATCCGCTCCGGCCTGAAGCTGCTGCTTGACAGCAACGAGACCCTCTCCATCGTCGGTGAAGCCTCCGACGGGGCGTCGGCGCTGCTGCTGGTTGAACAATTGCAACCCGACATCCTGCTGCTGGATCTGGCCATGCCTGGCATGGACGGCCTGGAATGTCTGCGGGAACTGCAGCGACGCAATCTGCCTACCCGCGTCATCGTACTGACCATGTTCGAGGATGAAAATTATGTTTTGGCAGCGATGTCGGCTGGCGCGCAGGGATATGTGCAAAAAAGCGCGATTGATACTGAACTGTTTCAGGCAATCGAAAATGTCGCAGCCGGCCGGCTGCATCTGAACGAGAAATCTGCAAAATCTTTGCTGTCCATGCTGTTGGTTGAACGGCAACAGGTCGTTGCTCCGCCAATGGCCGCCGTACTGAGTCCGCGCGAGCAGGAAGTGCTGCGATGGTACGCGCACGGCTTTTCTTTACGGGAAATCGGTGAACAACTCGGCCTCAGCGTCAAGACAGTCGACACCTACAAGACCCGGATCATGGAAAAATTGGGCTTCCAGAAAAAAAGCGAACTGATCGCATATGCGGCAAAACAGGGTTTGTTTGAACCGTGATATTGCCTGTTACTTTTTTCGGTTCGGTGCGTTTATTGAGTCGAATAGATAAAACAGCAAAAATAGTATCAGGAGGTGACCGATAATGTCCAGAAAGTTTTTCAACTGTTTGGCGATTACGGCGGTAGTTTTTGGCCTGGTCTTCACCCTGCCGCAACCGGGTTTTGCTGACCGCGGTTCCATCCCCTGGGGCAATTGGAACGCGCAGGACATGCCGGAAATCTTTGAGCCGGCGCAAAACGCCATCATCGCCTGGAACGGCAAAGAGCAAATTTTGCTGTTATCTACCGATTTGAAAGCGTCAAAACCGACCAAAGTGCTGGAAGTGTTGCCGTTTCCGTCCGAGCCGGTCGTGACGCGCGGCGATGCCGCCACGTTTAGCAAAATCAACGCCCTGATCAACGAAGAACTCCGCCGCAATTGGTTTAGCGGCAAAGGTCCAGGCGATGCACGCACCTCAACCGGGCAGGCAGCCGAAGTTACCTTTCATGAAAAAATCGGCGCCCATGATATTCGCGTAGTCCATGTGCTGGAGAGCAGTGATTTTGAACAATGGATCCGCGACTTCTTTCAAAAGGAGGGCGCCGGGCCGCAGCAGACATCGCCAGTGCTACTGGCAACGATCGAGCAATATCTGCTGGATGGATACCATTGGTTCGTCTTTGATGTAGTGGAGTTGGGCCTGCAACTAAAATCCAACGATGCGATCCAGTATCGGTTTGCATCTGAAAGATTCTACTATCCGCTGCGCATTTCCGCCACCGATTCCGGAGAGACAGACATCCGGCTTGTCGCGTTATCCGAGCGCGGCTTATCCAGTTATTTCGGCTTGCCGCAGGAATCCATCCGGCAGGCGCATCGAAAATTACAAGTAGAAACAACAAAAATCGGCAACATCAATCAGGAAATCGGCAGCCTGTTCCGTGGCGAGACAGTCGGCATCCAAACACTGAGAATCAAAGGGAATTTGAAATCTTTCGATCTGGATGTTTTGGCGAGATAAAAAGCGACAACTTCTTTTCCCCAGGCAGAAACCCAAACCCCCGTCCACAGACCGGACGGGGGTTTGGGTTCGTTTCATCTCGTATTAAAGTCTGGCCTTCTGAGATCTGCCAATCGCGTCCGTTGCCAGGATGGCCGCATATACCGACTGCGACGTCACCTTAAACGGTTCATTATGAATCGTTTCGCCGGCGGTACAAGCCGTGGCCGCCACTTGCATTATTTTTTCCTCGCTCGCCTGCACGACGCCAAGATCGGCCAGGCAGGTTGGCAAGCCGACTTCGCTACAGAACCGCAGCACTTCATCCAACTCCTGACGCGAACGATTCTCCAGCACCATCTGCACCAACGTTCCAAAAGCGACTTTTTCGCCATGATAGGCTTGATGAGTTTCCGGCAGCGCTGTAAAGCCATTGTGGATCGCATGGGCTGCCGCTAGGCCGGAGCTTTCAAATCCGAGTCCGCTTAGTAGCGTGTTCGCCTCGACCACCTTCTCCACCGCTTCGGTGACGACGCCCTGTTCCACAGCCAGTTTCGCCAGATAGCCGTACTGCATCAGGATATCGTAACACAACCGGGCCAGGCTGAGCGCAGCGGCGGTGGACGACCCACCAGGCAGATTGCCGGCAAACGCTTTGGCGCAAGCATCGGCTTCAAACCAGGTGGCCAAGGCATCGCCCATCCCTGACACTAACAGACGTACCGGCGCTTTGGCGATGATTGCCGTATCGACGAGCACCAGATCGGGATTTTGCCGAAACAACACATACGATTCAAACACCCCTTCGGGGCTGTAAATAACCGAGAGCGCGCTACACGGCGCATCAGTGGCCGCAATCGTCGAAACCACCGCAACCGGCAACCCGGCATAGTGTGCAGTGGCCTTGGCCGTATCCAGTGCCTTGCCGCCGCCGACACCGATCACGAGGTCGCTGCCGCTCTCTCGGACCAGCGCGACAAATCGTTCGATTTCGGCCCTGGTGCATTCGCCGCCGAAGGGTTCGAACCGCGCTGCAATCCCCGCCCGATCCAGGCTGGCTTCCATCGAGTCCCGAACGCTACCAAGCCCTTTGTGACCGCCAAGCACCAGCGCTTTCGTACCGCGGCCTTTCAGATGGTCGCCGATTTCAACGATTGCTCCGGCTCCCTGAACGTACCGACCGGGAGCAATCATCACTTTGCTCATGAAATTCCCTCCACACAAAGAATTATCGCTGTGAATATTGAATAACAAGAGTTTCGCTGCCCGGAATGAAAAACCCTTTGCGAAAAAACTAGTGGCTTTTTCACCCCTTACTAAAAGTAACCCACCGGGTTGATCCTTACGCCGGTGACGCGTAAGGTTTTTTCTTACACGTTGCGTAAGACAAATCCCGCTACCTGAGTACTGTCAAACCATTTAGAATATCAATTGAAAGATTAATGCGACAATATCCACGGGAGGCTATTATGACGGCTTTTTTTCGGCGTTGGCAGTTTGAGTTTCTCGACGACCTGATCCAGATGAAAAAAATCGGCCGCGACCCTATCCTGCTTGCGGCGATCCTGCTTTGCATCGTGTCGCTGTTCCTGTTTGTCGTGTTCCCGCTGTACAAAGTGTTGCAGCAGAGTTTTTTCAATCCGGACGGCGCTTTTTCACTCGAAGCATATGTTCAGCTGTTCACTTCCGGCGAAAATTTCAAGGCCTTTTCCAACACCGTGCTGCTCGGCTCTGTCGTCGGACTGCTGGCAACCTTCGTCGGGTTCATGTTTGCTTACTGCTACACCTATCTGGCGATTCGCGGCAAAAAACTGTTCAATCTGGTCGCGATGCTACCGATGATTTCGCCGCCCTTTGCCGTCGCTCTGTCGATCATCCTGCTGTTTGGTAGCCGGGGCTTTGTCACCAATACCCTGCTGGGCCTGCGTGACGCCAATATCTATGGCCTCAAGGGTCTGATCCTGGTACAGACGCTGTCATTTTTTCCGATCGCTTATCTGCTGTTGGTCGGCATGCTGAAGTCTATCGACCCGGCAATTGAAGACGCCGCCCGAGACCTCGGCGCTTCACGCTGGCAGACCTTCCGCCGGGTAACGGCGCCGCTGGTCGGCCCCGGCATCGCCAACTCGTTCCTGCTTGTGTTTATCAAATCGGTGGCCGACTTCGCCAATCCGATGGCCATCGGCGGCAACTATGCCACCCTGGCGACCCAGATATACATCCAGTCGATCGGCAACTACGATGTGCAGGGCGGCGCCGCCGTGGCCGTGCTGCTGCTGGACTTGTCGATGCTGTTGTTTATCATCTCGAAATACTGGGTGGAAAAGAAAGTCTATGTCACCGTGACCGGCAAAGCTTCGCGCGAACGGCTGCCGATCGCCGACCGCCTGGTGGTCTGGCCGGTCGCCGGCTTCTGTTATGCGATCGCCACAATCGTGCTGGCCCTGTATATTTTGATTCCTATCGGTTCGTTCATCAAGCTTTGGGGCATCAACTACAGTTTTACCCTGGACCATTACATTTATGCATTCGGCGTCGGCAGCAAAGCGATTTTTGACACGACCTGGCTGTCATTCCTGGCCACGCCGATCACCGGTCTGCTTGGCATGATCATCGCGTTCCTGGTGGTACGCAAACGGTTCATCGGCAAGGGTTTCATCAATTTCGCCTCGCTGCTCAGCATCGCCGTGCCCGGCACCGTCATCGGCGTCGGCTACATCCTGGCCTTCAACACGCCGCCGATTGTGCTGACCGGTACCGCCACCCTGCTGGTCGTCGCCTTCATCGTGCGCAGCCTGCCGATCGGCATCCGGGCCGGTGTCGCCTCGCTGCAGCAGATCGATCCGGCGATTGACGAAGCGGCGGCTGACTTGGGCGCCTCGTCACGGCAGATCTTCTTCAAGATTACCCTGCCACTAATTAAAACAGCATTCTTCAGCGGCCTGATTTACACCTTTATCCGCAGCATGACCTCGATCAGCGCTGTCATCTTCCTGATCACCGCCAAATACAACCTGATCACGATCGCCGTGCTCGATCAGGTCGAATCCGCCAAGTTCGGCGTCGCCTCGGCTTTTTCGACTATCCTGATCCTGATTGTCTATCTGGCCATCTTCATCACCAACCAGGTGCTGACCCGCCTGGACCCCAATATCAAAAAAATCGAGCTGTCATAAGGAGCACGGAAACATGCGCAAAATGACCACGATCGAACTCAAGAACATCACCAAGCAATTTGTCACCCCTGACAAAGCGGGCACCTTCAAAGCGGTCGACGATGTATCGCTGCAAATCGAAGCCGGAAAATTCGTCACGCTGCTCGGCCCGTCCGGTTGCGGCAAAACCACGATCCTGCGGATGATCGCCGGCTTTGAGACGCCGACGGTAGGCGATATCCTGGTCGACGGCAAACGGATCAACGATTTGCCGCCCGACAAACGCGACTCGGCGATGGTATTCCAGAGCTACGCCCTGTTTCCCCACCTGAGTGTGTTCAACAACGTGGCCTTCGGGCTGGAACTGAAACAACTGCCGGCGGCGGTCATCGCGGAAAAAGTCAATACCGCCCTGCGCATGGTTGGTCTGTCCGGGCTGGAAAACCGGCAGCCAAACCAGCTGTCAGGTGGCCAGCAGCAGCGGGTCGCCCTGGCCCGGGCACTGGTCATGGAACCATCGGTACTGCTGTTTGACGAGCCGCTGTCCAATCTCGACGCCAAACTGCGGGTCCACATGCGGCGGGAAATCCGCC
>CAZYJK010000068.1:0-10139 GCA_964647865.1 uncultured Veillonellaceae bacterium | reverse complement strand
TTTGGCGTCGATCTGAACGAGATCAAGGAAATGGAAGCCGATCCCGGGCTGGGCAATGGTGGTCTGGGAAGATTGGCGGCTTGCTTCCTCGATTCGATCGCCACGTTGAAACTGGAAGGTCATGGCTGTGGCATTCGCTACGAATATGGCCTGTTCAAACAGAAGATCGTCGATGGCTACCAGGTGGAAGTCTGCGATTCATGGCTGGAAGACGGTCATGTCTGGGAAGTGGAAAAACCGGAAGAAGCCGAAGACGTAAGGTTTGAGGGGCAGGTGAGCCGGCGTGACGACAATGGAACGCCGCGATTCAGCCATGAAGCATATCAGACGGTAAAAGCGGTTCCCTATGACGTGCCGGTTGTCGGATACGACTCGGCGCTGGTCAACACGCTACGGCTCTGGGGGGCGCGTCCCACCCAGCATCTGGACATGTGCCTGTTCAACCGGGGCGAGTACACGCGGGCTTTGGCGGAGAACAACCTGGTCGAGGTAATTTCCCAGGTGCTGTATCCGGAAGATTCGCATGAACAGGGTAAGATACTGCGGCTGAAGCAACAGTACTTCTTTGTTTCCGCCAGCATCCAGTCCATCGTTCGGCAGTTCAAGAAGAATGGCAACAACCTGGCGGATTTTGCTGAGAAGAATGTCATTCATATCAATGACACGCATCCTTCGCTGGCGATTCCCGAACTGATGCGCATTCTGCTGGATGAAGGCATGACCTGGGACGAAGCATGGCAGATCGTTACCCGAACGTTTGCCTATACCAACCATACAATCATGCACGAAGCGCTGGAAAAATGGCCGGTGGCCCTGTTTAAACGGGTGTTGCCGCAAATCAGTTGTATTGTCGAAGAAATCAATGAGCGGTTTTGCCGCTCGTTGTGGAAGTTATACCCGGAAGATTGGCAGCGGATTTCCGAAATGGCGATCATTGCCCATGGCGAGGTGCGGATGGCGCATCTGGCGATCGTCGGTTCGTTCTGCGTCAACGGCGTGTCTTATCTGCATACCGAGATCTTGAAAAACCAGGTGTTCGAAAAATTCCATGTCGCGTTCCCGACCCGGTTCCGGGCAATCACCAACGGAATCACCCACCGGCGGTTCCTCTGCGTAGCCAACCCGGAGCTGAGCGAACTGATCACACGCAAGATCGGCGGGCAGTGGGTGACGCAACCGTTACGGCTGAAGGCGTTGGAACAGATGGCTGACAAACCGGAAGTACAGGATGCTTTGCGCCTGATCCGGCGGCAGAAAAAACAAAAACTGGCAGAATATATTGCGCTTCACAACGGGGTGACAGTCGATGTCGACTCGATTTTTGACGTGCAGGTCAAGCGGTTGCACGAGTATAAGCGCCAACTGCTCAATATCCTGCATATCATGCATCTGTACAATCAACTGAAAGACAATCCTGATATCGAAATGCAGCCGCGCACGTTCATATTTTCAGCCAAAGCGGCGGCGGCCTATCACATGGCGAAACTGATTATCAAGCTGATTAATACCGTCGGCGACAAGATCAATGCCGATCCGGATATCCAGGGAAAACTGAAAGTGGTGTTCCTCGAAAATTACCGGGTTTCCCTGGCGGAATTGATCGTGCCGGCCACCGACGTCAGCGAGCAGATTTCCACTGCAGGCAAAGAAGCTTCCGGCACCGGCAACATGAAGTTCATGATCAACGGCGCATTAACAGTCGGTACGCTCGACGGCGCCAATGTGGAGATGAGCCAGGCAGTCGGTCTGCAAAACATGTACATCTTCGGCTTGAAGGCCGAGGAGGTCAACGCCGTTTACCAGAGCGGCAGCTATCGTCCATGGGAAGTCGCCGAAGCAGACCCGCGATTGAAGCGGGTCATGGATCAACTGATCAACGGGTTTTATGCGGCGGACCGCAACCTGTTCCGGCCGATTTACGACAGTCTGTTGTATGGCAATGGCTCAATGGCTGACCCTTATCTGGTACTGAAGGACTTTGACGCTTACTGCCAGGCGCATTGGTTGATCGATCGCGACTATCGCTATCCGGCGGTCTGGTGGTCGAAAGCGATCGCTAATATTGCCGCTGCCGGAGTGTTTTCCAGCGACCGGACCATCGCAGAATATAACGAACAGATTTGGAAGCTGCCCCGACATGAAAATGGCCGGAGCCGGATGTTCAAATCCGGCTAACTACAGACAAAAGGGACCGTGGACACTGCCGGGCAGCGTCTACGGTCCCTTTACTATTCGGGCTACTTGCCGGGGTTGACCATTAACTTGGCCACACGGGCGGCGAAAGCGATTGGGTCCTCCGGCGGCAGGCCCTCCATCAACAGCGCCTGACCATACAGCAAGTCGCAATAATCATTGAAATTCTCAGATCCGGGTGCGTTCGTGTGCAGATTTTTCAAGGTGGTGAATAATTCGTGGTCGGGATTGAGCTCCAAAATCCGGCTGGCCTTGTACATCGGCTTGTCGATTTCTGACAGGATCTGTTCCATTGACAGACTGATGCCTTCATCGCCGCTGACCAAGCAAACCGGGCTTGATTTCAGACGACTGCTGATCTTTACGTCGGCGACCCGGCCTTTCAGTTGCTCCTTGATTGCCGCGATCAAAGACTCGTTTTCCTGTTTGTCTGCCTCGTCGGCTTTTTTCTCTGCCGGCGAGTCCAGTTCTTTCAGTTTCAGATCGCCGCGACTGACGGACTGGAATTTTTTCTCCTTGTGTTCGCGCAAGGCGTCCACGGCAAATTCATCGACGCGGTCGAACAGATAAAGCACTTCCAGGCCCTTTTCCTTCAGGATTTCCATTTGCGGCAACCGTTCGACCGCGGCCCGGTCTTTACCGGTGGCGTAGTAAATGACGGTCTGCGATTCCGGCATCCGGGCGATGTACTCGTCCAGCGTGGTGAGTTCCTCGGCGGAATGCGAGGTCGGGAATAACAACAATTCCTTTAACTTGTCGCGGTTGGCAAAGTCCGAGTAAACGCCGTTCTTCATCGCTTTGCCATATTCTTGCCAGAACTTGTTGTATTTGGGCCGATCCTTTTCCAGCATTTTTTCCAGTGTTTTGATCACGGTTTTTTCCAGGTTCTTGCCGATCTTTTTCAATTGACTGCTGTGCTGCAACAGTTCACGCGAGATGTTGAGCGAAAAATCGGGCGAGTCGACCAACCCGCGGACAAATCGCAGGTATTCCGGCAGCAAATCCTGATAATTGTCCATCACGAACACATTCTTCGAATAAAGCCGAATGCCGGAGGTCATCTCGCGCTGGTAAAAATCAAACGGCGCATGCGAAGGAATGAACAGTAGCGTGGTATACTCCACGACGCCTTCCGCTTTGGTATGCACGATTTCCAGCGGCTCATCCCAGGCGTGGAAAACTTCCTTGTAAAACTGGTTGTATTCTTCCGGTTTGATTTCCGTCTTGGGGCGAACCCAGAGCGGGGTCATCGAGTTCAGCGTCCGGTTCTCGATCGTGTCCGGTTCGTCTTGCTTGCCCTTTAGCGTGAAGTTCATTTTGATCGGATAGCGGATGTAGTCGGAGTATTTTTTGACCAGACGTTGCAGGGTATATTGGTTGAGGAAGTTTTCTTCCGGTTTTTCGCTGGAGCGGAAATCGGGATGCAGCGAAAGGATCAGGCTGGTGCCGCGTTTTTCGCGGGCGCATTCTTCGATCGTGTAGGTTCCGTCACCGGTTGATTCCCAGCATACGCCGCTGGTTTGTCCCGGGGCGCGGGTGATCAATGTGACTTTTTCAGCGACCATGAACGCGGAATAGAAACCTACGCCAAACTGACCGATCAGTTCGCTGTCGCCGACAGTGCCGGTTTCTTTGAGTTTTTCCAGAAACGATTTTGTGCCGGACTTGGCAATCGTGCCGATGTTTTCAACAACTTCGTCATAGGTCATGCCGATGCCGTTGTCGCTGATGGTCAGCGTGTGGGCCGTTTCGTCGGCGTGAAGCGATATTTCAAAATTCGGGTCGTTTTCCAGCAAATCATGGTCGGTCAGCGATTGCACCCGGACTTTGTCGATGGCATCCGATGCGTTGGAGATCAGTTCGCGCAGAAATATTTCCCGGTTGGTATAGATGGAGTGGATCATCAGGTCGAGCAGTTGCTTGGTTTCGGTCTGAAATTCGCGAGTTTGTTTTGTCATGGTGTAGTCCTCCTGTGTAGAATGATTCGTATAATATTTTACCATAATTCGCTGTTTTCGGCAGCAGGTGGCCGATTGACGGATATATTTCCGCAGCTGGTAGGGATATGCGAGGTCGGGGTCGAATAATAAATAATCGTTAGCAATAGCCCGGGAGGTTTTTCGTGTGAATGCTTCACAGATTTTGAATTGGCAAAGGTGGGTTTTGATTTTGACAGTATGTTTTTCCTTTGGTAGTATTGCGCTGGGCGAAGCAGCGCCGCTGGTTCCTTTACGTGATTTTTTCCGCAATCCCGAGGTTGCGTCGTTGACCTTGTCGCCGGATGGCGTTCACCTGGCGTATATGGCGCCAGTGGAGCGGCGGCTGAACCTGTTCGTGCAAAAACGCGGCGAGGCGACCGCGCGCCAGGTGACTGACGTGCGGGACCGTGACATCGGCGGTTACTTTTGGAAGGGCAATGACAGGCTGATTTACCTGAAGGACGATGGCGGTGATGAAAACTATCATCTGTTCGCCGTGAACCTGACCAGCGGCAAGACGCAGGATCTGACCCCGTTTGCCGGAGTGCGGGTCGGCGTGGTCGATGACCTGGAAGAAGTGGAAAACGAAATGCTGATCAGCATGAATCAGCGTCGCGCCGATGTTTTTGACGTCTATCGGCTCAATCTGTTGAACGGTGAAATGAAAATGGTGGTGGAGAATCCGGGTGATTTCGTCGGTTATCTGACGGACCACGCAGGGAAAATCCGGCTGGCCATGGCCAAAAATGCGGCGGAAAATCAAAATGTCGTGCTGTACCGACAGACGGAAGACGAAGAATTTCGGCCGATTATCACGACCGGGTTCAAAGACGCGGTAAGCCCTTACTTTTTTACCGCCGACAATCAAATGTTATATGCCGCCTCCAATCTCGGTCGGGACAAAAAAGCGCTGGTTGTGATCGACCCGCAGAGCGGGAATGAAGTGAAGCTGCTGTTTGCGCATCCGGCAGTCGATGTGGGTGGGGCCGGTTGGTCCAACGTCCGCAAGGTGCTGACCAGCGTCGGCTATACGACCGACAAGACTCGCCGCCATTTTTTTGACGACAAGGCCCGCAATCTCTACGCAGCCCTGGAAAAACTGCTGCCAGGCTATGAAATATCGATCTCGTCCAGCAACAAGGCGGAAGACCTCTATGTGGTGCGGACATACAGCGACAAAACCCGCGGCGCATACTACATTTACGACTGGAAAACCGGCAAGCTGGAAAAATGGCGGGAATTGTCGCCCTGGCTGAATGAAGCGGACATGGCCGAAATGCGGCCTGTTTCCTATACCAGCCGTGATGGCCTGACGATTCACGGTTACCTGACTTTGCCCAAAGGCAAAGAGCCGAAAAATCTGCCTGTCGTGATCAACCCGCATGGCGGGCCCTGGGTGCGCGACCATTGGGGCTTCAACTCGGAAGTGCAGCTGTTGGCCAACAGAGGGTATGCCGTGCTGCAGATGAATTTCCGCGGTTCGTTGGGCTATGGCCGGGCGTTTTGGGAAGCCGGCTTCAAGCAATGGGGCCGCAAGATGCAGGATGATATCAGCGATGGCGTGGAATGGCTGGTGAAGCAAGGAATTGCCGACTCCAAACGCGTGGCGATCTATGGCGCGAGTTACGGCGGTTACGCCGTGCTGGCCGGGCTGGCTTTCACGCCGGAGCTTTATGCCTGTGGCGTGGATTATGTCGGGGTATCAAATATCTTTACCCTGATCAAGACCATTCCGCCATATTGGAAACCGTTGATGACGGAGTTTTACGAAAAAGTCGGCCATCCGGAAAAGGACGAAGAATTGTTGCGGGCGATTTCACCGGTATTCCATGCGGACAAGATCAGGGTTCCACTGCTGGTGGCGCAGGGGGCTCGCGACCCGCGGGTGAACAAGGCGGAATCGGATCAGATGGTGGCTGCGCTGGCCGCCCGCGGCATAAAGGTAGAGTATCTGGTCAAGGACAATGAAGGGCATGGCTTCCGCAACGAAGAAAACCGATTCGAGTTTTACGAGGCGATGGAACGGTTTTTGCAAGGGTGCCTGCAATAGAGGCAAGGAAGGAATACGTCGATGCAAAGGCTCTCAATTGACTTTTTGCGCCCGGAAATGATTGCGGCCGCAGAAGTGCTTGATCCGCAGGGCCGGGTTTTGATCCGGGCAGGCGGCGCAATACAGGAATCCCATATCAAAGCGCTGGTGGATGGCGGATTCAAGTCGGCCTATGTCGAGTTGCCCCGGTTTACGGCAGCAGTTCCCGACTCGTTGATCGGCGGCGATACCCAGAAAGAAGCTGTGAAACTGATCCGGCAAGTGTATGAGGACTTTCGCAGCAAAGCAGAGGTGGATAGCGGGCCGATCCGTGATTTTGCTTCTCGTCTGGTCAATCAGGTCGTCGTCAATCGCACGACCGTGTTTGAAACGGTGGATATCCGGCCAATCGAAGATTATTTGCCGGGGCATGTGCTGAATGTTGCGGTATTGTCTATTTTAATCGGTCTGAAAAGCGAGTATACACCGACCAGGCTGCACGAACTGGCGCTGGGCGCTTTGTTGATGGATATCGGTGAAATGGCGGTTCCGCAGGATATTCTGAAAAAAGCCGACAAGCTTACACCGGCTGAAATGACAGAAGTGAAAAAGCATCCGGAGCTGGGCTTTGACGGGTTGCGCAAGAAAATCCGTGGGTTGCCGACTCCCGCAATGCATGTTGCGTATCAGCATCACGAAAGTTTCGACGGCAGCGGTTATCCGCGCGGCATCGCCGGTAGTGAAATCCATGAATATGCCCGGATTGCCGCAGTGGCGGATATGTTTGACGCCTTGCTGTCTGACCGGCCGTTTCGGCATTACTATCTGCCAAGTGAAGCTGCCAGTATCCTGCAGTTGTTTGCAGGCAAGATCCTTGACCCGGAGATGGTTTCCCGCCTGTTGTCGCAGGTGGCGCTGTATCCCAAGGGCAGTCTGGTTCAGGTGGACAGCGGCGAACTGGCAGAGGTGGAGAGCGTGGAACATGCCAATCCGTCCCGGCCGAAACTGCGGCTATTGACCGATGCCTGGGGAAACCGGATCAAAGATCCCGACAACTTGGATCTGTCAAAACAACGCAGCCGCAAAATCGTCAAAGTGTTCAAGGATCAGGAGATTATGGAGTGGATCACCAAGTGATCCACTCCTGACATTCGGAGGTGCTACTTGCACATCTTGTATTGTTCGCCGATCGGAGCCTCCCAGCTGGATTCGTTCATTGAACGTTTGCTGCAACAAGGAGCAGACCCGCAACAGCAACGGACGGCGCTGATGCTGCCTAGTCCCTATCTGCTGGAGCAGGTGCGTCAACGGCTCAAGCGGACCGAACTGCCAGGCTGGGAATTTCCCGGCCTGTTTTCGATGGACGAACTGGCGGAAAAATTGGCTGGTTGCCGTAAAATTAGCCGGGTCGAGCAGGAAATGATTTTAGAAGAGATTTTGGCTGAATTCGGCCAGGATGAAGCTTGCGCCTGTTTTGCCGGCGTGGCTGGATTTCCTGGCTTTGTTGCCGCATTGGCCCGTCTGTTCGACGAATTCAAAATGGCGGACGCAACACCGGACGAACTGGACAGTGTGATGGAAGGGGTGGCTGAAGCAACCGGCGGCGACATGACGCGTGATGCGGCGATTGCGCAGTTGTTCCGTCGTTATCAGGAAAAACTGACCGAGTATGCGCTGGTCGATATCGCCGGAACCTATCTGCTGGCGGCGGAGGCACTGACCAAACCGACAACGGAGCTGCCGTTCGAGCGGCTGCTGATTGCCGAGTTTTCGATATTGTCGCCGCTACGGCTACGATTCGTTGCCGGGTTGCAGCGCCGGGTACCGGTTGAAATCGGCATCTATTATGAAAAAAACCAGTCCGGCCTGTATGAGGCGACCGAACCGGTTGTCGAGGCGCTACAGGGGATGAACTTTGTCCTGCAGCAGGCAGCGGCGTCAAGTGACGCAACCGAGCCGCTGCAGCACCTGCAGCGGCATTTGTTCGCCGAATCACCACCGGTCAGACAAGACGCAGCAGGCTTGAAGATTTTGCTTAGCCCGAACCGGGCCAGAGAAATCGCCGTAGTTGCCGATCAGGTGAAAACGGCATTGCTGTCAGGCCGGTTGCAGCCAAGCGATATCGCTCTGGTGGCGCGCGACCCGGTCCAGTACCGACAGCTTCGGCAAAGTTTCGAAGAACGCGGCGTACCGCTCGATGCGCCCCTGACAGTGAACATCGGCGAACGCGCTTGCGTCCGTCTGGTTTTTCAGTGGTTGGAACTGCTGCGCGGTCCTGGCGCGCTAAGCGAAGCGACGGCAGTGATCAAGTCGCCGTATTTGCGGCAAAAATGGCGCTGGGATGCCGACCAGGTCGAGCATTGCCTGTCGGCCGGCCTGTTGCGCAATTGGCAAGACTGGTCTGTCGCGATTGGAAGGTATGCGCCGGATCAGGCGACAGCCGAATTGTGGAGCGAGTGTCTGGCGGAATTGCGCGAGCAACAGACGGTCTGGACCGAACTTACAAGTACGGAATCGGTGTTTTCCGGCTTCCGGGCCTGGGCTGACTGGCTCGATCTGCCGGTGGCGCTGAAACAATGCCGCAGGGAAGGGACAGTGACCCTGGCTGAAATGCGGGCTGAGCTGCTGGCCTGGCAAGCCTTGGTGTCCGCGGTGGCGGAACTGGAGCAGATGTTTTCCTATTTGCAACAGGGACATGAATCTCTCGGTCCTGGCGAATTTGCCGCGCTACTGCGCCGGATGCTGCAGGGAACCGTAATCGAGCTGGCGGGCCGGCAGGAGGCGGGGGTGCAGCTGGTGTCGCCCGGTACGGCCAGCGGTATGAAGTTTTCGCTGGTAATCGTTCTGGGCCTGACTGAAGGCGAGTTTCCCGCCCAGCCGCGTGAAAGCTGGCTGTATGGCGACGGACAGCGGCGACTGTTCGGCGAAATGGGGCTGGAGTTATCGACTGCCACAGCGCGGGGGCTGCTCGAAGATTTCTATTTTGCATTGGCGATCGGCATGGCCCGCGATGAACTGGTGCTGAGCGCGGTGGCGGACAGTGAGCGTCTGCCCTCGCGCTACCTGAACGAAGTGACCCGTTTGTTTGCGACAGACGCGATTGGGGTTGAAACCAGCGGCATCGAGCAGATCGTGGCGAACACCCCGGCAACGGCCAGAAGCCGGACCGAACTGAACCGGGCGGCGCTACGGCACTGCTGGCAGGGATCGGACCGAGCCGCGGAGTGGCAGAGCGTTTATGGCGCGATTCTGGCGGAATTGCCGCAAGGACTGACGGAGCGGGCGAGGATCGAGGCAAACCGATCGGCTGTTTATGCCGGAACGGTACCTGCCTCGCTGATCGAACAAACGCGTTTTTCCGCATCGGCGCTGGAACGCTACGCCGCATGCCCCTTTGCCTATTTCGTGACCGATGTGTTGGCGCTGACCGGGCGGGAGGACGCGGATGAGGGCGTAGATGCCTTGTCTGCCGGCGCGATCTGGCATGAAATCCTGGCAACATTTATGGCAGGTCGGCAAGGACAGCGACTGGAACCGGCCGAGTTGCCGAACTATGCTGAACAACTGTTGGCTTTGCTGGACCGGAGTGTGCAGAAAAGAGAGCAGCGGGGCCGGCTGGTCCCCGGCGTTTGGTGGAAATATGAGCGCCGCCGCTGGGAGCGGGCGATCCGGCAATGGCTGGCGGGTGAGCTGGAGCGCCAGCGCAGTTCGCTGTTGCAACCGCGTTATTTTGAATGGGCATTCGGTATGGCTGCGGGGCCCGGCAGCGACGACCGATCGACTGAGTTGCCGCTGATCGTGGAACAGGATGGCGTGCAGGTCGAATTGCAGGGGAAAGTGGACCGCATCGATGCCGATGCGACCGCTTACCGTGTCATTGATTACAAGAGTGGCCGGATACCGGCCAATAAGCAGCTGCAGCAGGGCGTCTGCCTGCA
>CAZYJK010000067.1:8306-10545 GCA_964647865.1 uncultured Veillonellaceae bacterium | reverse complement strand
GGCGGCCGTCGCTGGTAGTAACGCCGACTTCGCTCGTCTACAACTGGCAGGAGGAAGCCGCCAAATTTACACCGGCTCTACGCACCTTGGTAGTGACCGGGCAGCAGGGGGAACGGCAGGCCGCGCTGGCCGACCTGGAAGCGGTCGACCTGGTGATTACTTCCTATGGACTGTTGAAACGCGATATCGAACTGTATGAACAACTGGAATGGAAAACCTGCTTCCTCGACGAAGCGCAAAACATAAAAAACCCGCAGACGCTGAACGCCCAAGCTGTGAAGCGGATTCGGGCCGGCAGCTGCTTTGCACTGACCGGCACGCCGATCGAAAACTCACTAAGCGAACTCTGGTCGATTTTTGATTATGTCATGCCGGGCTATCTGCGGCATCACGCCTCGTTTGTCAAACGATTTGAAGCGCCGGTCGCCAAAGACCCCAACTCGCCGGTGCTGCGCGAACTGTCACGGCATATCCGCCCGTTCCTGCTGCGCCGGATGAAGCATACCGTGCTGCAGGAACTGCCGGAAAAAATCGAGAGCCGGCTGAGCGCGCCGATGACGGCGGAACAGACCCGGCTCTATACGGCGTGGCTGATGAGTGCGCGGCAGGAGTTTGAACAGGAAATCGAAACCAAAGGATTTGACCAGAGCCGGATCAAGATTTTGGCGATCTTGACCCGCCTGCGGCAACTCTGCTGCCACCCGGCGCTGTTTGTCGAAAACTACAGCGGCGGCAGCGGCAAAATGGAACTGATTGCCGACGTGGTCCGCGATGCGGTGGCGGCGGGGCATCGCCTGCTGATCTTTTCGCAGTTCACCGGAATGCTGGATTTGATCAAGCCGGTGCTGGATGAACTGGAGGTATCCTGGCACTATCTGGACGGCGGGACCTCGGCCCAGGACCGGATTCAGCGGGTCAACGCGTTTAACCGCGGCGAGCGGGACGCTTTCCTGATTTCGCTGAAAGCAGGCGGGGCGGGGCTGAACCTGACCGGCGCCGATATGGTGATCCACTGCGACCCGTGGTGGAACCCGGCGGTCGAGGATCAGGCAACCGACCGGGCCTATCGCATCGGCCAGAAAAATGTGGTGCAGGTATTCAAACTGGTAGCGAAAGGCACGATCGAAGAGAAAATCCTGGCGCTGCAGGAACGCAAACGCGAACTGGTCGACTCGCTGATTCAACCGGGCGAAAGCTTTATCGGCAAGATGACGGAAGCAGAGATCCGGGGGCTGTTTGGGGAGTAAGCGGGGAGTAATAGAAACGGATGTGTGATAAAGTGTGCGGAGATTAATGTGTTATAATGAGAACAACATACTCTTCACTCGCAAGGAGACTGCTACATGACCGCAAGGCATACCCACCTCGTTTTTGATAGCCAAATCGGCGGAACTAAACCGGTGACAGTGGTAGATGTTGGCCATAAATGCCCCTTTTGCAATCGTGACGAGCTGACCGGCGTTATCGCCGCAGACGGACCGCTCTTGCTCATCGCCAACAAATACCCGGTGCTGCAGGAAACATTCCAGACCGTCCTTATCGAAACAGAGGACTGCGCGGGCGAGCTGTCGCTGTATCCGAAAGACCACCTGTATCGCTTGATCCGCTTTGGTATTAGAAATTGGCTGGATATGACCGACGGCGGTGAATTCACCTCGGTGCTGTTCTTCAAAAATCACGGTCCCAACTCGGGCGGCACCATTTGCCACCCGCACATGCAGATCGTCGGTCTGCGCCATATCGACTACACCGCCAACATACCGCCGGAAAGTTTGGCCGGCAGCGTGATCAGCTCTAATGGTGGAGTTACGCTTTCCATCGCCGACAAACCGCTGATCGGTTTCGTCGAGCTCAACGTCAGGCTTACCGATCTCGGGCAGATCGACTGCATGGCCGACTACCTGCAGATTTGCGCCCACTATTTGCTTAACCATTTCAATCGATATTGCAACAGTTACAATATCTTCTTCTACAATATAAACGGTCAGATTACCGCCAAAGTCATGCCGCGCTTCGTGACATCGCCGATTTTTGTCGGTTATGCGATTCCTCAGCTGTCCACCCGCATTCCTGCCGTCGTCGCCGATCTTAAGAAGATATACGGACTGTAACTTCATAAAACACAAAGCCGGCCAGCCGATTTTCATTAATCGGACTGACCGGCTTTTTTCATGTAAATCAAACGATAGTTAAAACCAGGCTTCTTTCAGCAAATGAATCGCCGTGGTCATTTCTTCCG
>CAZYJK010000067.1:6121-8206 GCA_964647865.1 uncultured Veillonellaceae bacterium | reverse complement strand
AGCATGTTGAGCAAGCTTTGCACGCCGGGGCCGACGATGACCTGTTCGTGTCGGCAATTGACGCCGCGCGAGCGGACATAGCCAGCAATCTGGCGACGCAGTTCCAACTCGCCTTGTAGGTCGCCATAGCGCATCAGGCGGTTTTGGTCACTAAACGCCTTGTTGATATAGCGCTTCCACAGGGGAAAATCAAAGCCGTCCATGTCCATTTCGCCGCTGGCCAGGTCGTAGCGGATCGGCGATGTCGGGCTAGGCTGCGGCGATGTTACGGCAGGCGAAGCCGGGGCGGGCCAGGAGTTCTCGCTGAAGCGGTTGACCTCGTACCGCGTTCGGTTCCCGTTGTTCAGATAGCCTTCGCACAGCAGTTGCTGGTAGGCTTTTTCGACTGTGATCTTACTGATGGATAAGCTGCGCGCAAGCCAGCGGATGGAGGGCAGTTTTTGCCCTTCCTTCAGCTGGCTTTGTTCTATTTCGCGGCGAAAATGCTGGTATAGCTGCAAATATAGCGGTTGTTTGCTGGCCGGGTCAAGCAGAATCAAGTTTGGCATGCTCATCTTAATCTGTCCACTTTTTGCATCTGTCCTTATTTAAAAATTAAGTTCTGTACATTTCAATAGTACCAGATTTATTTTATAATACAACCATGTCTTGCCAAGCAGTGGCAAAAAATATTAATCAGGTTGACAGGAGGCTTTTTTGAAATGAATGTACCAAAGGCTCTCACGATAGCGGGATCGGATACCAGCGGCGGCGCCGGTTTGCAGGCCGACCTCAAAACGTTTCAGGAGTACGGCGTATATGGCATGACTGCCATCACTGTGCTGGTTGCCCAGAATCCAAACAATAACTGGGCGCATGATGTGTATCCGCTACCGCTGGATGCGCTGGAAGCCCAGATCAATACCGTATTGGGCGGTATCGGCGTAGATGCGATGAAGACCGGTATGCTGGGGACGGTGGAGATTATCTCGCTGGTTGCCAGAAAACTGAAAGAGTATCAAGTGAAAAATATCGTGATTGATCCGGTCATGATCTGTAAAGGCACCGATGAAGTGCTGCATCCGGAATCGGCGGTGGCGATCAGTGAGCAGCTCGCTCCGCTGGCGACCGTGATTACGCCGAATGTGTTCGAAGCCAGCCAATTGAGCGGGATTCGTATTAATTCGGTCGAGACGATGAAACAGGCGGCAATCAAGATTTTCGCGCTCGGCCCCAAGTATGTGCTGATCAAGGGCGGCGCCAAGCTGGGGACTGAAAATGCGATTGACTTGCTCTATGATGGCAAGGATTTTACCCTGTTTGAATCGCCGAAAATCAATACCGAGTATACACATGGCGCGGGCTGCACCTATGCCGCGGCGATTACGGCCGGACTGGCCCAGGGACTGACAGTGCCGGATGCTGTCGCCAAAGCGAAAAACTTTGTGACCCTGGCGATTCAGCATGGATTCCCGATTAACTCCTATGTGGGTCCGACGTACCACGCTGCCCACCGCTTGGCGAAAGCGTAACGGCGATGGATCAGCAAACTTTTAGTCCAACCCGGCAAATTGTTACTGCAGCCTTGGGGATTGCGCTAGTATTTGCCTTTACATCCTTTGTTAATGTACGGCTGCCGATTGCCGCCAATGGCGGATTGATCCATCTGGGTAACGTGCCGCTGTTTATTATCGCGATTCTTTACGGGCGTCGGCTGGGCGCTTTGGCGGGCGGCCTGGGCATGGCTCTGTTTGATGTAGTCGGTGGCTGGCTGTTGTGGGCCCCGTTTACATTGGTCATTGTCGGCCTGATGGGCTATAGCGTCGGCGCGATTTGCGAGAACCGCCGCAGCACAGCGGCGTATGCCGTGGCCTTAACGGTGGCTTGCCTAATCAAAGTCGTCGGCTATTATGGCGCCGAAGGACTGATTTACGGCAACTGGATTGCCCCGCTGACGTCGATTCCCGGCAATCTGGTCCAGATTGGCGTGGCGTCGGCAGTTGTACTGCCTGTCGTCAGCAAGCTGCGCAAGCATGTGGGAGTATTTTCTCTGGCGGAGAGTCGCAAATAGCAATCGCGGCGGCGGTGTGTTGACAACACCGGCAA
>CAZYJK010000067.1:0-6021 GCA_964647865.1 uncultured Veillonellaceae bacterium | reverse complement strand
TGGCGGAGAGTCGCAAATAGCAATCGCGGCGGCGGTGTGTTGACAACACCGGCAAACCCGGGCAAAATGAGGAGGAAGGATACGCAAAGGGGGAGCGCCGGATGGACGATTCGACACGGATGCTGCTGGAAACATTGCCGATTATCTCTCGGATCACTGGCGGCTACGCGACCCTGACCGACCGTCGGGGCGTACGGATCAAAACGGTTGACTCCGAAGGCACGGAGATTGCCGAATTGAAGGGACTGGTATTTGACTTGGCCAGGCAGGCCGCTGAGAGCGGGACTTTGACGGCGGGTCCTTCGCAAATTGTCGAAAGCGCCGAAGCGTGGAGCTTGCCAATCGGCGATTATGTATTGTCGGCCAGCAATCTGGAACGGGTGTTGCGGGATGATCAACTACAGGAATCGTTGAAGCAGGCATTGCCGTTCATCGCTAGGGTGGCCGGCGGCGAAGCGGTCATTTTTGATGCGGAAGGCCAGCGATTGGCCAGTTATGATCCGACCGGCGAGGAAAACCGATTCATCGGTAAAGTCAGCGTGGCGGCCAGGGAAGCGATGCACACGCAACGACCGGTCATCGGTCAGTCGATGTCCGATATCGGTGCGGTGGCAGTGCGGATTCCAATTACCAAGCGCTTTGGTTTTGGCTTCAACAACCTGCACGGCGTCCAGCGCCAGCAGAAACTGATTGAGGAGTTCAAAAAGTTCCAGTACGCCCGGTACAGCTTTTCTGATATTGTCGGTAGCAGCGAGGCGATAAAAAAAGTCAGCAATATGGCTTCCTATGTTTCCAAGGGAGTTTCGTCCGTGCTGATTACCGGCGAGACGGGAACAGGCAAGGAACTTTTTGCCCAGTCGATCCACAATGCCAGCGACAGAGCCAGTAAGCCATTTGTGGCAATCAATTGCGGCGCGATTCCCGCTACTATTATCGAAAGCTACTTGTTCGGATATGATGAGGGCGCATTCACCGGCGCGAAAAAAAGCGGCAATCCCGGCGCGTTTGAACAAGCTGATGGCGGAACGATCTTTCTCGATGAACTGGGAGAAACGGATTTCACATTGCAAAGCAAATTGCTGCGGGTGCTACAGGAACGCGAAGTGACTCGCATCGGCGGGGCCAAGCCGATCCAGGTCGATGTCCGGGTGATTGCCTCGACCAATCGTGATTTGCTGGATATGGTCCGTACCGGCAAGTTCCGCGAGGATCTATTTTACCGGCTCAATGTCGTGCAGATCAAAGTGCCGCCATTACGCGACCGGCTCGATGATATCCCGGATTTTATTCGTGTGTTTGTCAATCGTTACAATAAGTTGCTGGGCAAATTTGTTATGGGAGTGTCCGGCGAGTGCCGGAAACGCTTTCAGCTTCACAACTGGCCGGGCAATGTGCGGGAACTGCAAAACTGCATTGAGTATGCAATGAATGTGATCAGTATCAATGAAAATTGCATCGAAATCGAGCATTTGCCGCAATACTTGCAAACCGGACATGGCGGGGCCGGAGCGAAACAAACGATTTTGTCACTGGCCGAGGCGGTGCGGGCAACTGAGCGCGACTGTGTTTTGCGGGCACTCAAAGCTAGCGGCGGATCGCGGCAGGAAACAGCGCGTTTATTGGGAATCAGCACAACGACTTTGTGGCGAAAAATGGTGGAAATGGGTCTGGAGTCGGGTGAAACAAAATAATTTTTTTGTTGCGAAGGGTACTGATTGCAATTGTGAAATTGGCATTTCAATAATGAAATGGGCGATGAGACTTGATTTCGTTGCGCGCGCGCGAAATGCGCCAAAAAACATTGCAATAATGAAACGAGAGGGCTTTGCTGCTTTCGCTGATGTTGCTCTTGAGCTTTGCGAAAAACTGTTTTATAATGACAACAACCACGAAATTGCATCGGGGCGGAAATTGAAGAAGCGCGTAAAGACAAAGGCGTCTGGGCTATGTGTGAAACATGCCCGGGCGTTATTTTTTTTCTGGATGCCGATGTTGCGACCCGATTGGCACGCTATTTGCAATATTAACAGAACGAGTCATAATGGACAAAATAGTGCAAACAAAAAAGTAGTTGTGGGGTGACAAAATGCAGTTCAATTACCACAGTCCCAAAAGCGAAACTGAATTGGCGGCTCTATTGAACGGGATGGAAGACTACTGCCTTTTGGCGGGGGGAACCGACGTCATGGTCAAGATGAAGGAGAAGCTGATTTCTCCGCGCAATTTGGTCGACGTCAGCGGGATTGAAAGTCTCAAGGGGATTCGTGAAACCGCCGACTCACTATGGATCGGCCCGCTGGTCACGCACAGGGAATTAATGGATTCGCCTGTGATGAACACAAAGACGGCGGCTCTCTGCCTGGCGGCCTCAGAAGTCGGGTCGCCGCAAATCCGTAATGCAGGAACCTTAGGCGGCAATATCGGCAATGCTTCGCCAGCGGCCGATACCGTACCGGCATTGCTGGCGCTTGATGCCAAAGTGCAGCTGAATAGCGCGAATGGCACGGAAACGCTGCCTTTGGATAAAGTTTTTGTCGGACCTGGCCGTACCTGCCTGAAGCCCGGTCAATATATCGCCGGTATCCATGTTTCGCCGGTTGCTGCAGGGGAAGGCGCGGCATTCGCCAAATTTGGCAAACGGAAGGCGCTGGCTTGCTCGATTGTCAACGGGGCGATCTGGGTCCGCGTGCAGGGGGGCGTGATTACTGCGGCGCGTATTGCGCTGGGATCTGTCGGTCCGACGCCGGTTCGCCTGTATGATACGGAAAAATGGCTGGTAGGTCGCAAACCTGAACCGGCTGTGTTTGCCGAAGCTGGGTTGCAAGCTGAACAAAGCGTCCGGCCGATTGATGATGTCCGTTGTACTGCCACGCACCGGGGGAAATTGGCGCGGGTGACTGTGCAGCGGTGTTTGGAAGCGGCGACGAAGCAGGCTATGGAGGTGTGCGTTTGTGAGTAAGCGAATGATAAAATTTGTTTTAAATGGAAAGCCGATTGAACTGGAAGTCGAGCCGGAGTTGTTGTTTGTCGATTTGTTGCGGGAACGGCTGGGACTCACAGGAACCAAAGTCGGGTGCGGCGAAGGAGACTGTGGCGCCTGTACCGTTTTGGTCGACGGGAAAAATGTGAATTCCTGCCTGATGCTGGCGGTAAAAGCGGATGGCCACGACATTGTGACGGTTGAGGGATTGGGCGACTATGACAAGTTGCATCCGCTGCAAGAGGCGTTTATCGCCGAAGGAGCGGTACAGTGCGGTTTTTGCACGCCTGGCATGTTGCTTAGCGCCAAATCGCTGCTGGATGTCAATCCACACCCAAAACGCGAAGAAATATCCCGGCATATTTCCGGAAATCTCTGCCGTTGCACCGGTTATACCAAAATCGTCAACGCCATTGAAAAAGTGGCCTGCCAAGGTGGAGGTGAAGACCGTGAGTGATTACAAAGTCATCGGCCATTCCGTCCAGAAACTGGATGCGGTCGACAAAGTCCTCGGCGTGGCAAAATACGCCGCTGATATCCAGTTTCCCGGCATGATTTATGGCAAGACGCTGCGCAGCAAAATCGCCCACGGCGTTCTTCAGTCGGTCGATATCAGCAAAGCCAAAGCGTTACCGGGCGTGGTTGCTGTATTGACTGGGGCGGACATACCTGGTTCGAACAGTAGCGGCATCATCATCAAAGATGAGCCGGTTCTGGTGAAAAATGGTCAGAAAATCCGCAAAATCGGCGACCCGATTGCGCTGGTCGCTGCGGAAACCGAAGAAATAGCTGAACAAGCGCTGGGTCTGATCGACGTCAAGGTGGACGAACTGCCGGCAGTGTTTGATCCGGTCACGGCGATGAAGGATGATGCGCCGAAAATCTATGAAAAAGGCAATGTGCTGGCAGTCCGAAAAATCCGCCGCGGCGATGTGGAAAAAGCTTTTGCCGAGTGCGCGGTCATCGTCGAACAAGACTACCAGACACAAATGGCCGAACATGCCTATATCGAGCCGGAAGCCGGCGTTGCAAAGCTGGAAGGCGATATTGTCACAGTTTGGGTTTGCACCCAAAACCCCCATTATGACGCGAAAGAAATCGCTCGCAATCTCAACATCGGCCTTAACCGGGTCCGGGTGATCCAATCTGTGACCGGCGGCGGCTTCGGAGGGAAGCTGGATGTTTCCGTTCAGGTGCATCTGGGTTTGCTAGCGGTGGCGACGCGGCGTCCGGTCAAGATGATTTACAGTCGGCACGAGTCGATTGCCAATAGCGTCAAGCGTCATCCCTTCATTATGAAATTGAAGAGCGGTAGCGATGCCAATGGCAAACTGCTGGCGTTCGAAGCAAGCATCATCGGCGATACCGGCGCTTACGCCTCTTACGGGCCGGGCACTTTGACCCGCTCGGCAGTTCACGTGATGGGGCCTTATGAAATCCCCAACGTGAAAGTCGACGCCTATACCGTCTACACCAACAATCCTCAGGCTGGCGCGATGCGCGGTTTTGGCGTGCCGCAGGTCGCATTCGCCCATGAGAGCCAGATGGATATCCTGGCTGAAAAACTCGGCGTTTCGCCGCTGAAAATCCGTCTGATCAATGCCCTGCGCCCGGGTTCGTTCACTGGAACGGGAACCGAGCTGAAAGACAGCGTGGGCATCGTGGAAACCCTGGAAGCAGCAGTCGCAGGTGCGAAGAAGACTATGGAACTGAACTGGTAGGAGGGAGAACATGAAAAAACGAGGAATCGGCATGGCCTCCATGTGGTATGGAATCGGAAACACCGGCTTGCCAAACCCGGCAGGCGCTTATGTGGATTTACTGGATGACGGCACTGTGTTGGTGCTGACCGGCTGCGCCGATATCGGACAGGGTTCGACTACCGCGCTGGCCCAGATTGCCGCCGAAGAGCTGGGCGTCAAGATTGGCGATGTCCGCGTCGTTTCCGCTGATACGGGCGTAACGCCGGATGCGGGGGCATCGTCGGCCAGTCGCCAGACCTATATCTCCGGCAATGCGGTGCGGATGGCCGCCCAACAGGCCAAGGCCGTCATTGTGGAAGCTGCAGCCGAGGCGCTGGGCGTCGGGTTAACTGATATTATTGCAGCGGACCGGATGCTGACCGTCCGGACACAGTCCGACAAATCCAAGGATCTGGTCGATTGCCAGGCCGAATGCCAAATCGCGCTGGGATTGACGCCGGGAACCGACGCCAAATCGATCAGTATTGTCGATTGCATTGCCAAATGCCGGGCCAAAGGGAAACTATCGCTGGGGCATGGTTGGTTCAACCCTGACACGACCGGGCTTGACATGGAAACAGGTCAAGGCAGGCCGTATGCAACCTACGCTTTTGCCACCCAAGTGGTGGAAGTGGAAGTCGATACGGAAACCGGGGTTGTTGATGTGATACAAATCGTCGCAGCCCACGATGTGGGCAAGGCCATTCACCCGCAAAACGTGGAAGGCCAGATTGAAGGGGGGTGTGCAATCGGATTAGGTTACGCATTGATGGAAGAAGTCCAGGTCAAGCAGGGGAACGTCGCGACAGCCAACTTTACCACTTATGTTCTGCCCACTTCGCTCGACGTTCCGCCGATTCAGGCGATCATTGTGGAAGATCCTGCCGCGACCGGGCCTTTCGGAGCAAAGGGCGTCGGTGAACCGGCCCTGATTCCAACGGCTGCAGCTATCGCCAATGCCGTTTACAATGCAATCGGCGTCAGAATCACTGATCTCCCCATCACCGCGGACAAAGTACTGGCCAAACTGCAACTCCAGGGATAACCATTGCCAACAGTCACACAAAAAGAGGAGGATGAATCCATGTCAACTACACCTGCGGCAGCTGAAAAACAAAGCTTTCTTCAGCGGAAGAACATTGTGTTCTCTTTGCATCGGTATGGTATTGAAGCCCTCGGCGCAATGGCGCTCGGACTCTTTTCGTCCCTTATCGTCGGTCTTATTCTCAAGGTTATCGGCGATAAAACCGGCATCAAGCTGCTGACGGATTACGGTCTGCAAGCCATGGCAATGATGGG
>CAZYJK010000066.1:0-10727 GCA_964647865.1 uncultured Veillonellaceae bacterium | reverse complement strand
AATATAGAGGCGATCAGGGCGCAAGTCAGGCCGATACGCAGCGAGGTTCGGAAGAATTCGGGTTGATTTTTCCGCAGCAGATGGTAAGCGCTGATTGCCATGACAAAAACTCCGGCCGTAATCAGGCCGCCCATCAAGGTATGGGGATATTGGCGCAGCACATAGGAGTTGGTGAGCAGGGCAACGAAATCGGTCATTTCCGCCCGGCCGTTGCGCAGCACATAGCCGACCGGCGCCTGCATGAACGAATTGGCGATCAAAATCCACAGCGCCGACAGGTTGGATGCAAACGCCACCAACCAGATGCAGAGCAGGTGGGTTTTTCGGGACAACCGGTCCCAACCGAACAGCCACAGGCCGATAAATACCGACTCCAGATAAAAGGCGGTCAGTGCTTCCAGCGCCAGCGGCACGCCAAAAATGTCACCCATGAACCGCGAATATTCGGACCAGTTCATACCGAACTGGAACTCCTGGACCAATCCGGTGACAACGCCGAGGGAAAAATTGAGCAAAAATAGCTTGCCCCAAAACTTGGCCATTCTTTTGTAAAGTTCATTGCCGGTCCGTACATACAAAGTTTCCATAATGGCAACCAAGACCGATAAGCCGAGCGTTAGCGGCACAAACAGGAAATGATAGACAGAAGTGATACCGAATTGCCAGCGGGCCAACAAGACGTCTCCCATAACAACACCCCTTTCAACCGAAGCAAGACTAGCAGAAACCCTTGATGAAAATGATTATTCTATAACAAAAATGATTTTCCTGCTCTTCGGGTTAATTTGTTATTTAGGGGATGATCAGGGTAGCGCCTTGCGTGGCGCGCGACTCGGCAACTTGGTGAACGGTTGCGATCTGATCGAGCGGGAAGCGACCGCCAATGCTGGCCGTTACCATGCCAGAATCGATCGCGGCAAACAAATCGGCTGCGTTTTCCCGGAACGCTTCCGGCACTGCGTTGTGAGGAAAAACAGACGGGCGTGTCAAAAATAGGCAGCCCTTTTTGTTCAGCAATTCCGGTTCAATGGCTGGAGCAGGCCCGGATGCGGCGCCGAAGACAACGACCAGACCGAATGGGGCGGCGCAGTCGAGAGACTTGAGGAACGTCGCTTTGCCGACGGAATCATAAACTACTGCAGCCTTTTTGCCGCCGGTTGCCTCCAGTAGCGCAGACGGCCAATCCTCCTGCGAATAATTGATGGCGATATCAGCGCCTGCGGCTTTGGCAATGGCGCATTTGTTCGCTGAACCGGCTGTGCCGATGACGAAAGCCCCCAGTGCTTTGGCCCATTGGCAGAGAATTTGCCCCACACCGCCGGCTGCGGCATGAATCAACACAATTTCCCCGGGTTTGACTGCATGGGTCTTTTTCAACAGGTATTGGGCCGTGATTCCCTTGAACAGTAAAGCTGCCGCCTGCTCTTCGCTGACTCCCGGCGGGATCGCTACCAGTCGGTCCGCCGGTACGTTGCGGTAATCTGCATAGGCGCCGAGTCCGGCATTCATATAGGCAACTCGGTCGCCTGGCTTGAAGCCTTTAACTTCTGAACCGACATTTTCCACTACTCCGGCGGCTTCATGCCCAAGACCGGTTGGCAGAGGAATCGGATAGACGCCTTTTCGTTGGTAAATATCGATGAAATTCAGGCCAATCGCAGTTTGTTTCAATTGTACTTCGCCAGCGGCAGGTTCCGGTAACACGACCGACTCCAACTTCATTTTTTCCGGTGACCCAAACTCAGTGAGCATCACTTTTCTGGCAGTTTTCACGTCAAACCCTCCTGGCGTTTTCTTTTCACTGGACTATGAGTCGCGAAATCCGACACTGCGAACCGACCGATTCTTGCCTTTGATTTTGGCGGTTGCCAGCGCTTCCAGTACAAGGCTGGCTTTGCCATGGAACAGTTCAACATAGCTGCAGCTATCCTGGATGTCAATAATGCCGGTATCAGCAGCGGTTACGCCGGGAATGGCGGTGAGGGCGCCCAGAATGTCGCCTGGCCGCAATTTTTCCTTTCTGCCGGCATTGATGCGGATGCGGGCGATATCCCGGTCCAGCCGTTGGGCTGCTAACACACTGCGGGGGAGTTGTGCGACCTTAGCACCCGGTTCTTTCTCGTGCCGCTCCAGCGAAGCAA
Source organism: uncultured Veillonellaceae bacterium (assembly GCA_964647865.1). Classification (GTDB taxonomy): domain Bacteria; phylum Bacillota; class Negativicutes; order UBA1444; family UBA1444; genus UBA1444. The sequence continues at coordinate 8,586 of CAZYJK010000066.1, read as the reverse complement.
AATCCTGTCGGCGAATCGGGTATTGTAGATATTCGGCCAGTTCTGCCAGAAAAGGTTGTTCAGATAATGTAACGAGACTGATGGCAAAGCCCTCGGTATCCAGCCGTCCGGTTCTGCCGATACGATGAATGTAGCTGTCCTTGTCTTGGGGCATGTCCACATTCACCACCAGCGTAACATCATCGACATGAATGCCGCGAGTCGCCACGTCGGTCGCGACCAGAACGGGAAACGCTCCGCGCTTGAAATCACGCATGGTCTGCATACGCTGGTTTTGTTCCATGCCGCCGTGCAGGCTGCATAAAGCTACGTTAGGTCTTTTTTGTTGCAACTCACGAGCCAATGCATCGACGCGTTCGCGGGTGCTGCAAAACAGAATACAGCGACTCGGCTGCAGTTTATCCAATAGCTGAATTGTCAGGTGAAACTTGTCGTTATCTGATACCGCGAGCCAGGATTGGCTAATTTTATCCTGTAGTGGTTTGGTTGCCATAATGGCGATTCGCTGCGGCGTTCGCATATACTGACGGCATAGTTGTTCGACCGGCTCCGACATGGTGGCGGAAAAAACCAATGTGGTTCGGTTTTGCGACACCCTCCCGATGATTGCCTCGACTTGCTCGATAAATCCGAGTTCCAGCATTTTATCCGCTTCGTCGAGAATCAGCCAACGAATTTGCGATAAATCCAGATGGTCCTTTTCCAGATGGTCGAGCGTTCGACCCGGCGTGCCGATAACTACATGCACTCTTTGCCGTAGCTCGTTGCGTTGCTGCATAAACGGCTGTTTGCCAAAGATGGCGGCGCAGCGGATTTTTTTGAACCGACCGATCTGGCTGAAAGTTTGTTGCACTTGCAGCGCCAATTCCCGGGTTGGTGTCAGTACCAGGGCCTGCGGCTGCCGCAGTGTCAGCGTAACCTGTTCGCAGACCGGAATGGCAAAGGCGGCTGTCTTGCCGCTTCCAGTCGGCGCACTGACAATAAGGTCTTGCCCGGCCAGTACGGCTGGTATCACTGCCTGCTGCACTTCAGTCAAATCGGCATACCCAAGGTCAGTCAGCGCCAGCGATATTTCTTGGCTTAATTCATGCATCAGGCAACTCCGATCAACAGGCTCGCGATGGATCATCGCGGCAGGGAAATGTTCAGCGAGGCAAAGTGGGTGGTCAATACTTCAAATCTTCTGCATGCAGGGTATTTTTCCTTCCGCACGAAACAAATCCGACGTTCTCGGTCAGTCTCAAGAAGGAAAAACGACGCGGCTGCAGAATAAAGTTGCAGAACAGCAATGAACAGGCAATACTTTGACGGGCGGTGGAGCATGGATATCAAAGACAGCGGCAACAGGACTGAGTTTGGCACCGGTGCGGTCCGAGACTGGCACGAAGGGAAGGGGCGTTACGATTTGATTCCCTGGGATGCAATTCATGAACTGGCGATTCACTGTGAACAAGGGGCAAAAAAATACGGTGAGCGCAATTGCGAAAAAGGGATACCGATGCATTCGCTGATTGACAGTGCAATCCGGCATTTATCCTGTTATCTGCGCGGCATGAAAGACGAACCGCATCTGCGGGCAGCGTTTTGGAACATTGCTTTTGCAATCTGGATGGAAAAGAATCGACCGGACATGCAAGATATTCCGGCCAGAATGGAGCCGAAAGAATGAGTGTGTCGATAATGCAAGAAAAAGTTAAGACGGTTTTGCAGACCATATTTGTCAGTTTGCTGGTGCTAACCCTTATGGGAGGAGCGGCTGCCGCCAACCCGGATGCGGCAATGGCTGAAAAAATCGGTGCATTGCCGGGGTATTTGACAAGTTCAGACTATCCGGACAGCCTAAAACTGCTTCCACCGCCGCCGGCACCCGGTTCTGTCGCTTTTGCGCTGGACGAGGATGTTGCGCGTCGGACGTTTTCTGTGCGTGATTCAGCCCGCTTTGATCAGGCGTTGTCCGATTATAAGATGAGTTTTCCCCATGCCGCTGGCACGTTTTCTTGTGCGTTGAACGCACCGGTTACGGAACAGGATACGCCGCACCTTTATAAATTGTTGCGCCGTACGCTGACTGACGCTGGCCTCACAACTCTGGCCGCCAAACAATTCTACCAACGTCAGCGACCGTTCGTGCTAAATAAACAGCCGATTTGCGCACCGGAAACCAGAGCGCACTTGGAGAAGGATGGATCGTATCCCTCCGGCCACACTACCGTTGGCTGGGCCTGGGCATTGATTCTCACTGAGATTTCCCCGGACCAGGCCGATGCGATTCTAAGCCGAGCCCGTAGTTTTGGCGAGAGCCGCAACGTATGCAACCATCATTGGTTCAGTGATGTGGACTGGGGCCGCACCATGGGAGCAGTCATTGTGGCCCGTTTGCATGCCAGTCCGGAATTTCTAGCAGATTTGGCAGCCGCGAAGCTCGAACTTGCAGTCGTTCGTGAGCAAAAACTGCAACCCACCCGTGATTGTGGCAAAGAAGCGGCGGCTCTGGCAATCAAAGCCTACTAAGCTGGTCGGGTGACCTGCGATATAAAACAAAAAGGGCTGTCTCAACCAAGAGTTTAACCTGGTCTGAGACAGCCCTTTTTGTTTTGACTATTCTTCGCCGCTATACCAGAACGGCCGTGCAAAACGCAGCCGGCAGTTTTCTCCCAGTTCAGGGCCGCGGGTGCGGCGGCCTTTCTGGATTCGCAGTTCCTGGCCGCCGATTTTTACCTGATAATCGACGATTTCGCCAAGAAACGCTTTGCGACTAACTACGCCCTGTAGCACGTCGGGTTCGCCGTCAGAGACGAAATCAATTTCCGAAGGGCGGCTGGCCAGTGACAGCCCAGCGCTGCCGCGCATGGACTCAGGCGGGAACAGGCTGAGCGGCAAGGCTGTTGTTTCGCCGCGGACATAAGCCTTGTCGTCGGACCAGACCACATCGAGGAAGTTGGAAAGTCCGATGAAACTGAACACGAATTTATTGGCCGGTTTGTTGTAAACATCGAAGGGAGTATCTATCTGTTGCACCACTCCCAGTTTCATGACCAGGATGCGATCAGACAACGCCATCGCTTCCGCCTGGTCGTGTGTCACGTAGATGATCGAAAAGCCGTATTTTCGTTGCAGGTCTTTGATTTCGAACCGCATTTCTTCGCGCAGGTGCGGGTCGAGACTGGAGAGCGGTTCGTCAAGCAGCATGACGTCGGGATTGATCGCTAGCGCCCGAGCCAGGGCCACTCGTTGTTTGCCGCCGCCCGACAGGTCGGCGGGACTCTTGTCAGCCACATTCAATAAGTTGGTGGACCGCAAGGCGTCTTTGGTCCGTTTGTCAATCTCCTCTGAAGGAAAGTTGCGGATCTGCAGTGGGAAAGCGACATTGTCGTATACCGACAGATGCGGCCAGACGGCGAAGGCTTGAAATACCATGCCAAAATTGCGTTTTTCCGGTGGCAGGTAATAATTGCGCAGGGGTGAGGAGATCAGGCGATCCCCTACGTAAATTTCCCCTTCACTGAGATCCTCGAAGCCGGCCACCATGCGCAGGGTGGTTGTTTTGCCGCAACCGGACGGACCAAGCATCGAGAAGCATTCGCCTTTTTCGATCTCAAGATTTAATGAATTGACAGCAGTAACATCGCCGAATTTTTTTGTGACATTCAATAAGCGTACATGCGACATAATCGGATTATGCACCTGCCTTTTTGGTGAAACGGTTGATCAGCGTTTGCCCCACGATGATCAGGATCAGGGCAATGCCGGCCAATGCCGCAGAAACAACGGTTTCGCCGTCTTCGTTCAATGTGTAGATCGCTACGCCGATGGTTCGGGTGGTCGGTGAATATAGCATGATCGAAACCGTCAGCTCCCGCAGCGACGGCAGGAAAATCAGGAAGAACGCTGCTAACATACCCGGACGAACCAAGGGCAGAACGATGTAACGCAGTGTCTGCCACATGCTCGCACCACAGGAACGGGCTGCTTCCACTAGTGAATCGTGCACCTGTTCCAGCGCCGCCGAGTTCGCTTTCAGCGAGAAAGCCATGTAACGGGCGATATAAGCGACCAGGATGATCCAGACAGTATTGTAGAGATTGATGCCGTATTTGCCGCTCCAGGCCAGAATGACGCCAAGGGCGATAACCGAGCCGGGAACCGAGAACGGCAGCATGCCGAGAAATTCTAGGATTCCTTTGCCGCGCACCTTCATCTTAACGATGACGTAGGAAATCATCACACCGGCGAACATGGTGATCAGTGCAGCGCCCAGACCCAGCGTGACGCTGTTCCAGATCGCGTCCTTGGTCAGTTTGTAGTCGAACAGGATGAATTTGTAGTTGTCGAGAGAGAGATTGTTCCAGGTGAAAGCGAGGCCATAGGTCTTCAAACCGCCGACGAGAAAGATGACGACGGTAGGCAGCACGATCGTAAAGCCGATGTAAGCAATGCACAGGATAAGCAGTGGGATGCGCAGAGCTCGCAATTTCAGTTCCATCGGCCGGAAGCTTTTGCCGCCGATGATCTGATACTTGCCTTTGCTGAGGATTTTTCCCTGCAGCCAGATAATCAACGCCGCCGTTACGACAAGTACCGTGGCCAGTACCGTGCCGGTGCGAATCGACTCGAAACTGCCGGCGCTTTGGTGGATTCGTTGATAAATCAGGGTCGGGATGTTGAATATGCCGTTTTCAATGCCGAGCACGGCAACCGTGCCGAAATGCGCCATTGAATAGAGCATGATCAGTAGGGAGCCGGAGAGGATACTAGGCAACACTAATGGGATTGTGATTTTGCGGGTGATGGTGAACAGTCCCGCTCCCGAGATGCGGGCCGATTCCTCCAGCGTCGGATCCATGCGTTCCAGTGCACCGCAGACTTGAATGAACACAAACGGGAACAGGTACATGATTTCGACCAAAATGATGCCAAGATAGCTATAAATATTGAAGATGGGTCCATCAAATCCGAAATTGTTGATGAAAAATTTGTTAATGAAGCCGGCATTCGGCGACAGCAGCATCTTCCAGGCCAATGCGCCGATAAAGGACGGCAGCATGAACGGCACCAGGAACATCGATTTCATGAAGCTTTTGTAGGGCAAGTCGGTGCGAGTCACCAACCAGGCGAAAAAGGTGCCGACAATCGTACTGCCGATTGTGGTGCCAGTGGCAATAATCAATGAATTGACGAGCGCCTGATAAGTTTCTGGTTCCAGAATAATCTTGGCGACATCGGCCACGTTGAATTCGCCGTTTACCCAAAAGGCATTGAAGAATATCAGCAGAACCGGTACGGCGACAACAATGACGAGGATCGCAATCGAAAAAAACAAGATGATCTGTGCGGTGCCAAAACTGCTGTTTTGTTTAAGCGCGCTCATTGTTTCTTCACCTCCGCCAGACTGTCGGCATCGAACCAATGCAGATCACGGAAGCTGATTGCGCAGATTTCGTCCTCTTTGAACAACAGGCCTTTCGACATGGCTTCATGGGTCTCCACACTGGTGCGCAGGTGTGTACCGTCGATCTCGATGAGATAGTCGATCATCGACCCCAGAAAACTGGCGCGCTTTATTATTCCGCGCAGGCCGGGTCCTTGCGGGGCTAGCTGCACATCGGAGGGGCGAAAGCCGGCAACCCAATTGGCCGCATTGCCCTGCGGCGCGTCCCAGGGAACGATCTGTTCGCCGTTGCCAACCCGATAGGATTCGCCGACCTGCCGCACCGGCATAAAGTTGGCAATACCCATAAAATTGAAGACGAACGAATCGACCGGTTGTTCAAAAATTTCCCAGGGATTGCCGATCTGCCGGATGTGGCCTTCATTATCCATGATGGCCATGCGGTCTGACAAGGCCAGAGCAATCTCCTGGTCGTGCGTTACATAGAGCACGGTGATATTCAGTTTGCGTTGCAGCTCTTTGATTTCAAACCGCATTTCCTCGCGCAAGTTGGCATCCAGATTCGATAACGGCTCGTCCAGCAGCATTAATGATGAATTCGCCACGATGGCGCGAGCCAGTGCCACCCGTTGCTGCTGGCCGCCGGAAAGTTCCGAGGGCAGGCGGTGCGCCAGATTGCCCATGCCAACCAGTTCCAGCGTTTCCATGACCCGGGTTTTCAACTCTGTTTGCGGCCGTTTGGCGATTTTCAATGGAAAACCGACGTTGTCAAACACGCTCATGTGCGGCCAGACCGCATAATCTTGAAAAACGACGCCGATGCCCCGAATGTCTGGAGAAATATTAATTCCCGCCGCCGGGTCCGATACCACCTGATTGTCAATCAAAATCCGCCCGGCATCAGGCGTTTCAAAACCGGCAATCATTCGGAGCAGTACGGTTTTGCCGCAACCTGACGGACCGAGCAGGGTAAAGCACTCGCCTTTTTTGATTGAGAGCGTAAGATCCTTGTGGACCTGATGTCCATCATAGCTCTTCGCCAGACCTTCTACACGGATTATTTCCATATTCGCCCCTCGCTTACTCATCAGTCTGATCGACGAAAAAAGGCGGAACGAACTGCGCCGTCCCGCCATACCAAGCAGGATGAAAGGGTTGACGTTATTTCTTGCCTTGCAACGTATCGGTGAATTGTTTGATCACGGTCTTCTTGGAGTCCTGCATCTTAACATAATCGATCTTGATCGCCCGTTTCAGTGCTTCTTCCGCCGGCGGCAACTTCAGCTTTTCCGGACTGGGGACGTCTTTGCGCACAGACAGCGTGCCTTCACTGGCAATCAGCAGTTGAGCTTCCTTACTTAGTAGATAATCAACAAATTTCTTCGCTGCATCGATGTTCTTGCCGTTCTTGAAAATCGCGACCGGGCTGGGAGCAATCAGCAGTTCCGGCGGATAGTACAGCGCAATGTGGGCGCCTTTCTTGATTTTGTCGTAGGTGATGTAGTCGACTGCCAAGCTGGCGGCGAGTTCACCGGAGGCGGTATCGTCAACGACCTGGCCGGAGCCTTTGCCGATGCGGGCCTGATTGGCGCGCAGTTTTTCGAAGAAGGGCCAGCCGAACTGTTTTTCCAACAGGGCAACGCTCATGTAGGCGGTTCCCGACAAGGCAGGGTCGGCGATGCCAAAAGCTCCTTTGAATTCGGGCTTGAACAGATCAGCCCATTGTGTGGGCGGGGTTTTGATCTTGTCGGTGTTGATGGCGATACCCAGTGTGCCGAGTCGAGCCGCAGTAAAATATCCGTCATAGTCGTCAAACGGATTGAGAATCTCTTTGATCAGCGGGGTTTTGTATTGTTCCAACATGCCTTCTTTCTTCATGTTATAGAAGTCAGGCACTTCGCTGGTCCAGATGATGTCAGCCAGGATTTTGCCGCTTTGCCGTTCAGCTGCGATTTTAGCCATCAGCTTGCCGGCTCCGGCTGACTGATAGTCCACTTCGATACCGGGGTTCTTCTTTTTGAAGCCTTCCACGATTCCGCCAATCAACGATTCTTTCATGGAAGTGTAAATGATCAGTTTGTTGCCGCCAGCCGCCGGGGTCGCAGGAGTTGCCGCCTTTTTGTCGCCACCGCCGCAACCTGCGAGCAGAAGCATAGAGACGATCATGGTTGCCAATAGTAACGCGATTTTTTTACTCATTTTGCCGATTTCCTCCCTTGCTTATAGCCTTTTGCCTTTGATCACACAGGCTGACCCATGTTAATTAACATAATTGTCGCATAAGTCGCAGCTGATTGATAGCGGAAGAATTGATAACACCACTGTAGGATTTTTTACACCCTGACTGTAGGAAAATCGCTTTCTCTTGCATCGGCATCTGTCAACATCTTGTATTTTATCGCGTAATTCACCAGGTCGCTTTTGCGGTTCGCTTTGATTTTTCCCATGATTCTTACTTTATAAGTGTCAACCGTTTTGATGCTTAGGCAAAGTTTTTCAGCAACTTCCGACAAGGAATGACCGCGTACAATCAGACGCAAGACATCTCTTTCGCGCGGGCTGAGCAATGTAAAAGGCTCGTTTTCATCCGGTACCGGTTTTTCGGCATGAATCAGTGCATGCAGTAGAATATCGGAGTCTTTCTGGGCGAGGTAGAATCCGCCATTACGGACGGTGCTGATCGCTTTGTACAAATCGGTATCTGCTGCGCTTTTATGAACGTATGCCGAAGCGCCTGACAGCATGGCTTCTTTGATATAGGTTTCGTCTTCGTGCATGGACAGGATGATAATCTTCGTTTTTGGGTAGCGGCTTTTTACTTCTTTCATGCATTCCAGACCGCTCATTTTGGCCATCGACAGGTCCAGCAGCAGCAGATCCGGTTGCCGTTGGCTGAAAAAAGCGAGGGTTTCCTCTCCGTCGGCTGCCTCGCCAATCACTTCGAGTTCGGCATACCGCTGCAATAGCAGTTTCAGGCCGGCGCGAAGCAGTTGATGATCATCCGTCAATAAAATCGTTGTCTTCTGCTCCAAGCAAAGGTCTCCTTTCCCCATTATGATGCGGAATCGTGATCACCAGTTCCACGCCGCCTTCAACCGAAGCGCTATGTTCAAACCGGCCAAATAACAACTCCACTCTTTCCCGCATGCCAAAAAGGCCGATTCTGTTATTTTGCATCGCTCTTGCGAGATCATCGG
>CAZYJK010000065.1:0-10802 GCA_964647865.1 uncultured Veillonellaceae bacterium | reverse complement strand
ACCGCCACGGCCTGGTTCCTGGCCCGTCAGGATGGCCGCTGGCACGACCACGTGCCGGACATGGGTCTGTATTGCGGTCTGGCCGGCATTGTCGGCGCGCGGCTTTGGGATGTGTTTTTCTTCGATTGGGCCTATTACCAGGACCATCTGCTGGAAATCCCCTTCGTCTGGCAGGGCGGCATGGCCATCCAGGGCGGCGTGGTCGCCGGAACCCTCGTTGGTTATCTTTACACCAAACGTCACAACATCGATACCTGGGAATTCGCCGATATCGTCGCCGCTCCTGCCGTCATCCTGGGACAGGCGATCGGCCGGATGGCCAACCTGCTCAACGGCGACGCGTTCGGCAGCCCAACCGGCGGCAATTTCGGCCTGCTCTATCCCCCCGGCACCTTGGCTCATGCTACCTACGGCACGCAGCCGCTATGGCCGACCGAGGTCTGGGAAGGACAGATCGATGTCATCATTTTTGTTTTGTTGTTGCTGGCCCGTTATCTGCCGCATGCCAAAGGTCAGATTTTCGCCTTGTACGCGATCCTCTATTCCATCGCCCGCTTCTTTCTGGAATACCTGCGCGGAGACTACGGCACGCTGGCGTTCGGGCTGAAGTCGGCCCAGTTGACCAGCCTGGCAGTGATAGTGCTTGGCCTTGTCGCCTTCTGGTGGTTTGGTCGTCAGACCGCCGCTCCGGCGGTAAGCCCTGCCAGCGGCAAAACCAAACGCAAATCGTAACCGTCCGCTGATTGGGCGATTATACCGGCAGCGACCGGTGAGCCAGACCGACTGCCACCTCATTGAGGTTCAGCACGCCGATTCCCAGATAAATCGCCACACAGAGGTGCTCGCCCTGCCGGGCGACACCGATTTTACCGCCGACTGACAAGCCGACCGCCTGTGACGAAATCTGCCCCAGCGCCGCCCGGACAGCTCCGGCAACGGCCCCTTCACCGACATGATTGGACGGGACGAGTCCCTGGCGCTGCGCTGCCACGACCGCCCGTTCAATTATTTTTTTTACCGACGGAACAAATTCCCCGCCAAAATCGATTGCGACCGTCTGAATCCCCTGCTGTTCCATCAGTTGCTGCCGCAGGGCCTGCTCTTCGGTCCGGCTTTCGGTGACAGCCATTTTCAGCGCCGCCCGACCGATATCAATGCTGGTCAGCTCGATTGGGGCCATTGTTCCCCCCCCTTTTTCTGCACCGTAGTCATTCCGGTTTTGTAGTCACCACAGGAATCCTTTGTTTGTCGATCATAGACACCGCCAGGAATGTCAGCAGACACACGAGCCATTCCAGATAAATCGGATGGGCAAACACCCGCACCGCCGGTATTGTCTGCCAGGCCGCCAACGCCGCCATGCCTACCAGCGTGGTGTAAAAAGCCGAATTGCGGCGGCACAGTCCCGGTGCGAACACTGTGAATAGAAACACTACCGTGAACGCGGTCGTCAGGCTGAGACCGATCAGCAGCGTGCGCAAAATACCCACTGCATTGAACGCCAGCCACAGGGTCACGATGCCGATGACCAGAATACTGATCCGGTTGACAACCATGTATTTGTTTTCCGCGATTGTCGGGTCAACGAACCGCTTGTAGATATCCTGCGAAAACAGGGTCCCGGCGCCCAGAAGCAACGTGCAGGCCGTGGAAACATCGGCTGCCCAGAGCGCAGCCAGCGTGGTTCCCGAGAGGATCGGGTCCAGGCTCATGATGATTTTCGGCAGCGCCATCGTCGCCTTGATTCCCGGATAGGCTACTTTGGCCGCCATCCCCATCAAGGCGCAGAGAAAACCGATCGGAAAGATGATCAGGGCGCCCAGCAAGTATCCGTTGCGGGCCGCTTTGCCGTCACGAGCGCCGCAGGCAATCTGCACCGGACCTTGCGCAGTGATCGTCTGGGTAATCATGACTGCGAACCAACCGACGACCGTCGCCAGGCCAAGTCCGCCGACCGCGCCGAACCAGTCGGTTCCCGGCGGCAGTTTCGCGGCAATCGCGCCGACGCCGCCCTGATTGGCGACCGTCATGTAAGTGCCGACCACTACGCCGATATAAATCAGCACCACGCTTACGATATTGGACAAACCGGAAGACCACAGTCCGCCGATCAGGGTAATGCCGATAAACACAACGGCGCTGATGATCATGCCGTTTTGAAAACTGAAGATGTCAGGCAACAGCGACGACAGAATCGCGCCGCCGGCCAGGTATTGCAGCGCCGTGATCACCATCTGGATGATGATCAGGCCAAACACTGCGATTACACGGCCTTTTTTATCATAATACCGTTCAAACAGTTCCGGTACGGTGGTGCAGTTCATTTCACGGTACTTTGCCGCCGCAACCAGCCCCATCACCAGTGCGCCGGCAGCCCAGGCCGCGTTGTACCAACCTGCCGCCAGTCCTGTGGTAAAAGCGTTCTCGGCGACGCCGATCGTCGAGGCTGCGCCGATCGCCAGTCCGGCGACATTGACCGCTACCAGGATCGGCCCCAGCTTGCGTCCGGCAAACAAAAAATTGGTGCTGCCGTTGGCTGCCAACCGCTTGGCGTAAAAACTGATGCCAAATAATACCGCGATGTAAAGAACGATGATGGTCAATTGAATGGACATGCTTACATTCCTGCCTTTCTACTCTGCTACTTTTCTCTCGTTTTATCTGCGTCCCGGTTCTTTGCAGTCGGTCGCTGAGCAAAAAAAATAAACACCCCGGGTAAGGAGTGTTGAGTCTTTTCACCATCCTACCCTGCTCAGCCCGCAATGATCCCCGGAAGTACCGCCATCCTACATTTTCCATCCTACCAGACAGGCTTGCCTGTGTCAACGGCCCGGCAAAAAATGCAGGACCTGCGACCGGCAGCGCCGAACATTTCTATTATCACGCCTACGAAAGGGGGCCCTAACAATGATTCGTTCCCATCCGCTCCGCAGTATAGCTGCCATCCTGCTGTTCAGCTTCAGTCTGTTGCTACTGAACATGCCGGTATCACAAGCGATCGATCCAGTCAAGATCACGTTGCCGGCCATCACCGACAAATCCGGCTATCGCAGCAACGAACTGAATGCCGCATTGCTAACCAAGCTGCGCAGCCAGTTCCGGTTTCCAAAATATGAAATCCAGCCGACCGCTGCGCTAAACCGTGAAGCCGACCGGCCCTTGCTGGAAAAACTTGCGGCCGATACCGTAGCCGGCGGCGTTGTCAATCTGGAAATCACAGTTCTGACCAACCGCTTTCATCACGGATTCTTTGATGATGAAACCTATGAATCGACTTACCTGACACTCACTTTGTCATTTTACAACAAGCAAACCAGCCAATACGGCAAGTTAGCCACCAGCCGTTCCGCCACCGAGATTGTCGGCGTATTCAGCGGGCCGACCCCCTTGGCGCTTGCCGCGCTGGAGGACTTGCTGAACCAGCTGGACAAGGTGTTTCCGCGGCTATTTCCCGGTCCCCGCTATTAAGAATTCTCAACTATAACAGATACTTGATATACAGCCAGGACAAGTTGATTGCACAGGCAAAATACACGAACTCCCAGCCCCATGCCGCCAGCAGCCGCCAATGCAGCCTGCCGCGCAGGTCTTCAGCGGTAGCCAGGCCGTAGCCCAGCAGCAATGCAAGCAATCCTGCCATGATCATACTATCCGCCGCCACCACTCCAGCGAACAACAACAGGCTTGCCTGGCGGAAACAACCGGCCAGGCGCTCCACCGCCAGCAATGGTCCGCGCAGCGATTTTTCCGGTTCCTGAAGGCTGGATACGTAGGTGACATATAACAGCGACAGCCAAAGCAGCGGCAATTCAACGATCAACGGACGCGGCAGGCCCAGCATCGCATCGATGCCGAATCCGCCGGCCGCCAGACCGCAACCTGCCGCCGCCATCAGCACCAGCGGCTGATAGGTCAGAAACAGTTTCAACGGATTCATGCGCCGCAGGCTTTCGTCGCCGACTGGACGGACACCGTTGGCGGCAATCGCCATCAGGCCGGAAACTGACTGCAACAACAAAGCCGCCAACAGATTGCGTTGCAACACGATCAGCGCCAGCGCCAACAAAGAAAAGGCCAGTTGCAGCAATGTGGCAAACATGGCGGGTTTTTCCGCCGGTCCGGCTTGCTGCCGAATCAACTGGTTAAAGTCATAAAACGGTTGCATGATCGACGCTTCCATCCCACCATCCCGGCGCAGCCGCATCCGCCTGGCCAGGCCGGCAAACAGACCGGACAGCACGGGGGTCGCGATAATGGCAAGCAATACCAGGACTAGTTTTGCCGATTCGTTCGAAAATACCCCCATCACCGGATCACCACCTCAAACATCAGGATTATCAGCGCACCGGCAATAACCGTCACATAGAGATGGGTTTTCGGCGCATCAGGAAATATCGACAGAACCGTTCGGGTCGGGAAATGGAAAACGACCGCGGGGCGTTCATCGACGAGCGGCGCCAACTCTTCAGCATCCTTCTCAACGACAGCTACGATAGCCGGTTCAACGATAGTCGGTTCAATCGAATCGCCAGTTGCAACATCAGGCAAGCTATCCATACCGACATCGGTTTCAGCATCGGTTTCCGTTTCTTGCGGTTCTGCCATTGCCGCTGCTGCTGCGACCTCATCAGTGCTTTCCACGACCGGCGCCACCGCCTGTCGCAGGCAAAGCCAGCGCAAAACCAGCCAGCCTGGCACAACAATCGCGACCAGCGCGGCAAACAGCAACAGCGGATTGATGCCGACCCAGTCGCGGATCAGGAAACTGGCCGTATCGCCTTGCGCAATATCGCTGAACCGGCGGAAGTTTTCCCTGAGTACCGGTGCAATCAACCAGTTTGTAAACGGAACGGAAAACAGGCCCAGCAAAACCAAGGCGACAGCCGCAGCGATTTGCGGAAACGCATACAGCGGTTCCAGCTTTGCCGCTCCCGCCTGACCGATTGTTTCCAACCGTTTGACAATAAACCGGGCCCAGTACAACATGGAAATTACGATACCGGCCACCAACAACAGCACCGCGACCGGGTTTTGCGTCACTGCTTCGAGGGCGGTCCACTGCATCAGCGGAATACCAAAAGGCGGCAGCAGCATCGACAGCGCGGCCAGTAGCGTCAGACTCATCGACAGGCGCGAACTGGCATTGCCGCTGGTTGCCAGTAGCAGCAGTGTTTTGGTTGCACCATGCAGCAGCGTCAACAGAATCGCAGCGTAAATCGCCTGCAGATTCGCCAGCGAAGCCAAAGCGATCGCCAATCCGGCGCAGGAAATCGTTGAAAAGATGAATACCCGTTTGCTGTCGTGCTGCATAAGCGCCAGCAACGCCGCGGCAGCAAAGGAAAACATGCCGATAACCGCAACGACTTTGGCCAGCCAGGTGTTCATCAGTAGCGGCGATATCCGGATCATCAGATAGATCCCGGCATTGACCAGCGTCACGGCCTGCAGCATGACAGCGGCCGGCGTCGGTGCGGCTGCGCAGTGCAGCAGTCCGGCCTGAAACGGAAACTGGGCCGTCATCACCAGGCAGGCCATTACCAGAAAGGCAACCGGCAACAATGTCAGATTCGCATCATTAAATACCAGCAATTCGGAAATCGTCAAGGTCCGGGCCAATGAATGGACGCCGATTGCTCCGGCCAGAAAAACCGCCCCGCCGAACAGCTGCCAGCCAACGAAGCTACGGCTGTTCTTAAGCGCCATCGCTGTCCGGTCATGGGAAATCAGGATGAACCCCGCCACAATCAAACTCTGCCAGAAAAACAGCAGCCATAGCAAATGATCGGCAAGCAACAGCCCGCTCATTGCCGGCGTCATGAATGCCGCCGCCGCGATAAACAGCGCACTGCGTTTACCATCGATACCGCGACGCTGTTCGTGCCGTTCCATGTATTTCAACGAGAATAGCAGCGCGAGGGCGCCTGTTCCGTTCACCAGCAACAACATCAACAATGCCAGATGGTCGAGCACAAAGAAGCCGGACTGACTGACGCCGCGGCCAGAAACCGCAAGCCAAATCAGCATGCCTGCCTGAATCGACAGCAAACCGCCAATCCATCTGTTTTTCCAGGCCCTGCTCAAATAAGCCAGCCCGGCCAATACAGCCAGGTTAGCCACGACGGACAGCGGCAGGCCCAGGTCGGCAAGGCCGGCAGGCATTGAAACAATCGCAGTCCGCATTGACAAAGCCAAACCGGCGGAACCCAGCAAGACGGCAGCCATCAGAATGACACCAGCCTTCTGCAGGGCGCGGTTTCGGTTCAAGAGCAAAAAGCCGGCCAACACACCAGGCAAGCCGATCAACAATCCTATCAGGTATCCGTTCAAACCCATTCCTCCGTTATGTGAAAGATTCATGCCTTACTAATTATATCTCATGTCAGGCAAAGCCCTATCATGATTAATTTGACAGGATTGGCGAAAATCCTGCCTTCTGCCGGATGGTTGCGAAATGTTTACCCGTTTAGTACAATTAGGAATAAGTTCTAGTGAAAAATTTCACAGGCAATGAGGTGCGACGATGATCACGGTTTCGGTTTGTCTGGGCAGCGCCTGTCACTTAAAAGGCGCCAACGGAGTATTAGAGGCCTTTCTGGCGCTGATTGAGAAACATCAGGCACAGGCATCGGTGCAAATGGCCGGCAGCTTTTGCCAGGGACGCTGCACCGAAGGTGTGGTCGTTCAGATTGACGACCAGCTGCTGACCAACGTGACCCGCGATCAGGTCCATGAGATTTTTTTCAAATATATCTTAAAAATCGGAGACAAGACATGAAGCAGGCGATTACCACCCAAAAAGTCAATTGCCAGGATTGCCACCGCTGCGTCCGCTCCTGCCCGGTGAAAGCGATCGGCATCGAAGCCGGTCACGCCAGTGTCGTGCTCGACAAATGCATCCTCTGCGGCGAATGTGTGGTCGAGTGTCCCCAGAATGCCAAACAGGTGGAAAACCAACTCGACAGCGTGCAACGCGCCCTTGCCGTCGGCGACAGGGTCGCCTTCAGCATTGCGCCCTCCTTTGTCGCCGCCTTTCCCGAATTGACAATCGGTCAGCTGCGAACCGCCCTGAAACGCCTGGGCGCCTGTGCTGTCGAAGAAACAGCGGTAGGTGCGGCTGCCGTATCCGAAGTTTACAGCGACCTGGTCGCTACGACGGAAGCGCCGGTCATTTCAGCCTGTTGCCCGGTCGTCACGCGCCTGGTGGAAAAATATTACCCCGAGCTTACCGGCAATCTGGCGCCGGTTGTGTCGCCGATGATCGCCCATGGGCGAATTCTGAAGCAAAAGCTCGGCGATGATCTGTTTGTGGTTTTTGTCGGACCCTGTATCGCCAAAATCGCCGAAGGCCGCGATAGCGACATTGCCGGAGCGATTGACGCAGTACTCACCTTTGAACATCTGGCAACCTGGTTTCATGATGCCAAAGTCCTGCAGCAGCCGCTTACTGAAGACGAGGCCGCGCTGGACACTCCCGGTCCTTCCCGGTTCTTTCCGATTACCGGCGGAATTTTGAAAAGTTTTATCGAGCATGACGAAACAGATACCGATGTGATTACCGTCCACGGCATCAAAAACTGCATGGAAGTCTTCGATTGTCTGAGCCATTGGCAGATTTCGCCACGGTTTGTCGAGGCGCTGGCCTGTGAGGGAGGCTGTATCGGCGGGCCGGGTTTTCCGCATCATGGCGGCACGCCGGTTCGTCGGGCCAAGGTCGTAGAGTTCGCCAAACAGTCATTGACACCAGAGCTGAGCGTCCCGGAGGCTTGCGGCGACTTTTCGCGCAATCACGCCGCCATGCCGGTCCTCGAAATGCAGCCCAGCGAAATTGAAATCCGCGAAATCCTGGCAAAGACAGCCAAACTAAGCAAGGCGGACGAAAAAAATTGCGGCGCCTGCGGCTATAGCACCTGCCGCGAGAAAGCGATCGCCGTCTGGCAGGGACTGGCCGAAGTGGATATGTGCATCCCTTACATGAAAAAGAAAGCCGAATCGTTTTCCAACATGGTCATCGACAACTCCTTGAATGCAATCATTGTCGTCGATGAAAGCATGGCGATCCAGGAATTCAATCCTGCCGCCGAAACCATGTTCGGCCAAACCGCCGATCTCGTCAAGGGAACAAGTCTGGCGAAGATCATCGACTGCAGCGGCTTGCTGCAAGCGGTCCGCACCCAGGAAAAATATGTCGGCCGCCGGGTGGAATACCCCGAACGCTCGCTGATTACCGAGCAGATGGTATTGCCGGTCCGTGAACACAACATGGTGATCCTGATCGTCACTGATGTCACGGAACGGGAGAAAAAAGAACGCGATCTGCAAAAAGTCAAACTGGAAACGATCGATAAAGCGGCAGAAATCATCAACCGCCAGATGCATGTGGCGCAAGAAATCGCCGGACTGCTTGGCGAAACCACCGGTGAAACGAAATCGGCCCTGCTGGACCTGGTGGGTCTGCTGAAAGAACGGGATGCCCGCTGATGCTGCTGCATGCCGAAGTCAATGTTGCCCAGCTCTGTAAACACGGCGAAGAACTCTGCGGTGACAATGTCCAGGTCACCCGCACCGGCGATTCGGTGATCGTGGTCGTATCGGACGGTCTGGGCAGCGGTGTCAAAGCCAATATCCTCGCCACCCTGACTACCAAGATCGCCTCCTCGATGCTGGCGCGCGGCGCCAGTCTGGACGATGTGGTGGAAACGATCGCCCAGACCTTGCCGGTCTGCAAGGAACGTAAAATTGCTTACTCAACGCTGCAGATCCTGCGGATCGACCAGCAGGGAGAAGCCACGTTGGTCGAGTTTGACAGCCCCCGCACCTTTTTGTGCCGCGCCGGCCATGTCCTGCCGTTTCCGGCCCAAGAGCGGTCCATCGGCGGCAAAACAGTGTTGGTCGGTCAAATGGAGTTGCAGGAAAACGACTGGCTCACGCTGGTCAGTGATGGCGCGGTCCATGCCGGAATCGGCGGTCTGTTGCCGCTCGGGCTCGGCTGGAATGGCGTAGCAGCCCGCCTGTCGGAAGATGTCGCCAAAGCGTCGGACACCCATGAACTCTGCGCTTCCCTGCTAAACTGCTGCGAAGGCTATTATCTGGGCAAACCCGGTGATGATACGACCGTTGTCGCGATAAAAATCCGCCGGCCGCGCCGCGTAAACCTGATGGTGGGACCACCTGCCGCACCGGAACATGATGCTGCTGTCGTAGGCAGACTGCTCGCCGCCCCCGGTCCGAAGATCGTTTCCGGCGGTACGACAGCCACACTGGTCAGCCGGGTGCTCGGCAAACCGCTGAAAGTCTCGCTGGAATATCACGACCCCAGCATTCCGCCGATCGCCCATCTGGACGGCATCGACCTGGTCACCGAGGGGGTTCTGACCTTGAACGCCGCCGTCGACCGGCTACGTTCGGCCAAAGAAATCCGTCAGCCCGGCCGGATGGACGGGGCGAGCCTGGTTGCCCGCATGCTGAGCGAATCGGATCATATCCATATCTGGGCCGGCGGCGCAGTCAACCCGGCTCACCAAAACCCCTTACTGCCCGCCGCGATGAACATCAAACTCCAGGTGATCGGGCGACTGCGCACCCAGCTGGAAGCAATGGGCAAAGTAGTCCATATCGAATGGGTCTGAACAGGAAACCAGTAAAGAAAAAGGAGTGATCCCTTCTTCATGTTGACTGTGGAACTATGCATGGGTACTTCCTGCCACCTGATGGGCGTCCAGGATCTGGTCGCCGTACTGGAGACACTGCCGGCCGAACAACGCGAACAAATCGAGATCAAAGGGGTCACCTGTTTCAAGAACTGCGGTAAAGGCCCCAACATCCGGATCAACGGTGAACTGATCAGCAACGCCACTCCGGACCGCCTGCTGGAAATACTGCAGGCGAATCTAACATAATTGGAGGGAATGACAAACAGTGCCTGAAATCAACGAGATTACCAAAATCCGCCGCAAGGTCCTGACCGAAATCGCCCAGATGACCTTCGAAGGCCGTCTGCAAACCGATGTCGAAAATATTCTGCAGTCTGTCGTCACCGACGAAGGACCGCGTTATCGCTGCTGCGTCCACAAAGAACGGGCCGTGTTGCAGGACCGGATCAAGTCGGCGCTCAGCCAGCCGATGAATTCGACGATTCCCGAAGCGGCAGCGGCCGCCTTGGACGGCAATATCGCCCCGGCGCCGATTATTCAGGTACTACCGGTCGCCTGCGACCAGTGTCCGCTGGACCGTTTCATCGTGACCGACGCCTGTCGCAACTGTCTGGCCCATAGCTGCATTGCCAGCTGTCCCAAAAAAGCGATTTCGGTTGTCGCCAACCGTTCCTTCATTGATAAATCGAAATGCGTCGAATGCGGCTTGTGCAAACGCTCCTGCCCTTATGGCGCGATCATAGAGATTTCGCGGCCCTGCGAACGCGCCTGCGAACTGGGCGCCATCACCGCCGACAAAGCCCGCAAAGCAGTAATCGATTATGATCAGTGCGTCCACTGCGGCGCCTGCAAGATCGCCTGCCCCTTCGGCGCCATCTCCGACCGTTCGATGATTGTGCAGGTCATCCAGCGGATCAAGGCCGGACGACGGGTCTACGCCTTGCTGGCCCCTGCCTTTATCGGCCAGTTCGGCGTTCAGGTCAAGCCCGGTCAGGTTCGGGCCAGCCTGTTGAAAGTCGGCTTCCATGATGTTCAGGAAGTTTCGGTCGGCGCGGATGCAGTCGCGGTAGAAGAATCCCGCGAATTTATCGAACGGACCAAAGGGAGCGGCGGCCTGATGACCACCTCCTGTTGCCCCGCCTTTGTCGGCAT
>CAZYJK010000064.1:8511-10877 GCA_964647865.1 uncultured Veillonellaceae bacterium | reverse complement strand
CATCCATCAGGTCTTCATCAATCGTGATGCTACCGACATAATTCAGGCACGCTTCGGTCACCGTGGCCCGATGAAGTTTAGATTTGAACAGCGTACGAAACATGTTATTTCGCCTCCCACAGCATATTGTCAATCAATCGGGTCTTGCCAAATTTTACTTCCAACGCCAACAGCGCCTGCTGTTCCACCCGCTCGATCGCCGCCAGCGACAACGGGTCGACAAGCGAAACATAATCGATCTCGGCCAGCGGTTGCTGATCGATCAATTCACGGACCGCAGCCAGAATCAAAGCGCTGTCGCGTTCACCCGCCGTGAGTAGTGAAGCGGCCTGTTCGAGCGATCGCGATAAAACCAATGCGGCCTGGCGCTGCGCAGGATCAAGATATTTGTTGCGTGATGACATTGCCAATCCGTCCGGTTCACGAACAATCGGCACCGCCACGATTTTCACGTTCATGTTCAAATCTTCCGTCATGCGGCGAATCACCGCCACTTGTTGCGCATCCTTCTGGCCAAAATAGGCGACGTCCGCTTCCGCAATATTGAACAGCTTAGTCACGACAGTCGCCACGCCGCGGAAATGCCCCGGACGCGAAGCGCCGCACAAGGTTGCCGTAATTTTTTCCACGTCGACAAAACTCAGTATTTTCCCATTGCCATCCGGATACATTTCATCCACCGATGGAGCAAACAACACATCGATTCCCGTACTCTCCGCCAATTTGCAATCCCGTTCCAGATCGCGCGGATAATCGGCATAATCTTCCTGGGGGCCAAATTGCAGCGGGTTGACAAACAGCGTGGCGATGACAAGCCCCTGCTCCTGCCTGGCCCGTCGCATCAAGGTCAGATGCCCTTCGTGAAGGTACCCCATTGTCGGAACCAGCCCGACGGTTTTCCCCTCGCGTTTCGCCGTGTGAACAATTTGCTTCAATTGGCCTATTTTCGTGATAACCTGCATCAACAACACCTCATCATTCGTTCCGAAAAAAACAACGCCTTCCCACAAACAGGAAGGCGCGTTTCATTAATCAGTACTTGCGTCCCCCGTCTCGGTCACCAAGGATCCAAGCGGTGTCGGGAATACCGTATTGTGTTTTCGGAACATTTTGTGCAGCTCACAAAGGATGCCGCCTTATTGCGAGTTTATGGTAGCATTTCATTAAACAACAGTCAAGAGTATTAGCAAGAAATCTGACGCTTTGCGGCCACTTTGGCCAAAAACGCGGCCATGTCGCCAACGAGAAATCTCTCGTGCCGGCAAGTCCCGACGACTTCGCGCGAATCAGTAGCCGTAACCGAAAACACCATTTTTTTGCCGGTCACTTCCACCAGTTCGGCTTTCGCCGTGACAACCATCCCCACAGGCGTCGCCGCCAAGTGGCTCATTTCAAGCTTCGTGCCGACGCTACCTTCACCCGGCAGCAAACAGGGCCGAATCGCATCGATCGCCGCCTGTTCCATCAGCGCCACCAATAGCGGCGTCGCAAACACCTTTGCTCCGGCATTGCCAAAAACCTCTGCCGTATTACTGTCCGAAACCAAGACTTCAGCTTGTCCGGTCAGGCCGGTTTTCAACCCTTCAGGCATTTCCACCACTCGCTTCCGGAACGTTATAAACGACTTTGGGACCCGGCTCGGCGTCCGCTACCGGTATTGCCGTCAATGACGGGGGAGACGCTTCGTCCTGATCGGGTGCAACCGGACGCTCGCCAATCTGTCCATCTTTCATCAACTGTTCCAGTTCAAAAGCTTCCAACGTCTCTTTTTCAATCAAAGCCGCCGCAATCACATGAAGTTTGTCCATATGCTCGCGAAGCATCGCTTCGGTTTTTTCATAGGCTTCTTCAATCATGCGACGAACTTCCTTGTCAATCGAGTACGCCACTTCTTCGCTGTAATTGCGATCGCGGGAAATATCGCGCCCCAGAAATACCTGCGTGTCCTGCCTGCGTCCGAAAGTAATCGGTCCCAGCACTTCACTCATGCCAAACTCACAGATCATTTTGCGCGATAGTTCGGTTGCCCGTTCCAAATCGTTCTGTGCACCGGTAGAGATCTCTTCCAATACCAGGGCTTCGGCCACACGACCACCCAGCAGAGTTTTCAGCTGATCTTTCAGTTCCGACCGGGTTGCATAATTACGGTCTTCCTTCGGCAGCATCAGAGTGTAGCCGCCGGCCCGACCGCGGGGAATGATCGACACTTTATGAACCGGGTCGGCGTTCGGCATCAACATGCCAATCAGGGCATGCCCGGCCTCATGATAGGCAGTAAGCTTTTTATCTTTTTCACTGATGACTTTACTTTTCCGCTCCGGACCAGCCACTACCCGTTCAACCGATTCTTCCAGTTCTTCCATGCC
>CAZYJK010000064.1:1747-8411 GCA_964647865.1 uncultured Veillonellaceae bacterium | reverse complement strand
GTCATTGAACTTTTTCGGATGCTTGAGGAATTCGACAACTTCCTCCAGTTCTTCCTTGGCTTCTTCCGCCCCGGCCACATCGGCGAAGGTGACTTTGATTTTTTCCTCATTATGCAGTTTGGCGCGGCTTTTGCCGAACGACATGACTTTGCTGCCGCCACCCTGCGTCTGCTGCATGATAAAGAACCAAACACCAATCAGCAACAGCATCGGCAACAACGAAGAAAACAACGTTGTCCACCAAGGCGGTTGCGGCGGCAGTTCGGCCTTGATATCGATTTTCTTTTCCCGCAGGACATTGATCAAAGTAGGGTCGTTGGGCGTAACCAGGGTGAATTCCTGACCATCCTTAAGTTTGCCGCGAATCGTGTTTTCCACGATTGTTACCCGATCGACCTTTTGATCCTCGACCTGTTTCAGGAACGCGGTGTAGGACACCTCGGTCTTGGTCGTGGTCTTGGCTGAGTAATAATCGATGATCGATATCGCGATGATGATGATCAGTAAGTAAAAGCCTACGTTGCGAAAAAACTTGTTCAAACGGGCCTCCTATTGCCAGCACGATCGGCTGCCTATTGATATTATTCGTAGGGGATAATTATATCACAAAAAACAAGGGTTTCAAAGAGTTGTCAAAGGCCCCGTACAGTTAACCTTTCTGGTAAATCTCCGGCTTTAACACGCCGATAAACGGCAGGTTGCGGTATTTCCCCGCATAATCGAGCCCATAGCCGACAACGAAATGATCGGGAATGATAAACCCGTTGTAGTCGACCGTGACGTTGACCTTGCGACGGTCTGGTTTGCTCAGCAACGTGCAGATTCTGACGCTGGCCGGCTTGCGCGACTTGATGTTGTCGACGAGGTAATTCAGCGTCAGGCCGGAATCAATAATATCTTCGATGATCAGGATGTGCCGGCCTTCCACGACTTCATCCAGGTCCTTGATAATCCTTACCACGCCGCTGGAGTTGGTCGAAAGACCGTAGCTGGTGATTGCCATGAAATCAATATCCATCGGCCGTTTGATCGAGCGGGCCAAGTCAGCCATGAAAATGACCGCTCCGCGCAAGACCCCGATCATCAGGATTTCCTGTCCTGCGTAATCATTGGTGATCTGTTGCCCCAATTCCCGCACGCGCGCCCCAATTTCCTCGGAAGTGATCAGTATTCGTTCAACATCTTTTAACACAACAATGCTCCTCCTGTCACTTAAGTATTCTCGACTATCGTTAGTTCCAAAACCAGCATGTCCCGGCTTGTCTTGACGATCTTGCCGCGTTCTGACCGTCGCAGTCCGGCAACCCATAGAATTCCTTTTTCGTCGCAGATCAGCGGCAGTCGATCCCGTTTTTCGACCGGAACCTTAAGGTCAATCAACATCTTTTTTAGTTTGCGGGGTCCCGGTGCCCCCAGCGGAAAAAACACGTCTCCCGGCAAACGCTGCCTGACATAGAGGGGGAATTGCAACGCCGAACAATCAAACACCGCCTTGCAGGGATCCTTCTCGATCGGCACCGGACTGCCTGTCGGAAGCCGCATGCAGCGGATTATTACGCCGAATTCCGGCAGTATGGTTTCGCCAGGACATTCCAGCAACATGGGCTGAAGCGATTGCCCGTCAAAGCTTGCCTCGGTATCGTATCCAAGCTTCTCGATCATCAGGACACGATATGTCTTACGCGCCTGCCAGCCTCCGGGTAGCGCGATGCGACGGCTACCGTGATCCTGCAGGAACAACTGGCGAATGAGCTCGACGTGGACAAACCCGACGCCCCTGGCATCGCCGCGCAATTGTTCCAGCAGCAGTCGCAACAGCTCACGCTGCATCGCGACATGCAACCCGGAGAATGCAGCAGCGTCAAGCCGGCAACCCCCGACAACCCGTTTGACCATCCGGGGCAACAGATCCATCGCCTGACACCGCAAAAAATCCTGCTCATCAGACAATATGGCAGCGGTTCGGCATAAGGTTTCCGTCACTGCAGGATTATACCGTTTCTTTAAGACAGGCAACAACTCATGCCGTAGCCGGTTGCGCAATAAATCAACGTCGTCATTCGATGCGTCCGAACACGGTTGCATTTTTTTCTGCCTGCAATATGCCTCAATCTCGGACCGGGTGAGGCACAGCAATGGTCTGACCAAATCGCCGCGCAACGGTTGCATTGCGCCTAACCCGCGGCTGCCACTGCCGCGCACCAAGTTGAGCAAAACCGTTTCCGCCTGATCGTCCCGGTGATGGCCGGTCGCGATCAATCCGCCACCTATCTGTGCGGCAACCTGACGCAAATAGCTGTACCGCAGGCCACGGGCCAGTTCTTCCAGCGAGCCGCCGTGCAATCTCAGCAACTGCGGCAAGTTGGCGGACCCACAATAAAAAGGCAGACCGCGTTCATCACAAAACCGCCGGACAAACTCCGCGTCCTCACGCGATGCGTCGCCGCGCAGGCAATGGTTAAAGTGAGCAACGAACAATTGAATATCGCCCGTCTGTTGATACTCGACGAGCAAGTCGACCAACGCCAAGGAATCAGGTCCACCCGAACAGGCAGCCACTATGTTTCCGCCCTGGGGTAACAGACCATGTTGTTTGACCCATTCGCGAACTTTGGCTCGAATCATCGAAACTTCCATATATATGGTTTCGCCACCCCGAATAATTTTCCCTGCGGGGCATGCTTATTCATATTATCTTCAAAATTACAGAGTTGCAAGTCAAAATTCAAAAATTCCTGAACAGGTGGTGTGAATGTAAAAGGAGCAGTCCCTGCCGCTCCTCCATGTTGATTCAGATGCAATTTATTCAGCAACCGGTTTCAATCTATCCTGCTCCGGCACCGGTATCTTTCGCAATGTACTGAGCCGCACGGTGCGCTGACCATTCGCCGGTTGTCGGCCGGGCTTCTCATAGGCCAGAATCCCCGGGCCATTATAAATCAACTCTGGAACCCCCTCGTCCGACAATCGCATAATCAACAGGTGATCCGGCACCTGGTCGGAGCGAAAAACCACCGAGTCGGCTTGCGTGGCTTTGATTTGGACCAACTTTGCCTTGTCGCGGGTCCGGGCGTTGTGAACCTTGCTGGAAGCCGGCAAAAGCTCCAGGTCAAAATCATTCGCAGCCAATACTTCGCAAAAACTTTCGATCACATGGGAGGCAGGAGTGAAGCTCCGCTTGGGAAAAAGACTTTCCAACTCTGCTGTCAGGGAATAGTACCGACAAATCAGCTCACCGACATGTTGCTTGGACAAGGCGGATTCAACTCCTTCAACCGGCTTTAAGTTAGCTTATTAAACATTTGACAAACTTTGCGATTTCCCTCGGGACCTTAGTCCCATTTTTCACAAATTGACGTCCTAATTTTACGCCTGCCAATATTCACCTGACAGCAGGTTCATCACTGTGAGCGGTCCGCGCCAGGCTGCCCCTGTATCTAGAAAATATTTGTGTTCGCGTATCAAGGGTTTTGTCGAATCCTCAACATCTTCAAATGAGGCGAAACGCCTGAGATACTGCACGGGTGTGTGCCCCGTCACCACATCCTGCGGCCCGCGATACCCTTCGATATATTCCTCGCGTATCCAGATCAAATCTCTCGGCACTTGTTTTTCAATTTTACGCCCCGGACGAATTCCTGCGTGAACGCATAAATATCCGTCGACTTCGGTCCAGCGCGGCAAATCGGCAATAAAGGCCAGGTGCGCATCCAGGTCTGATGCATGTGCCCGATAAGAATCCAGCGTGGTTTCACCACCATTGGCAAACCATTGCTCCAATTCCACTGGGTTAAGATAACCTTGTTTGCGATTGCGCAACGCCTGGCGCATCAGGTCTTCATGATTTCCATACAACGCAACGGCACCCAGTTGGACCAACCGGAGCACCTCCGATACAACCCGTCGCGAATCAGGGCCGCGGTCCACATAGTCGCCAAGCAAAATCAAGCGGTCTACCGCCGGTCGATATTCGCACAACGACAATACGTTCAGCATTTTTTCATACTGCCCGTGCACATCGCCCATCACTAAAAGGCGGCCGGAATGCACGCCCGATACAAATCCCTGCCGCAAAGGTGAATCCTTTTCCATTTTGTTTGGCTTCGACACTGCCGCCACTCTCTCCTGCAACAGCCAGGATTAGGTACGACAAAAAAAGAAGGCCGCGCCGTGCGACCTTCTTTCGCGTCCTCGGGTCAGTCGCCAGCCGGAGCGAGTCTTCGCAACCGCGGGCCGATCAGACCTGTCCGTTCGTAATAATGCCGGTACTCTGGAAACGTCTCCAGCAACAAGCGCTCCTCCCGACGCAACCGGATCAGCAGGAAAACAATCTGCGCTATCGCCGCAACCAACATGCCCAGTGTCGGAAACATCAGCACATTGGCAAGCGCCCAAACCATGTAGCAAACATATAGCGGATGCCGGGAAAATTTATAGGGTCCGTGCGCAACAACCGCATGCGCTTCCGGGACAACCGTCAGGCAGTCTCCCAAGCAAAACAGCGCCCAAATGACGAGGGGATAGGGCAACAGCGAGAGCGCCACGCCAATCTGACGAAAGTCGGCGGCAAATCCTGCCGCGGCTTGCTGCGGCGACAGCACCATCACCGCCACGCTAAAGCCAAATGTCGTCCCCAGTCCGATGAGCAACGAAGAGAGCCTCACATCAATGGTTTTCGGTTTTTGCAACAGGCTACGGCTCAAAAAATAGATGTCAAGCAAACTGACGGCAATGACCGGCATTCCCCACAACAAGTGGTACAAGGACCGGTTCAACGTTGTCGCAGTCAAGACGATAATGGCCAGCATGAACAAAGTCACCGAACCACCGGCGATAAA
This sequence comes from uncultured Veillonellaceae bacterium, assembly GCA_964647865.1. Lineage (GTDB taxonomy): Bacteria > Bacillota > Negativicutes > UBA1444 > UBA1444 > UBA1444. Next base: position 3,573 of record CAZYJK010000064.1, on the reverse strand, counting down.
GCGGATGATTTGTTGTTGTTTTTCGCTTGGACTCATCGCAGTTCCACTCCTTGCAAGCAAGCCCCCGGACAATTCATGCCGGGGGCTTGTCTCTGCTTTTTCTTACAGCGCGCCAGCCACTGTGTTGAATTGAGCCAGAACCTGCGGTCCGAGCAGGATAAGTCCCGCCATACCGACAACCGCAACCAGTGCAAGAATCAAACCATACTCAACCATCCCCTGGCCTCTTTTATCCTGCAGAACCGAAGTGATCATTTTCAACATTGTAATATGCCTCCCCTTTTTTGGATTTATCTGGACTTGCTACGTTTGTTTTCTGACTCTATTGTAGCAAGTTGTCAGGGGAGTTCCATCGTACGCAGGTCTTATCTTTTCTAGGCGAATCGTCCTATTTTTCTTCCAACGGTGCCGTAATCATCACCCGTGTTCCCTTGCCGGGCGTCGACTTGATCGTGAATTTTCCCTGCAGCAATTGCAAACGTTCCCGCATTCCCATCAGCCCGAAGTGCCCCGCTGGCGCATCATCATTGGCAGTGTCAAATCCTTTTCCGTCATCCTCGATTACCAGGGTAACTCCGACGGGAGCGAACTCGATCCGCACCCGCACGGTGGATGCCTGCGCGTGCTTCACAACATTATTCAACGCTTCCTGCGCAACGCGAAACAGACCGATTTCAATGTGACTCGCCAAGCGCCGCTCGCGTCCGGTCACCGCAATCTCAGTGAAGATACCGTACTGCGTGCGAAAAACGTCCAAAACACCACGTATCGTCGGCACCAGCCCAAGATCATCAAGCGCCATCGGCCGCAAATCAAAAATGATCTTGCGGATTTCACCGAGCGTACCGCGGATGTGCTCGCGCAGTTCACGCAGTTCAAGTTTTGCCCGCTCCACATCGCTGTCAATCAGCCGCTCACAGACTTCGGCCCGAAACACGATATTGGCCATCGCCTGAGCCGGACCGTCATGAATATCTCTCGCCACCCGCCGCCGCTCTTCCTCCTGGCTGCGAATGATCTGCGCCCCAAGTTGTTGGGCATTTTGCAACGTCTCAATCTGTGCGAATGCCACACTCATCTGATTTCCCAGATAGTCGAGAACCACTCCGACCTGCGAAACCAACTGTTCCGCCTTGGCAACCGTACCACCCAGGTTGCGCAACCGCACCTCCTGCTCGTTGCGTTGTCTGCGCAAATTTTGTTCCTGTTCGCGAGCCACCGCTAAATCGACCTGGATTTTCCGGGCGTCTTCGTACGCTTCACGCACTTCCTCCTCCGGATGGCTCTTGAAGTCCCGACTAACTTCCATCAGATGAATTCTCGCCTTGCGCTCAAGCCGTTCCAGTTCGTCAACCCGCTCAATGATTTCGGCAGTCTCGTTCTTGACCCGCTCGACATCACGTTTGACATTCTCCAGCTCGTCTCTGGCCATTTCATAGACTTCGTAAATCTGGCCCCGGCTGTCACGAATGCTGGAAATGGTTTTCTTAATGATTTTGTCCAGTGTTTTAACATCAATACCCTGTATCATACTTCGATATCCACAATCCGGCGAATCACAATAATCCCGATCACTTGACCCAGCCCAGCCACCCCCAGCATAATTTTGCCAACCGGATGTACAAACAACAATTTTACATATTCAGGGTTGAGCAGATAAATCACCAGTCCCAATACGACCGGCAACAGACTGACAATGATCCCGGAAATACGGCCTTGCGCCGTCAGGGTCCGGATTTCGCCGCGAATCCGCACTCGCTCCCGGATTGTTCGGGCGATATTGTCAAGCACCTCAGACAAATTTCCGCCCACCTGGCGCTGGATCA
>CAZYJK010000064.1:0-1647 GCA_964647865.1 uncultured Veillonellaceae bacterium | reverse complement strand
GCAATTTTCATGTTTACCAAAATGAACGGAAAGAAAAAACCGGCAACAGCGCCAGTCACTCCAGCGACCAGCTGACCCCCGCCCAACAGCAGGAACAGCATGGCCAAAAGCGTCGCCGAAGCAAAGCACAAAACAATAAACTCCCCGCTACGTAGTGGCAAGCCAGCCCGCAGCATCCGCATTTCTAGCGACAAGTCCCAGCGGGGCGATTCCAGATAGCGGCCGAAACTGCGCAACAAACGCCTGATACCGGTCGGTTCCTCCTCCTGATAGGCGGAAGTCTTTGCAACGACCGCCTGCTCGCCGCGCGCCATCTGTTCCAGCCGCGCCGCCACCTGGCGCTGTTGCGCCGTCGCCAGTTGGTAAACCAACAAAACGATCGCGCTCAATGTCAAAAAGACACTGACTGATATGAGCAAAATCATCTGTGGTTTCTCCTATCGGCCAAATAATTTGAACCGCAAGCCGGATTTGCCAGCCGAAGAGGCGGCATCAGAACTTCCGGGCGCCACTCTGGCGGCAAGCGCTGATAATTTCTGCGCCAACAGCGACTCCGGTTGCGCAAGCATAAAAGGTGCGCCCTGGTTGATTGAATTGACAACCGTTTTGCCGTCCATCGGCAAGGTCATGGCGATTTCCTTTTTCAGCGATTCCTGCACTTCGCGCGGCTCAATTCCGCCATCGGTATGCACGCTGTTGACAACCAGCTGCAGCTTGTCGTCGGCATAGCCCAGCGACTGCAATATTTCCAGCGCCAATTTTGCATTCTTTACCGAAGGCAAGTCTAGCGCTGTCAGCACCAGTACACTATCAGCAGCATCCAGTGCCGCAATGGAAACTTCGTTGAAAATCGCGGCGGTATCGACCAGGATGAAATCGTAAACATTGCGCAGTTGTTTCAAAATAGCGCCAAGCAAATAGCCGGAAACCGTCTCGGCTTGTTCTGGTCGCAGCGGCGCCGCAAGGATATGCAGCGTCTCGCTATATGGCGTCATATATGCGGCAAGTGTTTTGTCATCCAAATGTTCGGCATCCGGCAACACGTCTGCAATCGTGCTACGCGGCATCAAGTTGAGAAACAGTGGAACATCGCCGAATTGAATATCGGCGTCGACAATCGCCACCCTCGTTTCGGGTCGTTTCGCCAAGGCAACGGCCAGATTTACGGTCAGCATCGTCTTGCCTACGCCGCCTTTGCCGGCAAAAACGCTGATAATCTTACCGGGAGTCTTGACACCTGATTTCTGCCGCATCGCATCGCGAATCTGCCGGTCACGACTTACCGACTGCTGGATCGCCTGAATCAGTTCATCGCCAGTGAATGGTTTCGTAAGATAGTTCTTCGCCCCGGCCATCATCGCCCGTCGCAGATACTCCTGTTCACCTTGAACGCTCATGATGACGATCGTGGTTCCCGGCACTTCTACCGTCAACCGCTCGGTGGCGGTTATCCCGTCCATCCCCGGCATGTTAATATCCATCAGTACAACGTCAGGCCGTAGCGCTTTGGCCTGAAAAATAGCCTCTTCGCCGTTTTGAGCCTGGCCGACCGCTTCAATTCCCGGTTGAAATTGCATCAGTTTGACGATATTTTCCCGGGTAGTGGCAACATCGTCAACGATTAGGACTCTGATTTTGTCGGACATC
>CAZYJK010000063.1:0-10965 GCA_964647865.1 uncultured Veillonellaceae bacterium | reverse complement strand
GGTTTGCAAACTATCAGCGGCGACAATCTCCACAGTATCGACGACTTTCGCTTCGGCAGCATTCTCTTGCGGCAAGATCAGTTGTCGTATGCCCGCTTGCCTGCACATGATCGCCATCGGCAAGACTCCGTTGGCACCGCGCAGCTTTGCATCAAGCGACAGTTCACCGATCAGGACGCATTCTGCCAACCCCGCGGCAGAAAGTTGTCCGGATGCGACCAGAATCCCGATGGCAATCGGTAAATCAAGCCCCGATCCGTCCTTCTTCTGATCGGCCGGCGCCAGATTTATCGTGATTCTTCGACAGGGAACCTCATATCCGGCGTTACGGATTGCCGCCCTTACCCGCTCTTTTGACTCGCGGACCGCTGTGTCAGGCAAGCCTACGATTTCCATGCCGGGAAGTCCATTGGAAATATCTACCTCGATACTGAATATTACTCCATTTAGGCCAATAACTCCTGCGCCGAATGTCTTGGCAAACATAGTCTCTCCTCACCCGCCAAAAGCGTTCTTAATGTGATTAATCTCCGGTTGCTGACGATCCATATTTTTTATTTCGATCACATCAAACCGGCAGCAACAATGATTCAGACGGAATCTCTGCAAATAGAAGCTGGCTGTCTGCACGATTTTCTGCTGCTTGCGGTAATTCACCGCTTCCGCGCCGCTTCCGCAAAGAGTGCTGCTGCGGCTTTTCACTTCACAAAACACCAATGTATCGCCATCAATCGCTACAATATCGATTTCACCGGATTTCGTCCGCCAGTTGCGGACTACAATCCGGTACTCATTTTCCAATAGGAAAGCCGCCGCGAGGTCCTCTCCGCGGCGGCCTTTATCAACACAGTTCATTTTTTTCACCTTCGGGCTTTCACCTTTTCAGCAGCCCGCCCATCCATCCGATATACATAGGCCAGAACATTGGCAACCGCCTGGTACAACTCCGGCGGGATTTCCCGGTCCAGTTCCACCGCCATCAACAGTTGGGTGACGGTCTGGTTCTGATACACCGGAACCGCGTGTCGCCTGGCTATCGCCAGCAGTTGTTCGGCAACATAGCCTTTGCCTTTTGCCACAACCCGCGGGGCATTTTCCCGGTCACGGTCATAGCGGATTGCCACTGCTTCCTGAGGTGGTTTCTGTTTTGCTTTATCCATCGGCTTTGCCTCCGCGATGGATTCTGCCGGCTACGGCAATTTTTTTCAATTCCAACGATGTGCCAGCCATCTCTTTACGCAACTCCGACAAGGACGACCGAAAGTCCGACGCCGCTTGCGGATCGGCAAACCGGCTGAAAATCGACAGGTATTTCTTTTCCTGCAGACGAAAACTAAGGTCTACAGTACCGATATGATCAGTTTCCAGCGAAACGCGGACCCAGACTTCCTGTTCCGGCAACTGTCCTCCGCCGCGTTCCTTTTTTTCTTCAAAAACCTGGATCAGCGCCGGATATGGTCGTTCTTGACCAGGCGCATACAACGGGACCTGCATCATGAAACTGCGAGAACTTGTATCTTCCCGCGGTGTGCGAAACGCCTCAGGTTGTTCAAAAGTCGAGCGAAGTTCTTTCAGTACCGTTGTCAATTGTTGGCGCTCAGCCGGTTCCATGCTTATCCACGGGCTAAGATCTGCTGCTTTTGCGGCAAGCCAGAACTGCAACAATACCGGCTTTTCTTCCCGCTCTGCCAGTGTTTTCAACCATTGGGGCGCAGACTGGGTCAATGTGTGAAGCGCTGGCGGCATCGCTTTGGACGTCGGGGAAGTTTCTGCAGCAGTCACGAACTCAGGCAGCACGACAAGTAATTTTTCCAGGAGCTCCGGGCGCGCCGCCGCGGCTGACAATAACAACTCAAATCTTCCAACCTGGGAAAGCGATGCCAGTTGATTGGTTGTCTGTCCTATTTGAACCGGTGCCGGCAAATCGACAATCCGTTGCACAACCGAGCGTAACAAATCAAGCTGCGGCATCACTTTCTGTCCGGCAGGCTCGTTGCCAAGCGCCGGTCTTGCAGCAATAGTCGCGGATGACTGTTCCACGGGGTGCGGCAAGTCGTTTAGTGCCTGGACTGCAGCCCAGGCCCTGACCAGCTCCGGCTTTTCAACCGTTTGCGCGAGCCGCAAGATACGAGGGTCAACCTGATTAATCCATTTCGACAATGCAGCAGTAAACTCCGGCGTTTCCGGCATCACGTCCAGCGTTGCCTCGACCTCATCCACCCACGCGGCCAACTCCGGTGCAATTTTCCCTGTCGCCGCGGCCTGCGCCGAGATGCGGTTCAAATTTGACATCAGAACAGACGGATTCTGCGCCGCATCCACTACTGACTGCAGCACCGCCATCACTGAACTGACACGTTGCGACGCGGTTTGCGCCAAAGGGTCTTGTGGTTCTATTCCGGTTGAGCCAGGCATAACAAACACACCCGTGCTATTTTGCCGCTGTCCGGCAATTTCAGCCGGCTTGATTCGCACTTGTTCGTAAACACTCGCCAAATCAGGCACCCGTTCGACGAATTCCAGTTCCGATATCATCTGCCGAAGCGTATCGGTCATCATCCGGCTATCGCGCGCCAAACCGGAAAGCCCTTGCGGAAATGGCGTATTGATGGTTTGTCCACCAGCTGATGCTGGATTTTCCGGCGAACGCGGCAGAACCGTTTGCGGAGAACCCGCCGTGTCATTCAGCCTGCTCTGCGCAGCCTGCGGCAACAACTCCATCAGTTCCTGACGCCGTGAAAGCAGTTTGGCAAAGGATTGCAGCAAATCCGGAAAGAAAAAATCCGAATCCGGCATGATATCGGCAACCAGAGCCGCCACCTCTGTCGACGCAACCGTACCAGTCGCCACTTTTCCTTTGGCGGCCTGGTCCAGTTTGATTGTTGTCTCCCGCATCAGTTCATCAATCTTCATCGGTCGACCTCCACGACTTGACCGGCGCAAAACTACGCCGGTGGATGGCACAGGGACCTAGTGTCCGCAGAGCCTTCAGGTGGGCTGGTGTTCCATAGCCTTTATGCTGTCTGAAGCCATATCCAGGATATAGCTCATCAAATTCTGCCATCAGGTCATCACGGACGACTTTGGCGATAACCGATGCGGCTGCGATACTTGCACTCAGCGCATCACCCCGGATGATCGGCACGCAGGGAACCGTCAGGTCCGGTAGCGGCATCGCATCCGATAATACGAGGTCAAATGGTTGTTTTAAGCCTGCCAATGCCTGCAACATCGCCTGACGTGACGCTTGATAGATATTGAGCAAGTCTATCTCCGTCGGCGTCAGCTGGCTCCAGGCCACGGCAATCGCTTTTTCGTTGATTTCTGTGAACAACAGGCGCCGACGTTTGTCCGTTAGTTGTTTTGAATCATTCAGAAAAGGGATATCCAGCCCCGCAGGCAAAATCACAGCGGCGGCAACGACCGGTCCCGCCAGCGGTCCCCGGCCGGCTTCATCGGTTCCGGCTATCTGCACAAACCCTTGTTGCCGCCAATACTGTTCGTAAGCATGCATTCCAAACCGGCTTTGTGGCCCCGCATCCTCGAACAACTCCGGCTGCATAAGCCTATCTGTCTTCCGGCATTTCAAAAGAAATCGGCCCCAACCGGCCCTGACGAAAGTCCGCCAGCATCATCCGGGCCATATTTTCTGTCTGAACAATCCCGTCCTTGCCAAGTTGACCTTGCAGACGGGCCGCCTGTTCCAGCACTTCTTCCGGTGTGTTTCCCGCAAACGCGCCTCCTTTGAGGTAGCGTTGCTGGAGTTTGCCGGGATAGCGGATCTCCAGTTGACGAATCAACTCCAATACAGCCTCTCCGCTATCATAAATCGTATCCTTTATCGCACCGCAGATTCCGAGCAACAGTGCACTTTGCTGGTTGGGCAGACTTGGCGGCAAAATTCCCGGCGTGTCCAGCAAATCGACATCGCTATCGACCCGGATCCATTGCCGGCCACGTGTAACCCCCGGTTTATCGCCGGTCTTTGTAAGCGCACCCTTCACAACACGATTGACCAGGGACGATTTTCCGACGTTGGGAATCCCCATGATCATCACACGCACCGGTCTCGGTCGCAGCCCTTTTCGAGTCAGTTTTTCCAGCGCCGGCGCGCCTGCCTGTTTGGCCTTCTGGATCAGGTTGCGTATTCCCTTCCCGTCGACTGCATTCAGCAGAGCTGCCGGTCGACCCTGTTTCTCAAAAAATCGTACCCACGCTTCGGTTACTACCGGATCAGCCAAATCCGACTTATTCAATGCAATAACCGTCGGCCGCGATCCGATCAACTCCTGCAACACCGGATTGGCGCTGCTAAGCGGCAACCGGGCGTCCAGCACTTCGATGACCACATCGACCACCTTGAGATCATCGCTAAGAATCCGCGTCGCCTTGGCCATATGGCCAGGATACCATTGAATCGTTTTACTCATGCCAAACTCTCATTATGGCAACGTCTTGAATTCGGAAGGCGGCCAAAATACCAGCATGGCCTTGCCTTTGACCATCTGGAACGGCACAAAGCCTACGGCCCGCGAGCGGCTATCTTCGGAATTATTGCGATTGTCGCCCATGGCAAACAAATGGCCTTCCGGTACTTTTGTCGCCGGAAAGTTGCCGCGGGTCATTTCCAAAATATACGGTTCCTTCAGCAATTCACCATTGCGAAACACCTGGCCCTGCTTCACTTCAATCATATCGCCCGGCAAGCCGATCACCCGCTTGATAAAGTCGCGACTGGGGTCGCGCGGATAGCGGAACACAATGATCTCGCCACGCTCCGGCGTGCGGAAATGATACAGAAACTTGTTGACGACCAACCGTTCGCTATGGACCAAGGTTGGACGCATCGACGGTCCTTCGACCAGATAAAGCTCTACAATAAAGTATCGGATGAACAAGGCAAGTACGACAGCAATCAGTATCGATACTACCCAGTCTTTGACTTCCTGTCCCCAATCGATTGTTGACAAAAAAACACGACCTCTCCGCAAATGAAGAAAAAGGGACTGCTTGCAGCCCCTTTTCTCTCGTTAAATTTTAGCGTTTTTCTTTAATTCGGGCTGCTTTACCGGTCAGTTTGCGCAGATAGTAGAGCTTCGCACGACGAACCACACCGCGACGCACGACTTCAATTTTTTCAACGCGCGGGGAATGCACCGGAAAAGTCCTTTCCACGCCAACACCGTAGGAAATACGGCGTACGGTGAAAGTTTCACGCGAACTTCCGCCACTGCGGGCAATGACCAAGCCTTCAAAGGCCTGCAGACGTTCACGGGTTCCTTCAACGACCTTTACCTGCACTCTGACGGTGTCTCCCGGTCGAAATGCGGGAATGTCGGCGCGCAATTGTTCCTGTTCCAAAATCCTGATAATATCCATGATAGCTCCCCCTTCTTCGGATGTTCATGGCGGCGATAGCCACTCAGCGGACCACCCTGTATAAACATTAAGATTGTATCATAATCATTTGACAAAAACAATCAAAAGCATGATTATTTTTCGGTTTCTTCCGACTGGTTTTTCAATGTGGACAGATATTTCAAATCTGCTGGCGACAGGGATGCGGTTTCCAACAAATCGGGCCGCAACTGCCACGTCCGCAACAGAGATTGTTGCCGTCTCCAGCGGTCGATTTCCGCATGATTGCCGGACAGTATCACCGTAGGGACTTCCCACTGCCGATACTGCCTGGGCCTCGTATACTGGGGATATTCAAGCAGCCCGGACGAATAGGAATCCTTGGCGGCTCCATCTTCCGCGCCCAAGGCGCCAGGCAGCAACCGTACCACAGTATCGGTGACAATCATTGCCGGCAGTTCACCGCCAGTCAACACATAGTCGCCAATCGACAGCGCTTCGTCGCAGAGATGCTCGCGTACCCGTTCATCGACCCCTTCATAGTGCCCGCATAACAAAACAATATGCTCATACTGGCTTAGTCGTTCGGCATCCGCCTGACAAAAACGCGGCGCGACCGGACTCATCAGAATCACTCGTCGCTTATCTGTCGCAATATTTTCGACCAAACTCTCAACACAGGCAAAAAACGGCTCTGGCTTCATCACCATCCCCGAACCGCCGCCAAAAGGATAGTCGTCAACGATATGGTGCTTGTCGGTAGTAAAATCACGCGGATTGATCACATTCAGCTCTACCAGCCCGGAGTCGCGGGCGCGGCCGATGATGCTGCAGCCAAGCGGACCGGCAAACATCTCGGGAAATAACGATACGATATCAATTCGCATCTGCGTTACCAATACTCCGGGACAACCACGATCATCTTGCGGGCATTCATGTCAATCTGCTTGACGAAGCTCTCAATCGCCGGAACCAGCAGTTCTTTGCCATCCGTCAATTTCACCGCATAGACATCGTTGCTGCCTGTCTGCAGCACATCAGACAATTCCCCCAGCAGCGTCCCCTGTTCATCAAACACCGTCAATCCGATCATTTGATAGATATAATACTGACCGGCAGGCAGCGGCATCAAATCGTCTTCGGTGACATACAGTTCTTTTTGCCGATAATCCAGCCAGACTTCCGGCGTATCAAATCCGCGAATCTTCGCCAGAACCATCCCTTTGTGCACACGGGCCGATTCCAACATCAGTTTTGTCCCATCGGCAAGCAACAAATACTTCGTCGATTCAAAACGATGCGGAAAGTCCGTGAGAGGCAACAACTTCACCTCTCCACGGACTCCATGCGCTGAAGATATTCTGGCCACAGCGATCAAATTATCTTTCACTGCGCCCTCATCTCATTCTCGAATCGCCAGAATTTTGCCGTCTTCCAGCAAAATCTCACGATTCATCAGTTTTTGCAGGTCGTCGCCTTCTTGAACCGTTACCATCTGTTCCATCGTTCCCTGAACAATCTCAGCGCCGAGTTCCAGTTGGCTCGTTTCTTTCATTTTTTCCTGCAGGTGGTTTTTTAGTTCCAGCCGCTTTTGTTTCTCGCCATCGATCTGTTGCCGCAATGCAGTCAATCCCTGCACGTCGGAACGGACCTGTTCGGTCATCAAGCGCTTGGCATGAAACTCGATTTGTTGCAACTCCATATCGACCTTGGCCATGGCTTCCTTGATCTCAGCTACCAGCTGTTCCTTAAGAACGTCAGTAACTTTCGACTTGACTGTCACCGGACATTTTAAAGTGATTGTCTTCATCCGATTATCTCCACCATTACCCTTCGATTATCGCGGGTTGCCGCCGCTTTGGCCACGGTACGGATCGCTTTGGCAATACGGCCCTGCTTGCCGATGACCTTGCCCATATCTTCCTGGGCAACCGTCACTTCATAAATCCAGGTGTCATTTTCAATGCGTTCCGTAACGCAGGCTTGATCCGGGTTCTTCACCAGAGACCTCACCAACAATTCGACGAGTTCCTTCATCTGGACTAGCCCTCCTTCCGGGCTTGTTGTTTCATTTCTTCGATTTTCTTCAGGGTCCCTTGCTTTTGCAGCAGGGCTTTTACCGTATCGGTAACCTGGGCGCCTTTGGCTATCCACTCGAGCGCTTTTTCTTCATCCATTTTCACTGTCGCAGGCTCTGTGGTCGGGTCATAGTAACCGATGGATTCCACAAAACGACCATCACGAGGGGACCGGGAGTCAGCCACCACAATCCGGAAAAACGAGTCCTTTTTGCCCCCCATACGACGCAAACGAATTTTTACCGCCATATCTTTCACCTCCTTTTCAAAATCAAACCATCATTGGTATTGGATATTCATCAATCTCAATTGCCGAACGGCAACCGGAAGGAAGAAAGTTTTTGTCCAGCTTTTTGCATCCCCTGCATACGCTTCATCATCTTGCGTGCTTCAAGAAATTGTTTCAACAGGCGATTGACATCCTGCACCCTGGTACCGCTGCCATCAGCGATGCGCTTGCGGCGACTCCCGTTAATAATCGATGGGTCGCGGCGTTCTTTCTTTGTCATGGACTGAATGATCGCTTCCACCCGATTCATGTCCTTCTCGTCGACCTGCATGTCCTGGAGTTGTTTCATTTTGCCGCCCAAACCGGGAATCATGCCAAGCAGTTGTTCAAACGAACCCATTTTGCGAATCGACTGCATCTGCGTCAAGAAGTCATCGAGCGTGAACTCGTCTTTGCGCATTTTTTGCTGCAAAGCCATCGCTTTATCTTTGTCGAACGTTTCCTGCGCCTTTTCAATCAGGCTGAGCATGTCGCCCATTCCCAAAATTCGCGACGCCATCCGGTCCGGGTGGAACATTTCCAAGTTCTCGGTTTTTTCGCCGCTACCGACAAATTTAATCGGCCGCCCTGTGACTGCCCTGACCGACAACGCCGCGCCACCGCGAGCGTCCCCGTCCATCTTTGTCAGGATGATCCCGTCGATTCCCACCACGCCGTGAAAGTTTTCCGCGACATTGACCGCATCTTGTCCGGTCATCGCGTCAACCACCAGCATGATTTCGTGAGGTTTGACCAGCGCCTTGATATTGTTAAGTTCATTCATCAGTTCGTTGTCGATATGCAATCGGCCGGCTGTATCGACGATCACGACATCCCTGAGCTGCGCCAGCGCCGTTTCACGAACCGACCGGACTACCGCCAACGGATTCGTTTCTCCTTCGATCGCCAACACAGGAATGTCCAGTTGCTTGCCAAGCGTTTGCAGTTGCTGTACGGCTGCCGGTCGATACAAGTCGGCCGCCACCAACAAAGGCCGTTTGCCTTGTTTGGCAAAGTGCCTGGCCAATTTGGCAGCCGTCGTCGTCTTGCCGGAACCCTGCAATCCGACCATCATGATCACGGTGGGCGGTTCGGATGCCATGGTGATGCTGCGCTGGGCGCCGCCCATCATTTCGGTCATCTCTTCATACACGATTTTGACGACCTGCTGGGCCGGATTCAGGCTCTCCAGGACATCAGCCCCTACAGCGCGGGTTTTGACCCGGGCAGTGAAATCCTTGACGACCTTGAAGTTTACGTCAGCTTCCAACAAGGCCATGCGAATTTCGCGCAAACATTCGTTGACATCGGCCTCCGACAAACGACCGCGGCCACGCAGATTCTTAAAGATACCTTGTAAACGGTCAGCCAATCCTGAAAACAACACGTCTCAGTCCCTCATCTCTTGTTTGAGAATATCGTCGATTCTTTCGACAGCCAGATTTAGCAGTGCATGATCCGTCTGTGATTTTTCATTTGCGTCCATGAGTATTTTCCGTAGTGCCTGCAGCGCTTGGAACCGCTCGTGCTCCTGCGAATAAAGGTTGAGTTTCGCTTCGTATTGTTCCAGCGAATCTTCCGCCCTGCGCAGCATGTCGTTCACCGCCTGACGGGAAACCGACAATTCGGCCGCGATTTCGCCCAGCGACAAATCTTGCAGATAATGTAGCTCCAGACATTTTTGCTGGTTCTCTGTCAGCAACGCGCCGTAACAATCATATAACCGGCCAATGCGAAGCATTTTTTCAATCATGGATTGATTATAAAATAAAGCGGGGTGACTGTCAAGGCCAAAACCTTGACAGTCACCCCGCTTTATTTTATGCCCTACGCTTCTGTTGCTATTTGAACGACACATCCAGCGGATTGCGTTCTACCAACAGTTGATACTGATGTCTTGGCACACCCAACATGATTGCGCCAGTAATCGTCTTGCCTTCCGGCGCACCGATCAGGTCCAGCAGCGGTTGATAATTCGCAAAGGCGGCCATTTCAAAGAAGCCGGCCCAGCAGCTGCCAAGACCCAATGAAGTTGCAAATAATTCTGCATAAGTCAGCGCATAACGGCCATTATCGCGACCAATCGGATTGCCTGTCGCCGCCAGCGAAAGCAGCAAGTGCGGCGCTCCCCGCAACACCACGTCGTAGCCGGTTTCACGATAGATCTTCGCCATCCCCGCATAAGGTTTCGTCCATGCCACGCCCAGGTTGATTTGTTCTTCCAGCCAATCGACTACCGCCGCTGATATTTGTTTTAACACAGCAGCATCACTTAAAACCAAAAAGGAAACTCCTTGTGAATTTCCGCCGGAGGGAGCCAGACGGGCAACATTCAGCAACCGCAGTATTTTTTCCTGCGAAACTTTTTCCGGTTTATAAGCCCGTATCGAGCGCCGGCTGCGGATAAACTGCTCGGCCATCTCGGCGGAAACCGTCAAACTTGCCGAGCGCTTCACTTGTTTTGCCAGCGGGTTGCGGTTGTGATCCATCGCCGCCTGCGGGCAGACCGCCACACAATGGCCGCATCTGATGCAGGCCTTTGGCGCTACCAGTTCAGGACCGTTTGCATCCACACGAATGATTCCCGATGGACATACCTCAGCGCAAAAACCGCAGCGCGTGCATTTCGCCAAATCAACCTGGATTGCAGTTTCAATTTTTGTCGTTGTCATGAGCTTACCTCCCTCTGTCGTTCATATTTTACTTGCTCATCATTCTGGGCAACATCATGCTAAGGTCAGGGAAATAAGCTACAAACACCAAGACTACTAATATCACTGCCAAATACGGCAGCACCGCCTTGAACGAACGTTCAATCGGTAGGTTGCCGATTGAGGAAGCAATCAATAGACACAGCCCATAGGGCGGCGTAATCAGGCCGATTGCCAGGGTAATGACAGTGACAATCCCGAGCAACACTGAATCAATGCCTAGTTTCAGTGAAATCGGCAGCAAGACAGGAATGAACAGAATCATCGCCGGGATTGCATCCATAAAGGTTCCGATGAACAAGAAAAAAGCAATCACAATCGTCATGAATATCCACGGGCTGGTGATATACGTTGTAAAAAAAGCCTCGGCAGCAGTCGCCACCCTGTAGTACCCCAGCAATTCGCCCAGCGCGCTGGCCGCTGCCAGCGCAAATAATGACAGCGAGCTCAATTTCAATGTTTCGATCAACACAGTGGGCAAATCGCGTAACGATAGCGTCCGATAGACAAACATGCTGATCAGTAAAGCATAGAGGCAAGCGAACGCTGC